>UQXG01000089.1 GCA_900544945.1 uncultured Eubacteriales bacterium | reverse complement strand
CCTTGCACCTGCCGAATTGCATGGAACGCCATGCAATTCGGATACCCATTGATTTCTGTCTGAATTCCATAAAAACGGTTTCAAAGAGCCATTTTTATGGAATTGCGCACCTGACGGTGCGTGAATAAGCCGCAAAGCGGCTTATTCAGCAGACATTAAAATAAGGAGGAAATCCATGTCAGTCAGAATCGTTATCGACTCCACCGCAGATGTCGCCCCGGAGATTGCCGGGCGCTTTGCCGTGGTACCTTTGACCGTCACCTTCGGCACCGAGGAATTTGTGGACGGCGTGACCATCAGCCATCAGGAATTCTACAATCGCCTGATCGAAAGCGACGTGATGCCCACCACCAGTCAGGCCACTCCCGCCGCCTTTGATGCCGTCCTTTCCGAAATAGCCGCCGCCGGCGACACCGCCGTGATCATCACCCTGGCCCACCAGCTCTCCGGCACCTGCCAGAGCGCCCGGCTTGCCGCCGCGGAATACCGGGAGTTCTATGTGGTGGACAGCGGCAGTGTGACCATCGGCGCGGGAATTCTCGCCGAGTACGCCCTGAACTGCGCGGATTCCGGAATGAGTGCCCGGGAAATCGCTGCCGCGTTGGAAGAAAAGAAGAAGGATATCTGCCTGATTGCCATGCTGGATACCCTGGAATACCTGAAGCGGGGCGGGCGGATCTCCGCCGCGGTCGCCTTCGCCGGCGGGCTTCTGAATATCAAGCCCGTGGTCAACATTGAGGACGGCGTGATTCACATTCTGGGCAAGGCCAGAGGCTCCCGCCAGGCCAACAACCTGCTGGTTCAGGAAATCGGCAAGGCCGGCGGTATTGATTTCTCCCAGCCCATTCTGCTGGGCTATACCGGCCTGACCGACGTCCTTCTGAAAAAGTACATTGCCGACAGTACGCCTCTGTGGGAAAAAGGGGTGGATTCTCTTCGCTGCACCGTCATCGGCAGCGTGATCGGCACCCATGCGGGCCCCGGTGCCGTAGCTGCCGCCTTCTTCCGCAAGCCGTAACGCACGCAAAAAAGGGGCTGTCTCAAAAAGACAAAGTGCCCAAATAGAAGAACTGTCATTGCGAACCAGTGGTGCTCCGCGCAGCGAATTAAAATAGTGATGATTGCCAGTGGCAATCATACCGTAATATATCGCAGACTGGTGTGGCAATCCCCCCGATTTTCGAACAATTACGTCCGAAAATCGGGGGTTTTACTCCTATCCGGGAGATTGCCACACCAGTGACGTCGGTCACTGGTTCGCAATGACAGCTTCTTTTTGACTATTTTGACCCACCTGAGTCCTTAGTGAGACAGCCCCTTTTCTCATATCCGATACAATCGTTTTCCGTTTTCGAAGGTGATCCGGTGGATTTCCTCCAGAGGCAGTCCCCGGATTTCCGCCAGCCTCTCCGCCATCCGGTAGAGCCTGCCCGGGTCGTTCCGCTTACCCCGGAAAGGCTCCGGGGACATGTAGGGACAGTCCGTTTCCAGGACGATCCGCTCCAGGGGGATGGCCGCCGCGGTCTCCACCGCCCGCCGGGCATTCTTGAAGGTCAGCACCCCGGTAAAGCCGATGTACCAGCCCCGGCCAATGAGCCACTTGGCCATTTCCGCTGAGCCGGAATAGCAGTGAAACACCCCGGTGACCTCCGGGAATTCCTCCACAATCCGGATTCCGTCCTCATGGGCTTCCCGCTCATGGACAATCACCGGCAGCCCCAGCTCCCGGGCAAGACCCATCTGGGCCCGGAAGGCTGCCTGCTGCCGGTCTCTGGGAATGTCCTCATAGTGGTAGTCCAGGCCGATTTCGCCGATGGCACGGATTTTCGGGTTCTCCCGGCACAGCTGCCGATATTCCTTCAGCGCCGCCGGGTCTACCTCGTCGGCGGCATCCGGATGGGAACCTACGGCGGCGTAGATGTAGTCATAGGCCCGGGACAGGGCATCCGCCCGCCGGGAAGATTCCAGAGAACAGCCCGGGTTCATCAGCAATCCGATTCCCTGACCGGGCAGGCTTGCCAGCAGCGTCTGCCGATCCTCGTCAAAAGCCCGGTCATCCATGTGGGCATGGGTATCAAAGAGCATAAGTTTCTCCTTCTTGTAAAATAGCTACCAAGCAGCCCTCGATTTCCCGCACCCGGGGGTCATCCAGGGAAAAATTTGTGTGGTTGGGAAAGCCCCGCAGGCCCTCCCCGCTGAGCTTGGCTGCCGCCTCCTTCAGTACCCAGAAGGTCAGCAGCGCCCGTGTTTTGTCGGCAGCAGCTTCAAATTGTTCCTTTTCCCTGGGGGACAGGATTCTTTCTGCCAGGCGCGGATTTACCGGGCGATCCAGTTCCTCCGCGTCAATGGCGATATTTTCTCTGTCCAGCACACAAAAGGCGTGCTTTCGGGTGTGGCTGATGGAAAAATGCCAGGGGCTATCCGCAAAGAAGGGCTTGCCCCGTGGACTTATCACAATGGGCGGCAGAGCCTCCCCGGTTTCCCGGCGGTAAAGCTCTGCCAGCAGAGCCCGCCCGGCCTCATGGCCGGTTCGGTCATCCAGGGCACACCAGCTAAAAATCACAGAGCGTCGATGATGTTGGGATCATCGCCCTCCATAAATTTCCGCTCCCAGATTCGCTCCCAGAGCATCCCGCCGCCGACGACCAGCACCACAATGCCGCAGACGGAGAACACCATCCGGGAGGCGGTCAGGGGCAGGAAGATCAGCATCACGCCTACCAGAGCCGTCACCACCGCCAGAATTTTCCCCTGGGTCAGCGTTGACAGGGTAAAATCACGGGCGCCTCGCAGGAGCACCAGCACGCCGATGATCCGGCCTCCCCAAGCAGCCCAGGCCAGAGGGTGGGCTATCAGATACCGTCCCAGGAGCACCAGCACCAGAGCGGATAGCAGCTGTCCCACAGACAGCCGTCCGTCCACCACCATGGCAACGGCCACCACAATGCCGCTGAAGGTCAGCACCCAGCCCGCCACCCTGGAAATCAGGGCAGAGGCCGTATCCGGGCAGAACAGCAGCACCAGGCCTAAGACAATCAGAGCCGCCGGGGTCACAAATCGGGAAACATCCTTCCAGAACTTTTTGCGTTTCATGTGTATCACCTCTATGCCTTAGTATAGCCCGAAACGCCAGGAAAGTCAATCAGCCCAACATGACATCTAAGAGCATCATGGCCGCAAAGCCCAGAATAATGCCCATGGTGGCAAAATAGGGCTGTTCCTGACGGTTTTTCTGACATTCCGGAATCAGCTCATGAACGGCTACCAGAATCATGGCTCCTGCCGCAAAGGACAGGGCATAGGGCAGCAGCCGCTGCACATAAGTAACCAGCCAGGCTCCCAAAACCCCTGCCATCGGTTCCACCAAGGCTGAGGCCTGGCCGACGAGAAAGCTTCGGCTCCGGCTGCACCCTTCCCGACGCAAAGGCAGAGACACCGCCGCACCCTCCGGAAAATTCTGTAGTCCTATCCCCACAGCCACGCTCACCGCCCCCATCAGGGCTTCCGGGCTATACCCGTTCTGCAAAGCGCCGAAGGCAACTCCCACCGCCAGGCCTTCTGGAATATTGTGCAGGGTGATGGACAGCACCAGCAGAATCACCCGCTTTTTCCCGCCGACCTCCACCTGTCCCAGTGCCCGGCTCACCAGTTTGTCAGAACCCCAGAGGAACAGAGCACCGATCAGAAACCCTGCCGTTGCCACCAGCCAGGCAGGCAGTCCCGGAAGTCTCTCCGCCTGGGCGATGGCAGGCTCCAGCAATGACCAGAAGCTGGCCGCGATCATGACCCCGGCAGAAAAGCCCAACATCAGATTCAGGGTTTTCTCCTTGGGTGAAGAAAAGAACACCACCGTGGCCGCTCCCAGAGCCGTCACCAGCCAGGTGCCAAAAGTCGCCGCCAACGCCATCCAAATACATGCTTCCATAACGCACCTCCTGCCATCAGTATAGTATGGTTTTCCGAAAAGGTGCAAAAAAGGCGGCTTTTCGCCGCCTTTTTTACCGAATCTCTTTCCACTGCTCCGTTTTCAACTGGTTTGCCGCATCGTAGAGGGCGCAGGCCGCCTGGGCACGGGTGACGGGCTGCTCCGGGGAGTCGAAGCTTCCTGTTTCCCGGGTCAGGGCATTGTTCAGAAGCGTATCCATTTCCAGAACGGAAATAGGACTGTCTGCCTCGAAAACCTCTTGCTCCAGCCCCTCCGTCAGACCCGACCGGACTGCTGCCGCAAGGTAAGGCTGAAGCCAGAGGGGAATCTCATCCTCGTAGCCCGTGTAGGACGCCTCCTGCTCCAGAGGCAAATCCAGAGTCTTTACCAGCATGGTCACGAACTCTCCCTTGGTCACCAGCTTTTCCGGGCCGAAGCAGGCAGTCTTGTCCAGGGTCTCCCCCACGAAAATCCCCGTCTGCCGCATCCACTCGGCGGCAAACCGGCAATCCTGCCCCAGGGTATCCGTGTACTGGGTGGCATCCGTGGGCTTGAGAATGGTAACAGTCACCGTAGCCTCCCGGGAGGTCTTCCCCGCCGGATCTGTGGCGGTATAGACGAAAGAGTCAATGCCTACCTTATTTTTCTTCGGGGTGTAGGTGAAGCTGCCATCCTCGGCGATCGTCACCACACCCCGGCGAGGCTGGCGGGTAACAGTGTAGGTCAGCGCCTTATTCTCCGGATCGGAGGCCTTCAGCTTTCCGGTATTGGGAAGATTCTTATAGGTTTCCAGGGTGGAGTCCTCGGCGATGGGGGGCTTATCCTCCTTACCCCAGAGGGACAGGGTGAGCACCGCCGGTTCCGCCGTACCGTCGGGATAGATGGGCAGATAACCCACCTCCAGCAGCCGGTCTTCTTCCGTGTCTCTCGGCCACAGGGTCATCTGAGAAATCTGCTGGGCGGTCAGTACATCTCCGGCGTGCAGGGTTCTGTCCCCTAGCTTCACGGCGGCGTACCCCTCGGGAAGTTCTGTCAGCCAGATGCCGGAAACCTCCCGATCGCCGGAAAAATCCCCCGCGCCGAAGCAATAGCTGCTGCCGCTTTCCACCTCCGCGGCAAAGGCCGGGGCGCAAAGCCCGGCAACGCACAAAAGGGCGCAGGCCAAGGCCAAAATTCTGGAATGAACCATGATTCATACCTCCATAAATTGAGTTCGGAGGTAGTGTTTGCCAATGTTGGCAGATTTATTCTGGAAAGGCGTAAAAATACGCTGGTCATTGCGAGCCAGTGCTCACACTGGCGTGGCAATCCCCCGTTTCTTCCGAGAACCGATTCAGAACTTGTAGACCAATGCCCTCATTGGCCCGTAAGTTGCAGATTTGCGCTTATGTTCCAAGCCTCCAAGAAGCTTTCAGTGCTGGTCCCTCCGGGGGCAATGTCCTTGTCCCGGCAAGAACATTGATAAGAAGCCGGCTTAGGGGGCGCTGCCGGCAAAGCCGCCCCCCTAAGAATCCCCCGGCCGCCCTAACGAACTGCGTCAGAATCTTTCGGATTGCTATAGGTGAGTCCATTGAAAAAAACCTGGAAGGGGCCACACCAGTGACTTCGGTCACTGGTGCGCAATGACAGCTTCTATTTCAGTGCGCAGATTCCCAACGGCGGCTCAAGTCAACGAAAACCGCCCCAGGCGAGAGCCTGGGGCGGGAAGCTGTTCACTTGACTGCCGATTACAGCAGGGTAGCGAAGTGCTTGATGGTGCGGCACATCTGAGAAACGTAGGAGTTCTCGTTGTCGTACCAGGACACGACCTGAACCTGGGTCTTGCCGTCGGGCAGAGCGCAGACCATGGTCTGGGTGGCATCGAACAGGGAGCCGAAACGCATACCGATGATATCGGAGGAAACGATCTCGTCCTCGTTGTAGCCGAAGGACTCGGTAGCGGCAGCCTTCATGGCGGCGTTGATCTCGTCCTTGGTGACGGACTTAGCGCACACGGCGTTCAGGATGGTGGTGGAGCCGGTGGGGGTGGGAACACGCTGAGCAGCGCCGATCAGCTTGCCGTTCAGCTCGGGGATGACCAGGCCGATGGCCTTGGCAGCACCGGTGGAGTTGGGAACGATGTTCACGGCACCAGCGCGGGAACGACGCAGGTCGCCCTTTCTCTGGGGGCCGTCCAGGATCATCTGGTCGCCGGTGTAAGCGTGGATGGTGCACATAATGCCGGTCTCGATGGTGGCCAGGTCGTTCAGAGCCTTTGCCATGGGAGCCAGGCAGTTGGTGGTGCAGGAAGCGGCGGAGATGATGTTGTCTTCCTTGGTCAGGATGTTGTGGTTAACGTTGTAAACGATGGTGGGCAGGTCGTTGCCGGCAGGAGCGGAGATGACGACCTTCTTGGCACCGGCATCGATGTGAGCCTGAGCCTTGGCCTTGGAGGTGTAGAAACCGGTGCACTCCAGAACAACGTCAACACCCAGCTCGCCCCAGGGCAGCTCGGCAGCGTTGGCCTTTGCGTAGATGGTGATCTTCTTGCCATCGACAACGATGTTGTCCTCGCCGGCCTCGACGACGTGACCCTGGGCAGCGTAGTTACCCTGAGTGGAATCGTACTTCAGCAGGTGAGCCAGCATCTTGGGAGAGGTCAGGTCGTTGATGGCGACGATCTCGAAGCCCTCAGCACCGAACATCTGACGGAAAGCCAGACGGCCGATACGGCCAAAACCATTGATAGCAACTTTAACAGCCATAGTAAAATCCTCCCAAAGATTTTATATTCGGAACGGGGTTGAACCCGCCCCACCCAAGCGGCTTATTGCCGCTTTCCGGTTTGATTCTATTGTACCCCATTCCTGCCAAAACTGCAAGAGGGGCTGTTATTATTTTAACGCAAATTGAGCAAAAATTATGTTTTGGGCAAAAAAAGCAGCGGTTTTCAACGCCAATTTGGCGTATTGTCAATAACTGTATGGCCTTTGGCGGTATTTTTCGGGCATACTATCCTTGCCCCGGCACCGCGCCGGGGTAAATGCCACAGGTTTTGCCCCATTTATCACCACACGGAGGCTGCTGCCATGGTTCCACCTTCTGCACGTTTCCCCACCCGGCGCGCCGCCCTGGCGGAAGAAGCCGCCCGCCGGGCGCTGGCCGGGCTTGGGCCGGAGCTGGTTCTGCCGCAGCTGCGGGCGCAGACCGTGCAGGAGCTGCTGGCCCAGCCGGGCGGTGCGGGGTGCGAATTATGCGGCACGCTGCAAACACTGACCGGGGCACTGACCCAATGCGTGCGCCGCCGCCCCGGCTGGCTGTATGCCATGTTCCCGTCGGGGATCACCTGCCCTGTTCCAGCGCGCCCGGCGCTGGTGCAGGCCGCCGTCCTGGAAGCCTTGCGCCCTGTTTTGGCCTGCGGCGGGCAGGCGGTGCTGGAAGTAAAGCCGCGTTCCCGCGCTGTGCTGCTCTGCCTGCGGGGCGGTGCCCCCGCCGGGGTGCTGCCGCTGTGGCAGGCGCTGGCCCGGCAAAGCGGCGGGGCTGTGGTGTTTGACAGCGGAGCACAGTTTGCCGCGGCTGCATTTTTGCCCCTTTGTCCCGGCTGCCGCATACAAAAATCCCCCAGCACGCAGGAGCTGCTGGAGGATCGGTTCAGTCTGCCTTATCTTTTTTTGTCGGGTTACTGCGCGGGACCGTGGTAAGCATGGCCGCCAGCCCGCACAGGCCAACGCAGCCCATGGCCAGGCTGGTCAGCAGGGTTTGTTCAGAGACGCTGCCGCGCACCAGCTCAAAGATGGCCTGCGGCAGTTCGTGGCAGGTTGCAAAGTAAAATGCCAGGCTGCCGTACTGCTGCACCGTACAGCCATAGGTACCGCCGGGAACATACAGCAGCTTGCACAGCATCCCCACACAAAGCAGCGCGCCCAGCGCCCCCAGCACCCGGAAGGTACAGCCAAGCCGCGCCGATGCCGCCGGGATGATGGAAAACCGCTGGATCAGCACCCACAACAGCGCCGCCGTAGGGATCAGGCACTGCACGGCGTTGGGCGGCATGGCGGTTCCACGCCCTTCCGGGGCCGAAAGAACCCGCCAGCCCATAGCGAAGAACCACACGCCCGCCGCCGTCAGCAGCACCATGCTGGGCCACACCACTGTGGCGCTCAACAGCTGCGAAAGCCCCGCCAGTACCAGCACAGTCCCCGTTACCGCCATCATAACACCCATCAGGCTTTTTCTGCCGGGGGCAATTTTCTCATCCGCCCTGCGACCCATCACAAGCAGCGCCGCCGCACCAACCAGCGCGGTCCCCCAGCGCGCCGCCGAGGGACCCACCGTGGGGAAACTGGTTTCCGGGTCCGTAAACAGTGCCAGATCCACAATGCGCAGCGCCAAAAACACCAGGCACAGCGCTACTGCCGGCCACGGCGAATATTTGTTCTTTGACTTTTTCATAGGACAGCCTTTCCCGCCGGGCATAAATCCCCCTTGCGGCGAATACAATGGTAACAGGCTCCGGGGTCAAGATGCAAGACAAGCCCCGCCAGTGCTATTTATTATACGGTTCTCCGCGGCAAAATGCAAGGTTTTGCCGTGCGCCGCACCTGCCGGAATGGAGGGATCTGCCGTTTTGAAGCGCACGCTGCTCTGTGCCGCCCTGCTTACCGCGTTAAGCACTGCGGTGCCGTTTCTCTGCCTGCTGTTCCCCAGTGTTCCGGTACAGGCTGCCCCCACGGTTACGCCGTCCGCCGCGCCTACTGCGGCAGCACAGCCGGAAAGCACTGCCGCGCCTTCCGCTGCACCCACATTCCCCCAAACCATCACCCTGCATGATGAAGCCAGCGATTCCGACTTCACCCTTTCCGCTGTGGATTTTATGGTCGGTGCTGCCGCCTGCGAGATGCCCGCAACCTGGCCGGATGACGCCCTGTTGGCCCAGATGGTTGCCAGCCGCAGCTATGCGTTGTACTTATCCGCTCAGGGGCAGAGCTTTACCGCCAACAGCGCTTTGTGCAGCGGCTGGACCAGCAGCGAGGTTCTGCAAAGCCGCTGGGGCAGTGATTACGCCGCCAACATGCAGCGCCTGCAATCTCTTGCCGCCCGTACCGGGCAGACGGTGCTTTTGTACAACGGACAGCCTGCCGCTGCCTGCTACCATGCCATCAGCAGCGGCCACACCGAAGCCAGCCAGAACGTGTGGGGCGGCCAGCTGCCTTACTTATGCGGCGTGGATTCCGCATGGGATAAGTTTGCCGATGGGTACGAAGTGACCATTCAGTACAGCGCCGAGCAGGTACGCACCGCGCTGGAAGAATTGGGCCTTACCCCCAATGATTCCCCCGAAAGCTGGGTCGGTGCTTCCACCTGGGACAAAGCCGGGTATGTGCGCACGCTGGAGCTGTGCGGCCAAATGGTGAGCGGGCTGGAGGTGCGCAAGGCCCTTGATTTGCGCAGCACCTGCTTTGCCATTGCCTGGCGCGGCGGGCAGTTTGTCATCACCACACGCGGGTACGGCCACGGGGTTGGCCTGAGCCAATATGGCGCTAAAGCCATGGCCGAAGGCGGCGCGGGTTGGGAGGACATTTTGGGGTACTATTTTCCGGGAACGGAAATTGCAAGTTAGGAGTTAGGATGTAGGAGTTAGGAGTTTTCTCAATCATTAGAAATTAGGAATGAGCAATGAGGAATTGGAGGTAGAGATTAGGCATTATCTTTTATTCTTTAGCCGCAATCTTCACCATT
>UQXG01000088.1 GCA_900544945.1 uncultured Eubacteriales bacterium | reverse complement strand
ACATTACTCGCTATATAATATATACTCGATTTATCAATAAACGCAGTTAAGCAATAAGAGCATAACGCTGTGAGAGGAAGTATGTATGGAGAGAGAAGGAAAAAATCTCGACGATATCCAGAGTATGAATCGTGCGTTGGTCGTAAAGTACCTGAGCAGCCATCCTGGATGTTCCAGAGCGGAATTGTCCAGGATATCTGGTCTAACGCAGGCTTCCATCACGAAGATCATCCGGAGCTTGGTCGAGGCGGGCGTGGTCAAGGAGACTGGGCTGACCGAGGGTCTACGCGGTCGCCGGTCCATAGGTTTGAAGTTGAACGGGAAACAATTTCAGGTTCTTGGGGTCAAGCTGTCAAGAACTGCGGTCCTGGTGGGCGTTTACGACATTAGGGCAAAAAAATACGAGGAACGCATGGAACCGCTGCAGTACATGGACGATATCGACAAAGCTGTACAGGTTATTCTGAGAAACGTCGCGGAGTTCCGCAGTCGCTATCCCAAGATCATGGCCATCGGCATGGCCGTCCCTGGTCCATTTTTCAAAAACGAAGGTCGCGTCCGCAGCATCCGCGAACAACAGGGCTGCAACGAAGTGGATATCCGCACCGCATTCTCGGGTATTGATATCCCAGTGTTTATCGAACATGACGTCCATGCGGGGGCGTTTGCGTGTTGGTGGTCGGATGAGGACCGCTCTCCAAGCAAGACAATTGTGCACTTCGTAGCCAGCGAAGGAATCGGCTCCGGCGCGGTCATCAACGGGAAGGTGTTTAATGGGAGCCTCGGAATCGCTGGTGAAATCGGGCATGTCAGTATCGATTACAACGGAATCCCCTGCGAATGCGGCAATCGCGGGTGTCTTCTCAAGTACTGCTCTTCGGTGGCGATGGAACAGCAAGTGAGAAATGAGATTTCCGACCACCCGGAAAGCTGCCTGAGCCTCCTCCCAGAAATCAGTGTCAGCGACATCTTCGCGGCCATGAATCAGGGAGACAGCTATGCCGTTTCTGTGGTAGAACAGATGGGGACGTATATGGGATACGGTCTGCAGGTGCTGGTCAACATGTACAACCCAGACAAAGTTATCATCAGCGACATCATGACTGGCGGAGGTGAGGTCATGATGCGGAAAATCCGGGAGGTGCTTCGGGAACGGCTTCTGCTGCCCATTTATGAAAAGCTGGACATCCAATATTCCGATATGCAGGATGATGTGATTCTTTGTGGTGCGGCGCTGATTGCCATCGACAGAATTCTCTCTGAACCCAGTCAACTTTTAGTTTAGCAGATGGAACAAATTAGTAGATAAAACAAATTAGAAGATGAAACAAAGGTGGAGATGTTAAATGAAAAGACTGACAAATGATAACCTGAAAAACAGACTGAAAAATGTCAACGGATCGGTTTGGGCACTGATTCTCATGATTGTCCTAGCGTCGTTGATCAGCCCAAGGTTCCTTCAGACAAGCAACGTTATCAACAACATCCGGTCTATATCCATCAGCGGCGTGCTGGCAATGGGCATGACGTTTGTAATCCTGACCGGCGGCATTGATTTGTCTGTGGGCGCGGTGGTATCGTTCGTGTCCGTTGTGAGCGCCAAACTGATCTGCATGAACGTTCCCATCCCGCTGGTGATGGTCATCGGTGTTCTGGCGGGTGCGCTTCTCGGTCTGCTGAACGGCATCGGAGTGGTGAAAGGACGGATTGTTCCATTCATTATGACGATGGGCTCCATGACCGCCATCCAGGGTCTGACGCTGATGATTTCCCATGGCGCGCCGGTCAGCATCCTTGCCTATTCGGGAAAATTCAACTGGTTTGCCGCAGGAAAGCTGTGGGGGATTCCGGTTCCAGTCTATATTTTTGGAATTTTAATTGTCATCCTTGCCTTTATCCTGAAATACACGACCTTCGGACGCTGCATTTACGCCGTGGGTGACAACAAGGAAGCGGCGCGTTTAGCGGGCATCAAAGTCCAAACCGTTGAAATGATGGTCTACGTGATCTGCGGCATGCTTTCCGGCTTTGCGGCACTCATTTATACCTCGCGTCTGCTCTCCGGTGACCCCACGTCCGGAAATGGCATGGAACTGGACGCCATCGCAATGGTTATCATCGGCGGCACCAGTTCTCTAGGCGGACAGGGCGGCGTTTGGGGGACGCTGATCGGCGCCGGCATTATTGTCGTGCTGAATAATGTGCTGAACCTGCAGGGCGTGTCCCCGTTCTTGCAGCAGATTTTACAGGGCCTGATTATCGTTGCCGCGGTACTGATCGACAGAATCCGCACAAGAGACCGTGGCTGACAGAACTTCTTAAAGATGTTGGGACCCATGGGGTTTTAACATAAAATATCAAAGGAGGAATAAAAAAAATGAAAAGATTTCTTAGCTTGATGGTGGCGCTTACGCTGCTGTTTGCACTGTGCGCCTGCGCCAGCGAACAGACCGTTGAAAAGCCGGCAGTACAGCCCACTGGGGAGTCTGCGGAAGCACCTGCCAAAACGGACGGCGAACCCATTCTCATTGGAATTGCCGAATCTGCTATGGATCATCAGTTCCGTGTCAAGCAGGTGGAAGACAACGAGGCCTATGCCGAGAAAAACTTCCCAGGCAAGTATGAGTTCATGGTAACCAACGCCAACAGCGATGTCAGCAAGCAGGTAAAGGATATTGAAGACCATATTGCAGCAGGTGTGGACGTCATCATGGTCAGTCCGCTGTCTGCTGACGGTCTCAACACCGTGCTGCAGCAGGCGATGGATGCCGGCATCAAAGTGGTGACCATGGACAGCCATGCGTCACTGGACGTAGATCTGCACGTCGGCTCTTCGGACTATGACATCGGTAAGGTCGTGGCAAAGGCGTTGTGCGATGCCATCGGCGACGAAGGCTCCGTCATTGAGATCCAGGGTACGGCTGGCACAACAGCCACTACGGACCGGAACGCTGGGTTCCGCGATGAACTGGCGAACCATCCCAATGTGACTGTGATCGAGGAGCAGTACTGCGACTACAAGGGTACTTTGGCCATGACTTATATGGAAGACATGCTGACCAAATACGATTCCGGGGAAATTGACGCTGTCTATGCCCACAATGACCAGATGTCTATGGCGGCGGCCCAGGCGATCGCGGCTGCCGGCAGAACGGGCGAAATTGCGGTTTTCGGTATCGATGGCGAGAACGCCGCCTTTGAACTGATTAACCAGGGGATCCTGACGGGTTCTGCGGTCTACTCTTTCTGCGCGCCCGAAGGCATCATTGCCGTTGACCAGATGCTCAGCGGCGAACTGACCGACAAGGAAGTTATTATTCCTTCCGTGGTTGTGACAGCCGATAACGTCGCTGAATATCTAGGTAAAGGATTCTAAGGTAACACAGCAGAATTGGCGGAAAAGATCCGGCGAAGCGCGTAGACGCAATTGCGCGGTGCTGCCCTAAATACTGAAAATGGTTTCCCAGCCTGCGGAATGTAGGCTGGGAAACCTGCAGGGGCATATACGACATACAGGAAGCCGGCAACGGCAAAAAATACATCCAAAGGTGGATTGGTGAATACAATGAATCCTATCATCGAGATGAAGCACATTTGTAAATACTTTCCCGGCGTTAAAGCACTAGACGATGTCAGCCTGACGGTACAGCCGGGGGAAATCCATGGCTTGGTGGGAGAAAACGGCGCAGGGAAATCCACGCTGATGAAAATCCTTTCCGGTGCGTATACGGCGACATCCGGTGAAATTTGGGTGGACGGAAAGAAAATCTCCGCGCCGACACCTAAGGCGATGATCGACAACGGCATTGCCCTCATCTATCAGGAGCTGATGTTGGCTCCCAACCTGACCGTCGGCGAAAATATGTACCTGGGGGCCTTGCCCCAAAAAAAGGGCGTGGTCGACTGGAAGCAGGTGGAAAAAAACGTCGAGCGAGTCAGCAAACAGCTGAACTTTGAGCTTCGCGCAGATCAGAAACTCTCGGAAATGACCTTGGCGGAGCGGCAGATGGTCGAAATTGGAAAAGCGCTGACCAGAAACGCGCGGATGCTGGTCCTGGATGAGCCGTCCGCCGTGCTGGGAGACGAAGAACTGAAGGGAATGTTCCAAGTGCTGCGAAATCTGGCAGCCCAGGGCGTCGGCATAGTGTACATCTCCCACAGACTGAATGAAATCTTTGAAATTACGGATCATGTGACGATCATAAAAGATGGGCACCACGTCGGTGACTTCAAAACGTCTGAGCTGACAACCGATATTCTGATCGAGAACATGGTTGGAAGAAAGCTAGAAGATATCTATCCCAAACGCTCCCCCCGATTCGGCAACGTTTCTTTGCGCGTGGACGGCTTAAACCGGGGGAAAAAGGTGGTCGACGTTTCCTTTGAGGCCAGGGAAGGAGAAATCCTCGGGTTTGCAGGCCTGGTCGGTGCTGGCAGAACCGAGGTGCTTCGAGCGATTGTCGGGGCGGATAAAGCCGACAGCGGACAGATCGAAATTTACGGCAGACCGGTAAAAATCCGGAATTGCGCGGACGCCATTCAGAACGGTCTTGCGCTTCTGACTGAGGAACGGAAAAACGACGGGCTCTTTATGCAGCAGAAGGTTAAGTTCAATATCTCTATTGCCAAGCTGCAAAAATTCCTGAAGCACCATAAGCTGCAGCTGCAGGCGGAGGAAAAACAGTGCATAGAACTTGTAAAGTCTCTGGATATCCGCCCGGCTAACATACACCAGACTGTCAAGAACCTGAGCGGCGGGAACCAGCAGAAAGTGGTGTTCGGCCGGTGGCTGAACGCGGAAAGCCGTATCCTGCTGATCGACGAGCCGACCCGCGGCGTGGACGTGGGAGCCAAGAGTGAGATCTATAAGCTAATTGCGGACTTGGCCGACAAGGGAGCGACGGTGATTGTTGTGTCGTCGGAACTGCCAGAAGTGCTGGGGATTTGCGACCGCATCCTGGTAATGCGCAGCGGGAAAATTACAGGCAACATTGAACGAAAAGATGCAACGGAAGAGTTGATTATGAAATACGCCACAGGAGTGCTGTGCGATTGAATTCTTTAATCTGTGAATGGAGTGGTTTAAAAACATGGGAAAGTACAGAGAAACGTTGGAGAAGGCCAATGAGGCAGTCTTAAAACTGGAAAAAATCGCGTCGGCGGACTACCACCGCGAGGCGTATCACTTTATGCCGCCCGCCGGATGGATGAACGACCCTAACGGGCTGATCCGCCACGGCGAGACGTACCATATGTTCTACCAGCACCATCCGTACAAGCCGGAATGGGACGATATGTACTGGGGTCATGCTGTTTGCAGGGACCTTCTGCACTGGGAGCACCGCCCCATCGCAATTGCACCCTTCGAACCCTACGACATTGACGGAGTTTATTCCGGCAGCAGTGTGGAAGTGGACGGAGTAGTGAATATTTTTTATACCGGCGTCTATGCGGAAAACGGGGAAGCTAGGCAGTGCCAGTGCCGGGCAAAACTGATGGATGATGGGATCACGGTGGTGAAAGGCCAGAACAATCCGGTCATTGTGTATCCGCCGGAGGGCTACAGCAAAACCGATTTCCGGGACCCCAAGGTGTTCCTCCACGACGGCGTATATTATCTTGTGGCAGGTTCGTCCAAAGAAAACCGCGGTGTTATGCTGCTCTTTACCACTAAAGATTTTGTCCATTTTACATTCCAGAGCCAACTGGTGGAAAATGATTCTCCGAAAGACATTATGTGGGAATGCCCGGACCTGGTGGACTTCGGAGACAAACAGATCCTGTTTGAGTCCCGGATCACCGACGAATATATGGACAATATTTATTTTTCCGGCCGCGTAGATTTCCAAAAGGGCAAGTTCACGGAAACCTGCCGCGGGAAGCTCGACTATGGCGTGGACTACTATGCGGCGCAGTCTTTTACGGACGGCAACCGTAAAATTGTGATCGCATGGATGGACATGTGGCAAATGGAACATCCCACCGAGCGCCAGGGCTGGGTCGGCGCTATGACGCTCCCGCGAGAGATCCGTGTGGGGGAAGACGGCGCTGCAGTGATCACGCCGTGCAAGGAGACGGAAATGCTGCGTCGCGGTGCGCCGCAGGTGCTTGAGAATTTAAGCTTGCAGGCTCCGGGGACCGACCGCTTTCATGCGCTGGACGGCGACTGCGTGGAGCTGAAGCTCCGCTTTGCCTATGAGGCAAATTCGAAGTTTACGATCCGCCTGCGCGGCAATGTAGATGGGACGGAGTACACATCCATTGAAGTAGATACCGAGAAGAAAGAACTCCACATGGACAGAAGTGCCAGCGGAGAAGGCAAATTGAAGGATTCTTTCTGCCCGTTCCGGGAAAAGGACGGTCAGTTGGACCTCCACATCTTTGTGGATCACAGTTCCATTGAAGTATTTGTCAATGACGGCGAAGCGGTGATGACGAACCGCATATATCCCAGCCCGGACAGCATCCACGCGGACCTGTTCATGTCGGAAGGGACCTGCACGCTGGTGAAAGCGGAAGCGTATGCGCTGTCGCTGTAACGACCGAGTGAACGCAGTGGCATCTTCCAGACAGGGAATGACGACGTTGGAAACGGCACAAGCGCCCATGTGTGATAAGGAAGCACAATCTGTGTAAAAATTTTCTCGTTCCAGTCAGAGCGTATTCTGCTCTGGCTGGAACTTTTTTGTGCTCCTGCGCGGACAAATCAATTTTTCCGACGAAAGAGTAGTAGATTTCAATCTCCTGCCTGCGGATGCCGTCTTCATCGCCGCCTTGAAAGCTGACTGACAGTTACGCCTTGCTTCTTCATAGCAGCCCGGATAACCTGAGCCATACTCATTGACTTCACCTCCGGGGATTTTCAAAGTAATTATACATGAGAGCAAGCAGAAATGTCAATTCAGGAGTTACCGGAGAATCGCTCCGGAACTATTGACCCAAGACTGGAAATAACATATAATTGACCTGTACCCGGAAAAGAGGAAGGACGGCTGCTGGATCAGGAGCATTGTATTCAATTTCCCGATGCCTGTTGAAGGTGGGGAAGTGAAAGAATTGTCCTTGGAATCTGAGACTACCGTCGAGACGGTCTGTCTCTTAACCAGGGAAGCAAATCCGCTGACGGCGGAAACCGGAAAAATTTAACCAAAGCGCGTTCGTAAGAATACGCAAGGCGATATTGCCGCAAAAAGAGATACAAGGAGGAGCTCATATGGAGCGTTTTCGACAGCGATATGGGATCGCTCTGACGAAAAAGAAATTGCAGGAGATCATCCTGATGCTGATGGCCTGGGAGGCGGTGTTTGCCTTTTCCTATCTGGGATACATTGAGCTTCCGGCCATTTCCACCACCACGCTGCACATTCTTGTGATTGTGGCGGCCATGATGCTGGGGGCACAGGGGAGTGTGCCGGTGGCCTGCGTTTTTGCGGCCACGTCCATGTGGGTCGGCACCTACAGCCCGTCCCAGCTCGACCGGATATTTTCTCCCTTTGCCAGCGGAATGCCCCTTGGCTCCATCCTGCTGGTATTTGCCCGGGTGCTGTTTGCGCTGGGGGCCGGTTGGCTCTTTGACCTTTATTTCCGGAAGCCCCACAGGTATGTCTATCTGGGCATTGGGGGGATTGCGGCCGCCAGCACCTTTCTTCATGGGCTGTGCGTTTTCGCCGCCTTATATTGCGGCTTCCCTATGCTGCGGCAAATGATTTTGGAGAATCTGTTTTCCTATCCCGTATTCCGGGACTGGCTGTCCTATGCCCTGGCGATCATCGCCTGCTGCGGCATCCATTGGATTCTGTCCCGAAAGTCGGTGAAAAACCGCTTGTCGCAGCTATGCGACTGTCCTCCGGCCATGCAGGAGTTCGGAAACCGGAAGCGGCTGATCTATTCGGAAGCCGCCGCGGTGGTGGTGGGCATTCTGTGCATCCTGTTTCTGCGAAAGGCCATCTTCAAGGAGCTGTACCTGCAAGGCATCAATGTCAGCGAAAGCCTGCATCACAATATCACCGCCTTTTTGCTGCAAGCCCTGGTGGCCCTGCTGGCGCTCTTTTGCGTTGTCAGTATCCTGCTTCAATGGATTTACGATTATTATACGGCGCAGCAGCTTCGGATGGACAAAGAGCTGATGGAGCAGCGCATGAAAAGCTCCGTAGATGCTCTGACCGGCGTATTCAGCCGACTGGCGTACCATGAGTGTCTGGGGCAGTACGCGGATGCCGTTCCGGAGGATCTGACCGTCTTTCTCATGGACATCAACGGCTTAAAGGGTGTCAACGATGCCCTGGGGCATGAGGCGGGGGACGAGCTGATATGCGGCGCTGCCCAATGTATCACCCAGGCGGTGGGGGATCGGGGTAAAATCTTCCGCATCGGCGGGGATGAGTTTGTGGTGCTGGGTCAAATGACCAAAGCCCAGGCCCAGGAAATTCTGGCGGCTCTGCAACGGATTGCGGCGGCCTGGTCCGGGACGAAGGTGAAGACGCTGAGCATTTCCGCCGGGTATGCCTTTGCCGGCGACCATCCGGATTTTTCCGTGGAGCGGCTTACCAAGGAAGCGGATCTTGCCATGTATGCCCGGAAACAGGAATATTACCGGGCGAAGAAACCGTCATCCGGCACGTCCGTCCCCAGTGGGAGCGGGGTGCGTCCATAAGAAAAAGGGATTTCTGCTATCCGGGCAATTCGCTGCCGGAGGCGGAAATCCCTTTTTGCGCGCCCGGTGAGGGTGCGTTCTTTACCCGATTCCTGTCCGATGGGGCAATGCAATCAAAGAAAGCGGTGCTGCCATAATATTCTATCAGGGGATTGCAGAACGTACATTGAGCCGGTTGCCCGCCTGTCACGGCAAACCGCTTCACCGGTGAATCAAGGCGTGTCTGGCTTCTGCCCCAGCTTTCGCAGGGTCAGATTCTGATAGTGCAGGTACAGCATCCCGAAGGGATTTTTATAATCCCCATGCCAGGGCTTGTTCTTTCCGCAGAAGTGCAGCACCGCCGTGTTGTCCATGACCCAGTTCAGGTCGTGACTGCCGGAGCTCCGGATCAGATACTTGGCGTAGTTGCGCACGTCGTAGTTCCAGAGCACGTCCTCCACAGGCAGGGTCTGCTTCCCGTAGAGCATGTTGAACACATCCTGATCCGGCAGAATCAGCTCCTTCTCGTGCTCGCCGACACACCGGAACACATCCTCCGCCGTCACCAAACTCCGGGCGGCCTTCAGGTCGATGAGCATCACGCCGGAATTGAAGTATTCATGCTCGGTGTCCAGCCGCCGCTGGTTGATCTCGTTTGCCATTTCGGTCAGTCCCGTGTGAGAGGCGGCCGCAAAGACCTTCCCGCCCAGATTTTGCTCCCACAGAGGCCGAAGAGGATTGATGATGAGCATATCCGGATCCAGGTACAGCACCCGCTCCACCTGCCTGGGCAGAATCAGCGGCGAAAGCAGACGGTAGTACATCTCCTTCGGATAGCGCTTGCTGGTAGGGGCGTTCTCAAACAGGGTCGGCTCCACGGCAACGGGAATGAGCTTCGCGCTGAAGCCGGCACAAAAGGTGTCCAGTTCCGAAAGCTTTCCGCCGGGAATGGCACTGTGGAGCAAATACACCGTCACGTCCTTCTCCTGGGGATTGCTGGCAAAAAAGGAATCCAGCATGACCTTGCAGGGGAGCAGATAGTTTTCATCCAGGGTAAGCAGTAAATTCATGGG
>UQXG01000087.1 GCA_900544945.1 uncultured Eubacteriales bacterium | reverse complement strand
GCCGTGAAACGGCTTAAGTAAAATGATGAAATCATTTTATTAAGAAATCGTATTATCGGTTCAGCACCTGGATTGCCGCCTGAATCTGGAGATCGTCGGCATAGCCCAGCGCGCCGTAATAGATTTTTTCAGCGGTTTCCTCGTCCACGTCCACCCGCACATCCGGGATTACTCCCACATCCGTCAGAGAGTTGCCCTTGGGGGTGAAATACTTGCCGGTGGACAGGGCTACGGCAGAGCCGTCTCCCAGGGAGATGGTGGTCTGATAGACCCCTTTGCCCACAGTTGGCTCTCCCACAATGGTGGCTGCCTGATATTCCTGCAAAGCTGCCGCGAAAAATTCCGCCGCACTGTAGCTGCTGCCGTTGATGAGCACCGCCATGGGCATATCCAGGCAGTCGGCGTCGGAGGTATCCACCTTTTCCGTGCCGTCGTAGCTGACGCTGCGGAACAAATCTCCCTCGGGCAGCAGGTAATCCAGGAGCTTTACCAGCTCCTCGGCGTAGCCGCCGGGGTTGTTGCGCACATCGAAAATGATCTTCTTCGCGCCCTCCTGCTGAAGCTTCTGGACGGCAGCGATACTCTCCGAGGCGCAACGTTCATCGAAATTACTGATCTTCACCAGGCCGATTCCGTCGGCCAGCATCTGCCCCGTGGCAACCGCAGACTCGATCCGACGGCGTTCCACCGCAAGGGTCTGGTGCTCTCCCTGGCGCATCACCGTCAGGGAAACCTTGGTTCCGGCCTCCCCCCGAATCAGCTCCCGAACCTGATCGGCGGTCATCTCCCGGACATCCTGATCCTCTACGGCAATGAGCAGGTCATTGACCTGGATACCCGCCTCCTGGGCGGGGCCATTCTGGTTGACCATCACAATCAGAAAGCCGGAGCCGTCCTCGGCCTGCTGAATGGTGATGCCGATACCCACATAGGCATTTTCGCTTTGCTCCTTGTGGGCTTCGTACTGGGACGCCGGGATGTAATAGCTCCACCGGTCGCCGGTGGCCTTGACCATAGCGGCCGCCGCCGCGTCCTCCATAGCCTCCCCATCCGCTTCGCCGATGTATCGCTCCTGAATCAGATTTTCCAGTCGATCCAGCTTGCCGGTGCCCGTTTTCACGGTCATTTGCAGCGTAATGGCAGTGGCCAGCATGGCAACCACCACATAGGATAAAAACCGAAGCAGCTTGTTCTTCATTTCTCTTTTCACACCTCACCATAGAAAGCTTCCCACAGCCCCCTATGGGGCTGTGGGAGAATCGTTACAGGGACACATAGTTGCAGGGATTCACATACACGCCGTTGACGGCAATGCCGAAGTGCAGGTGGTCGCCGGTGGCAACGCCGGTGGCACCGGTCTCACCAATCTTCTGTCCTGCGCTGACCATCTGACCGGAGGACACACAGTAGCTGTTCAGGTGCATGTAAACGGAGGACACGCCGTCACCGTGGTCGATTTTCACATAGTTGCCTGCCGCACTGCCATAGCCGGCGATGACCACCCGGCCTGCCTTGGCGGCTACCACCGTCCAGCCGGTACCGGTATCCAGGTCAACGCCCTGGTGATAGGAGGACGCACCTGCCGTAGGCGAGGTACGGCTGCCGAAGGGGGAGGTAATGGAGGTGTAGCTGCATGGCCGCACCCAGCCGCCGCCTACCGCCGTGCCGCCGGTGCCGCCGGAGGTATTGGTCTTATCCATGTTGGTGCCTGCCGCCGCAGTGGTGGGGGGCACATAGGTAGCCATATAGGCCGCCCATTCCGCCTGCTTGGCGGCGCTGTACTCCTGCTCCTTGGTGGCAATCTGCTTCAGGAAATCGTTTTCCATCTCCACAAATTCCGCCTCCAGAGCCTCCAGGTCGTCGGCCTTGCTCAGAAGCTCCTGAAGCAGCTTGTCCGCTTCCTTCCGCTTGTCGTCCATTTCCGCCTGGGTGGTGTCCAGCTCTTTCTTGGTTTCCTCCATTTCGGCCTTTTCTGCCTGAAGGTCGGTCTGCGCCACCTCCACCGCGTCGGCAGCGTCGCTGAGCTCCTTCAGACGGCGGTTGTCGGAGGCATTGATCTCCTCCACCATGTTCAGCCGATCCAGAAGGTCGGAAAAGCTGTTGGCCTTGAACAGAACCTCCCAGTAGGACAGCTCGCCATCCTCCTCCATGGTGCGCACCCGAACCTTGTTCTCCTGGTTCAGCTGGTCATAGAGACCCTCGGCGTTGTCCAGTTCGTCCTGCTTATCCGCAATGAGCTGATTGTAGGCCGACAGCTGGTCGTTCATATTGGTCAGCTGCTCGCTGAGCAGCTGGATTTCCTGGTCAATGACGTTCTTTTTGGCGATGATATCCGCAATTTCGTTTTCGTTGGCCTTGTACTGATCCTTAACATCGGAAATCTTATCCTTGATTTCCTCCTTCTCCTTCTTCAGCTGGTTGATCTGCTTGCGGATCTCCGAGGAGGAGGCGGCACTTGCCCGGGTGGGCAGAATACTCATGAGCAGGGTCAGCAGCATGACGGCGGCCATCAGGCCTGCCAGGAAGGATACCAGACGCTTGCGATTTTTCATAAGACACTCCTTTTTGCGGGCGGCGCAATCAGTTGATATACGCCAAGGGGTTTACATAAGTTCCGGCATAGGATACGCCGAAATGCAGGTGGGGACCGGTGGACAGTCCCGTGCTGCCAACATATCCGATCAGCTGTCCCTGGGAAACGGTCTGTCCCACGGAGACAACGTAATTGGTCATGTGCATATAAATGGAAGAGAAGCCATCCAGATGGTTGACGCTGACGTAGTTTCCCGCGCCGCCGGCCTGATAGGAGGCGGCAGTCACCTTCCCCGCCCGGGTGGCGTAGATGGGGGTGCCCTGGGCACAGGACATATCAATGCCGTTGTGCATCCGGGCGGTTTTCAGGATGGGGTGGGTACGCATCCCGAAGGGACTGGTCAGCTTCCAGCCGGACACCGGGGTGACCCAGGTGGCGTTGGACGGGGGGTTATCGCCCTGGAGGGCAAGCTTGGCAAGATACTCATCGTACTTCGCTTCCTTCAGTTCCTTCTCCTTACCGGCGATCTCCTGCATGAGCTCGTCCTGCAAGGCCTCGGATTCCTCCATCAGCAGTTCAAATTCTTCGCTTTTGGCCTCCAGCTCCCTCAGAACGTCGTCGGACTCCGTCCGCTTCTCCTGAAGCGCGGCCTCATCGGAAGCCAGCTGCTCCCGGACAGCCTCCAGCTCCCCTTTTTCCGCCGCCAGACTCATCTGATTGGCGGTGACGATATCCGCAGCAATCCGCATCTGCTCAATTCGCCGCCGGTCGGAGGCATTGATCTCCTGAACCATGTCAATCCGATCCAGAAGGTCCGTAAAGCTGTTGGCCTGGAAAATCACCTGCCAGTAGGTCAGCTTACCGTCCTCCTCCATCGCCCGAATCCGCTGACGGTGTTCCTCGCTGAGGGTTCGCAGGTCTTCGTTGGCCGCGTCCAGAGCCTCCTGGGTGTCGGCAATCAGCTGTCCGTAGGCCACAATCTGTTCATTGGTAGCGGCAATTTTATTGCTCAGCAGGGCAATCTCCTGATCCACCGCGCTTTTCTGGGCTACAATGCTTTTCATGTCGTCCATATTGGCATTGTACTGGCTCTGAACGCCGTCAATCTGCTTCTGAATTTCCTTGTTCTTTGCCTTCAGCGCATCGATGTCTTTCTGTATCTCCGCCGAGGAGGCGGCTGCCGCCGAAAGAGGCAGCATACCAACCACCAGTGCGGTCGTCAACAGGGCGGATAGGGCTGCGGCTGCTAATTTGTGTATACGCATAAAAGTGTGTTTCCTTCGTTTTTTCTTCCGTTTCCGGGGGATGGAATGTGCTGCGGGAAAGCCCTGAATCAGGACTTTCCGCCGTCACACATTCATAAACTTCCGGATGGAAGTCCAGCTGCCCACGATGCCCACGAACATGCCTGCCGCGGCAAAGACGATGACCATGGGAATCAGCAGTTCCTGGAAGGGAACAAACTTGAAAAGCTGCAAGGAGTCCACGCTGCCGATCTTCTGAACCAGGGCGTCGTAGCCGGCCCATTCCGTGCCGAAGGCCAGAATGGCGCCGATCATGCCCAGGGAGAAGCCCTCCACCACGAAGGGAAGCCGGATGAAGCCGTTGGTGGCGCCCACCATTTTCATGATGGCAATTTCGTCCTTCCGGTCGTACATGGCCAGCTTGACGGTGTTGGAAATAATCAGCAGGGACACCACCAGAAGCACGGCAATCACCGCCGCGGAGACGATGTGCAGCACATCCTGAATGGTGGTAAAGCCCTTTGCCAGCTCATAGGCCGCATTGGTCTTGGCCACGCCGGGCAGCTGCTTCAGAGCCGCGTCGGTCTGCTCCATTTTGGTGTTGTCTTCCAGGGTGACGATGTAGCGATGGCGCAGGTCACTGGCCTGAACACCGCTGAAGGCACTGTCGCCGTCATGGTCGGCAATGAAGTCCTGAAGCGCCTCCTCCCGGGAGACGAAGGTAGCCTTAAGGACATTGTCCAGCAGGTTGATTTTCGTGCCGATGCTTCTTGCCTCCGCGTCGGACAGGTCGGAATCGATGTACACCAGGATTTCGCTGGTCTGGTTCAGATCCTGAACCATTTCATCCAGATTATAGGCCAGGGCGGAAAAGCTGCCCACGATGACAAGGCAGGCCACCGTCACGCACACGGCGGCGAAGGACATAAAGCCATGGAGGAAAATACCCCGGAAGCCCTCTTTCAGCAGATATCCAAAATTATTCAGCTTCATTGATCTCTTCCTCCCCTGCTCCGTCGCTGACCACACGGCCCTCGTCAATGGAGATGACCCGCTTGTGGAACAGTCTGACCAGATTCTGGTCGTGGGTAACCACCAGCATGGTGGTGCCCAGATTGTTGATCTCCTGGAGCAGCGCCATGATTTCAAAGGAGCGCTCCGGATCCAGGTTGCCGGTGGGCTCGTCGGCGATGATGGTGGAGGGGTTATTCACCAGAGCCCGGGCAATGGCCAGTCTCTGCTGCTCACCACCGGACATTTCGTGGGGGTGCCGGTTCATTTTGCTTTCCAGTCCCACCAGCTCCAGCACATAGGGCACCCGCTCCTTGATCTCCCGCTCCCGGGCACCGACCACCCGCATGGCGAAGGCCACGTTTTCATAGACGGTCATCTTGTCGATGAGCCGGTAGTCCTGGAAAACCACGCCGACGGTGCGGCGCAGGTAGGGAATTTCCCGCTTGCGGATCCGCTCCAGGGAGTAGCCGTTCACATGGACGGTGCCGGAGGTGGGCTTCAGCTCTCCGGAAATCAGCTTGATAATGGTGGATTTACCGGAGCCGGAGGGGCCGATGAGGAAGCAGAACTCTCCGTCCTCAATCTGCATGGAAACGCCGTTCAGCGCGTTATTGCCCTGCTCATAGGATTTTACCACATTCGTAAATTCAATCATATGTATAATCTCCTGTATCAGGCAGCCCCGGGCGCACCCGAGCCTGCTCGCATGTAACCGAATTGTAACACATTGCGCTGCAGTTGTCAACGGCGAACCGGGTTCCTCGCCATTTTTGTCGGAAAAATTCACAATTGAGCCACATTTTTTATGGGTAAAATTCCAGGATTTTGAAATTATGGTAAACCAGCCAGAGAGCCCCGGCCGGTTTGTATGCGCCAAAATAAGGGGTCTCATTGCGTACCGGCGGGCGGCGGAAGGCAATCCGTTTCTCTCGTTCCCCCTTGGCTCCCACTCTGGGGGAGCTGTCACGAAGTGACTGAGAGGGTAAAAACGCCCTTTCCGCCCCTGCGGGGCACCTCTCCCACAGAGAAGGCAGGGGTACGGATTGACACACCAGCGTTGCGACGCTGGTTCGCAATGACATGTTGTATCCGGAAGCGCTCGGAAAAACCGAAGGATTGTGACCGGAGGGAATCCCCGGAGGGGGTCACACCAATGACATACCTTTTTCAAAGCCCCCGCAGCGAAAAAAGCTGCCCCGCAAAAGCGGGGCAGCTTCAAAAAGCGAAGATTACTGCCGGTTTTCCCGGGAGGCCAGATACTGACGCACCATCAGCGCCACCCGGAAGACAATGGCGTGGTCGAACTGCCGCAGATCCAGGCCTGTCAGCTTGCGGATCTTCTCCAGCCGGTAGACCAGGGTATTCCGGTGGACGAACAGCTTCCGGGAGGTCTCGGACACGTTCAGGCTGTTCTCGAAGAACTTGTTGATGGTAAAGAGGGTCTCCTGATCCAGAGAATCCAGGGAGTTCTTCTTGAAAACCTCCCGCAGGAAGATCTCACACAGGGTGGTAGGCAGCTGATAGATCAGACGGCCGATGCCCAGGTTCTCATAGTGCATGACGCTCTTCTCGGTGTCGAAGACCTTGCCCACCTCAATGGCGGTCTGGGCCTCCTTATAGGAGTCGGCCAGCTCCCGCAGGTGCTCGGCCACGGTGCCGATACCGATGATGGTCTTGATGCGCAGCTCGTTTTTCAGGGTATCTTCCACGCTCACCGCGATCTTCTCCAGATCCTCGGCGGTAACGGTGCCGCTGATCTGCTTGATAATGGCAACGTCGGTCTCATTAACGGACAGGACAAAGTCCTGCATCTTGTCCGGGAACATGCCGGTGAGCACGTCCACGGTGGCCACGTCGCTGTGACCCACCTGGCGGATCAGGAACACCGCCCGGGGAGCATCGGTGGCAAAATGCAGCTCCTTGGCCCGGATGTAAATATCGCCGGGGAGAATATTATCCATAATAATATTCTTGACAAAGGTGCCCCGGTCGTGCTTCTCCTCATAGAAGGTCTTGGCATCGTTCAGGGCAATAAAGGCCATCTGGCAGAAGCTTCTGGCAGTCTCGTCGTCGCCGGAGCAGAACACGGCATACTCGAAGTAATTGGAGTTGCCCATAATGGCCTTGAAGCTCTTCTGGGCGAAGGTCACAATGCTTTCCGAAGCATTTCCCACCTTCAGTGCCGCATCCGGCCAACGCTCTCCCAGCAGAGACATATCGGTGCTGGAAATCACGCAGCCCTCGGTGTCAATAACGCCGAACACCCGGTCTGAAATATCCCGCAGCTGGACAATCACGCTCTGAAAAACACTATTGGACATCTTTCTGTCACTCCCTTAGTATCTTGCACAAATGCGCATTTCACAAAATTGCATTGTTATTATACACAGCTTTTGCGCACATTGCAAGTACCTTTTGACATTTTACTGCAAAAAGGATTTGTTTTTTTAGATATTCTTCCAACATATTCCATAGTCCTTTCCGTAACATATGGAATCCTATCAGCAAAATGACCGTCTTTTGCCCTTTATTCGCCCTGCTCCAGGGTCGCAAGCTCCACCTCCGTCAGTTCTCGGGCCTGACCTCTGGGCAGATCGTCCAGGGTCAGGCTTCCCTCCTGCCGCCGTTCCAGATAGGTCACTGTCATGCCCCGGGCGGCCATCATCCGGCGCACCTGATGATATTTCCCCTCGCAGACCTGAATCAGGCTCTCTCCGGGGCCCAACGGCGTCAGCTCCGCCGGGCGGCACACCGTCCCGTCCCGAAGGGTCAGCCCCCCGGCGAAGGCCTGCACATCCTCCGGCCTGGCCTGTCCCTCGTGTCTGGCATAGTAGATTTTCGGCACTTCCTTTTTCGGGCTGATGAGCCAGTGGAGTAAATCGCCGTCGTTGGTAAAGAGCAGCAGCCCCTCGGTTTCCTTGTCCAGCCGCCCGACAGGTTTCAAGTCCAGGTGAGCCCATTGCCTGGGCAGCAGCTCCATAACGGTTTTCTGCTGGGCGTCCTCGGTAGCCGTAACGTAGCCCGCGGGCTTATTGAGCATGACCACCAGCCGCCGCTTTCCCCCCAGGACTTCCCCGTCCAGAGCGATTTGCTGACACTGGGGGTCAATTTTCCGGCTGCCATCCTTTTCGGCTCTGCCGTCCAGGGTCACTCTGCCAGTTTTCAGCAGAAGCTTTACCTGGGAGCGGGTGCCTGCGCCGCTGTCGCAGAGAAATTTGTCCAGTCGTTCCATGGTGTCTCCGTTCTACCCTGTCCGAAAACCGCATAGGCTTTATTACCTAGTCTATCGGGAGGGATTTTCTATGATGGTTATGACCGCGAAGGTCAATTTCAAAAAAATTCTGCTGGGACTTGCCGCCGTGGCCGCTCTGGTGCTGGCACTGATTCTCCTGCTGGGCGGCGGCAAGGCGGAGGAAACCTCCGCGCCGGCCCTGCGCAGCAACGACGGCCGGGTGAAATTTCTGGAGGATCTGGGCTGGCAGGTCACCACCACCCCCACGGAATCCTCACAGGTGCGGATTCCGGAGGCGGGCAGTCAGGTTTTTACCCGCTACAACCAATTGCAGCTGAGCCAGGGCTATGACCTGAGCCAGTTCGCTGGGAAAAAGGTCATGCGCTATGTCTACAAAATCAACAATTTCCCCGGTGCTACGGAACCGGTGTACGCCACCCTGCTGATCTACAAGAATCAGGTCATCGGCGGGGATGTGACGGATTCCGCCCCCGGCGGCCAGATTCGGGCGCTGAAAATGCCGGAGGCCGCGCCAAAGGCTTCGGTGCCCGTGCCCTCCACGGTCACCCCGGAAACCACGCCATCCCTTGCCGCGAAATAGTATAGCATGTCACGCAAAATAGTATAGCATGTCATTTGCCTCTTGACAAGTCGCCTTCCTGGTGCTATCTTAGGGGCAACTGAATATGTTCGTATCTTCAGGGCGGGGCGCAATTCCCCACCGGCGGTAAAGTCCGCGAGCCCAATCGGGTTGAATCGGTGAAACTCCGATACCGACAGTATAGTCTGGATGGAAGAAGATACGCAAGGCTTTTTTCTTGCGTTTATTTTCACGCCCTGGGTGTATTCCCGGGGCGATTTTTTGTATTGGAGAGAGTAATATGAGTACGCTGTTGTCCCAAGTTTCCGAAAATCTGTCCTTCGTTCTGACCTGTCTGGCACTGGTGGTAGGCCTGGCTTTGCTTGCCAAGCTTGCCGAACACTTCCTGCCGGAGTGCCGGAAGGTGACTCCCGCCCGACGGGTAAGCATCATCGGCATCTGCGCCGCCCTGGCCGCAGTGCTGCATATGCTGGACTTCCCTCTGCCCTTCCTGGCTCCGGGCTTTTACAAGCTGGACTTCTCCGAGCTGCCGGTGCTGCTGTGCGGCTTCTACCTGGGGCCCTGCGCCACGGTGATCTGTGAGGGCGTGAAAATCCTGCTGAAGCTGCTGCTCAAGGGCACCTCCACCGCCTTTGTGGGAGACCTTGCCAATTTCGTGGTGGGCTGCTCCTTCGTACTTCCCGCCTCCATCTGGTATCACCTGCACAAGAGCCGCCACAGTGCGGTGATTGGCCTGGTGCTTGGCACCGTTTGCATGTCCGTCTTCGGCACCGCCTTCAACGCGGTGTACCTGCTGCCCAAGTTCGCCCAGCTCTACGGAATGCCTCTGGATGCCATTCTCGCCATGGGCACCGCCATTCACCCGGGGGTCAACAGCGTGACCACCTTCGTGGTGCTCTGCGTCGCTCCCCTGAACATCGTGAAGGGCGCGGTGGTTTCCCTGCTGACCCTGCTTCTTTACAAGCGGGTAGCTCGACCCCTGTTTGGACTGCATCACTAACGAAAAATCCCGCCGCATTTCGCGGCGGGATTTCTGAGATTGTCTAAGAACCATGTCATTGCGAGCCAGTGCTCACACTGGCGTGGCAATCCCCCTGATA
>UQXG01000086.1 GCA_900544945.1 uncultured Eubacteriales bacterium | reverse complement strand
AGCACAACTTCCCTTACGGCACTCGTTAGTACATATAGTGTAACGGCAATAGCGGCTTATGGGGTAACGGGAAAACTGGAAACTATCCTGTTCTATCCGGCTATGGCTCTGAACATGGTTTTAACTACAATCATCGGCCAATGCGCTGGTGGAGCGCGATATGATCGAGCAAAAGACTATTTGAAATGCGCTTTGGGATATGGGTGTGGCCTGCTTGTGATCCTCTCTGTTCTGGTGGTTGGATTTTCCAAACAGCTTTCCGGCCTGTTCGTCAGGAGCAGCGATGTCGCGGTCATTGTCGGTACATATTTCCTGATTGTCAGCATCGGGTATGTTCTCAACACAGTCACAAACTGTTATTTGGGTGCGCTTAACGGCATGGGAAAACCGTCAATAAGTATGTTCTTGATGATTTTCTATTATATCGTGGTTCGGATGCCTTTGGCCTATTTGCTATCTTATTTGGGATTTGGCCTAAACGGGATTTGGGTTGCGGTACTGGTTAGTCATATAGTAGCCAGTCTTGCAGCTACTATGACGGGGACAGTTCTTATAAGGAAGAAAGGAAACATTAAAGCGTAACGACTTCTTTCGGACATAATATGTTGAAATAGCTGCCGGACGACGGCAAAGAAAAAAAGCCGTCGCCCAGTAGCCCTTTTGACGCGCCCATACGACCAACGGCGGCTTTGAGTAATCAAGGCCGCCGCTTCTCTTTGCCCGGCACAGGATCGGCGGCCCACGGAGGGAGCCGCCATGCTGATATGTCCTGTTTTTCAAAGGCATAGCTTGTTAAAAAAAGCCTATACCCAACAGGGGGCAGCTCCGGCCAACAGTATGAACTATACAATGTAAATAAACTTCATATTGCTTTCATTTTCGCTCGGTGGGTCTACGACCTGTCGGGCGAATTTTGTCATTTCTGCGGTTTCAAATTTGCTCTGGAAGTTTTTCAAAAAAAAGTCCAAAAAGGAGGCGTGCAGCGGGCAGCAAAGGGTATCGCAGGATTAGTAGTAGCGGAAAGGGAGAGAACCACCCAATCCCCCAACAGAAAGGGGGTGAAAATGATGGAAGCTATCCCCCGCGACTATGGACAAGGCCAGTTCGATGCCTTTTGCAAAAAAGTGTTGAAGAATGAGGCACGGGCTTATCTGCGGAATATGAAGCGTCAAAGAGATCGTGAAACGACGTTCAGCGACCTGCCGCAGCATGAGTTGGACAAGCTCTGCACCGTAGACCGCTACCCCAGCGACAGCTTTGTATTTAGCTCTCATGGGTACGATTTACATATCGACAACGAGCTTGTGGCCGACGCTTTTGCCAACCTGCCGCAACAGGAACAAAGCATTTTGATCCTGTACTGCGTACTGGATATGGCAGACGGCGAGATCGCCAGCCTCACAGGGATGTCCCGCAGCGCCGTCCAGCGCCACAGGACAAAGACACTGAAAGAGTTGCGTGTAAAATTGATGGCGCTCATGCCGGAAGGAGGTTGACGCGGATGAAAGAACCTGCCTACAAAGGCAAAGAGCCTTTGCCCCTTTCAGTGTATGTGTCCGCCCGTGCAGGCGATCCCCAAGCCGTAGAACGGTTGCTTCGGTACTATGACAATTACATGAATTGTCTGTGTACCCGGACGCTCTATGACGAGGACGGCTATCCTCATTTGTGTGTGGACGAGTACATGAAACGGTGCTTAGAAATCAGGTTGATCCAAGCTATCGTTAAAGTTTAACGATAACCGCCCGGCTGGATGCAGCGGCTTACCCTTTCCCCGCCAGCAAAAGGTCTGTGGCGTCACAGTTCCTTGACAAAAATGCCCGCAAGATAACGGCGGCGCATCATAGGGCAGCGGACACATTCTGCAACTTCCGCATCGGCGTGGTGCGCCATGACCTCATATCTTATGAGAGAGCGAGAACCACCGGGCCGAGGGCAAGGCAGCTCTTAAACAGCGGAGGTAGCGACAATGATACTCCCTTATAGCTAAACGAAGCTCCGTTTTTTCCGGGGTTTCCAAGTCCGAGCGTTAAAAGCGTCGCAGGCAATAGGTAGGGCCGCGTGAGAACCACGCGGGGGTGAAATTCCCGTGGAGCTGCGCCAACAGCCGTCCGTACTGCCCATTTCGTTTTACACCAATGTAAGCGAAAGGGGGATTACTGTATGAGTACAGTAACAAGTCAGAACCAGACCGCCCCCGTAGTACGTCAGTACGAGATCGGAGGCGTTCGATATATTGTGAAAGCGACCGTCAAAGACGGCGCGAAAGAAACCGCAGTCAAGAAAATCCGTCGGCTGCTTCAAAATGATTTGAGCAAGGCAGCCACTTAAAAATTAAAGATTTTTTCATTTCCTACAAGCAGACGGATGGGGCATGATATGGTATAATATACTTGTATCATGCCTCGTTTTCCGGCTGCGGAATAGGAGGAACTTATGAGCAAACAGCCGGAAATGGTGATTGCACGGAACTCCCGTGCGACACGGAATAACGATACTACTTTGAACCTTGACAATCAAATGTACCAACAGCCAGTCACTTCCTTTCAGCGCGTATCCAACGACGCGCCGTTGAGCGAGGAAACCAAGACGGCCATCCAAAACACGGTGCTGCAATTCTATGTCCACAGCCAGCCGCAGGAGGAAGCCGAGGGCATTACCGCCTGCTATGAGCGTCTTTCCCAAGAAGATAAGCTGGACGGCGAGAGCAACAGTATCAGCAACCAGAAGCGGATTTTGGAAAAGTATTGCCGGGATCACGGCTATACAGCCATCCGCCACTACGACGAGGACGACGGATATTCGGGAACCAACTTCAACCGGCCCGGATTCCAGAGGATGCTTGCCGACATCAAGGCGGGCAAGATCAAGCGTGTTGTCGTTAAGGATATGAGCCGGTTCGGGCGTAACTATCTGCAAGTCGGAATGTATACGGAAATGCTGTTTCCAGAGTACGGCGTCCACTTTATTGCCGTCAATGACGGTGTGGACAGTGTGCGCGGGGACAGCGAATTTACCGCCATCCGCAACGTATTCAATGAAATGTACGCCAAGGACACCAGCAAGAAAATCCGGGCAACGTGGCAATCCAAAGGACGCTCCGGCGAACACCTTACCACTATCCCGCCTTATGGGTACAAGAAAGACCCGGAGAACAAGAAGCGGTGGATCGTGGATGAAGAAGCTGCCGCTGTTGTCCAAAAGATTTTTGCACTGTGCATGGACGGCATGGGGCCGACGCAAATTGCAAAATGGCTCCAAGAAAATAAAGTTCTTTCGCCTGTTGCTTACTGCTACGAAAACGACTTGCCGACAACATCTAAACGGCCAACTGACCCTTATAAATGGGCAACAAAGACGGTAGTACATATTTTGGAACGCCTTGACTATTTGGGCCATACGGTCAACTTCAAAACTTCCAAGCAATCGTTCAAGAGCAAGAAAGTATTATGGAATGATCCGGCGGATTGGGTGATCTTTGAGAACACACAGGAACCTATTATTGAGGAAAGCGTGTTTCTGATCGTCCAGAAAATCCGACAGGGCCGCCGCCGTCCCACTAAGATGGGCGACATGGGTATGTTCTCCGGCCTGCTGTTCTGTGCGGATTGCGGCGGAAAGATGTACTTGTGCAGAGCCAATCACTTCAAACCTGAACAGGAATATTACCTTTGCTCAACTTACCGTAAAGACCGCACTTTATGTTCGACCCACTCTATCCGGCGCGTTGTCCTTGAAGAAATCGTGCTGCGAAACCTGCGGGAAGCCATTCAGTATGTGACGCAGTATGAGGACGACTTTGTGCAGCGGGCCGCAGATCAAAGCCTGCGGGAACGGGATAAGGAGCTGGCACAAAAGAAAGACACTCTGGCGCAATCGCAAAAGCGGATTGCCGAGCTGGATGTTATCATCAAGCGACTGTATGAGGATAACATTTCCGGCAAGCTCTCCGACGAGCGTTTCATCAAACTGTCCCGTGACTATGAGCTGGAACAGACCAACCTTACAAATCTTGTCGAACATCTGCGGCAGGAAGTCAAGGAACAGGAGAAGCAGAAAGTCAGCGTCAGACAGTTCATTGCAGCGGTCAGAAAGTACACCGATATGCAGCAGCTTGACGCTTCCATTCTCCGGGAGTTTGTGGATAAAATTTATATCTCCGAGGTTTACACGCCGGACGACAACGAGCCGCGCATTAAGGTCAGAGAAATTGAGATTGTCTATAACTTCATTGGTGCATTTGATTTTGAGGAAGCAAGGGAGCAATCCCAAGCAGCCCAAAAAGAAAAGAAAACCGGCGTAGCCTAAACTACGCCGATTCTCTCACATAAATGTTTTCTTACGGAACCACGCCTTTCGGCTCCCGTCTTTTTTCTTACAGTGCCTCGCCCAGAATGGACTTAGTGGCGTAGGCGTTCAGGTGCATATCCGCCGTGTTCCCGGCAAGAAATTCATAATAGGCCTGGGCCCCGATCATGGCACCGTTGTCCCCGCAAAGTGACAGCGGCGGCATGTAAACCTCCGCGCCCAACACCTTGGCCGCTGCCAGTAAGTCCGCCCGAATCCGGGAATTGGCGGCCACACCTCCGGCTACGGCAATTTTCCGGTAGCCGGTTTCCTTCAAAGCCATCACCGCCCGTGGTACCAGAGTATCCGAAACCGCCGCCGAAAAAGCGGCGCAGAGACTGGGAATATCCAGCTCCTCCCCTACCTGCTCGGCATGATGAATCAGATTCAACGCGGCGGTTTTCAGGCCGGAAAAGCTCATATTGTAGGGGTTTTCTCCGGGCTTGCTTCTGGGCAGGGTATATTTTTTCTCATCGCCCAGCTTTGCCGCCTTGTCCAGAGCCGCACCGCCGGGGTACGGCATTCCCAGCACCCGGGCTACCTTGTCAAAGCACTCCCCGGCCGCGTCATCCAGGGTAGTGCCCAGAATGCGCATATCCGTGTAGTCCTTGACCTCCACAAACATGGTGTGTCCGCCGGAAACCACCAGGCACAGAAAGGGCGGCTCCAGCTCCGGGTAAGCCAGGTAGTTCGCCGCAATATGACCCCGGATGTGGTGCACCGGGATCAATGGCTTATTCAGTGCCAGGGCGGCGGCCTTGGCAAAATTCACCCCCACCAGCACCGCGCCGATGAGGCCGGGTGCGTAGGTTACGGCCACGGCATCGATCTCCTGCCGGGAAAGGCCGGTGTTCACCAACGCCTGATCGGCAAGGCCGTAAATGGCCTCAATATGCTTCCGGGAGGCAATCTCCGGCACCACACCGCCATAGATCCGATGCAGATCCACCTGGGAGGCAATGCAGTCCGTCAGAATTTCCCGGCCGTCCCGGACAATGGCTACGGCGGTTTCGTCGCAGGAGGATTCTACCGCGAGAATGTTCAATTTTCCCACTCCTTTCCCAGAATCAGTGCGTCTTCCTTAGGGTTGTGATAGTAGTTTTTTCGCAGACCCAATTGCTGAAAGCCCATGCGCGCGTAAAGTGCCCGGGCGTTTTCGTTGCTCACCCGAACCTCTAATCGGAGACACCGGCTGCCCATCTTTGAAAGCTCAGCAATCAGCGTCTCAATCAAAGCCCGGGCAATGCCCTGTCGGCGAAACCCCGGGTCAACGGCCACATTCATCATGTCGCTTTCGTCCAGCACCGTCTGACTGCCCACATAGCCCCAGACCTGCCCGTTCTCTTCAGCTACCAGCCATAACGACAAAGGATTCTCAAGCTCGGAGGCAATGCTTTTTTCGCTCCAGGGGTCTGAAAAGCACTGCGCTTCCAAGTGCGCAATCTGAGACACATGATCTTTATTCATTGGAATGATTCTCATTTTGCTTCGTACCAGCTCTTTCCGAAATGCGCCTCGGCGGTCAGGGGTACCTTGAGTTCGGCGACCCACTCCATTTCCCGGCTGACCAGTTTTGCGACATCTTCTGCCATTTCCTCCGGGCATTCCACAATCAGCTCATCGTGAACCTGCAAAAGAAGCTTAGCCTGGGGATAGCGTTCCGCCAAGGCGTTTTCCACCCGGATCATAGCCAGCTTGATGATATCCGCCGCCGTGCCCTGAATGGGGGTGTTCAGGGCGATTCGCTCCGCACCGCTGCGGATGTTGTAATTGCTGCTGGTCAGTTCCGGAATATACCGGCGGCGGCCGTACAAAGTTGTGGTGTAGCCGTCACGCTTGGCGTTTTCCACCACCTGCTTCATATAGTCCCGGACGCCGTGATAATTGGAAAGATAATTGTCAATATAGGCTCTGGCCTCGTACCGACTTACCCCGATGTCCTCCGCAAGGGAGAACTCACTGATGCCGTAGACAATGCCGAAGTTTACCGCTTTGGCGTGTCTGCGCTGCAAGGGAGTCACTTCCTCCACCGGCACGCCGAAGACCTGGGAGGCGGTGGCGGTATGAATGTCCACATGGTCGCAGAAGGCCTTCTGCATGGCCTTGTCGTCTGCGATATGCGCCAGCACCCGCAGCTCAATCTGGCTGTAATCCGCGTCCACCAGCACACAGCCTTCTTTCGGCACGAACATTTTCCGAATTTCCGCACCCAGGTCGGTGCGGACGGGGATGTTCTGCAAATTCGGCTCCGTAGAGGACAGCCGACCGGTGGCAGTGACCAGATTCTGGAAGGTGGTGTGCACCCGCCCATCGTCCCGGATTTCTTTCAGCAGGCCGTCGGCGTAGGTGGATTTCAGCTTAGTCAGCATCCGGTAATCCATGATGGCCGGGACGATGGGATGCTTGTCCTTGAGTTTTTCCAGCACCTCCGCATTGGTGGAATAGCCCTTGCGGGTCTTTTTCATGGGGGGCAGCCCCAGCTTTTCAAAGAGCACGTCTCCCAGCTGCTTGGGAGAATTGATGTTGAATTCCCCCTGGGAATAGGAGAAAATCATGGTCTCGCAGTCGGAAATCCGCCGGGAGAGCATATCCCCGAAGGCTTCCAGCTGGGCCCGGTCAATGAGAATGCCCCGGCACTCCATATTGTAGAGCACCCGGCACAAGGGCAGCTCGATTTCCTGATAGAGCCTATCCATGCCGGTTTTTTCCAATTCCGCAGTCAGAAGAGGCCGCAGATGCCACAGGGCCTCGGCACAGCCGGCCACATCCTCGTCCTCCACGGTTTTTCCCAGGAAGGTAGTGGCAAGCTTTGACACCGGGTAATCCGACTGAGAGGGGTTCAGATCATAGGCCGCCAGCTTCGTGTCAAAGACACACTTACCATAGCCGATTCCCCGGTCGTCCAGCTGATGGAAAACCTCCTTGCAGTCGTGGAGAATCAGCTCCTTACCCGCCAGAGAAAGGCTCTGCATAGCCGCCTCCATAGGCGTCAGGGCGCACACGCCCCCATCCCAGGCAATGCCCAGGCTGCCGTCTCCGCCCAGGTACAGGGCGCAGATTTTCACATCCTGCGGCAGTGTCTCCACTTTCGGCAAAGCCTCCACCTTGGGGCTGTCTGACTTGGGTGCGGCCTGTGCCGCCCCCCGTAGGCCGTACTTATCGATGAGCCGGACAAATTCCAGTCTTTGGAACAGCTGATACAGCTCCGGCTTGTTATAGGGCTGAACGATGGCATCTTTCGGCTGGAACTCGATGGGAGCCTCCGGCCGGATGGTAGCCAGATCATAGGATAGATAAGCCTGCTCTTTGTCCTTTTCCAGCTTCTCCCGAAGCTTTGGCCGGATGGAAGCGTCCTCCAGATTGGCATAGACTCCGTCCAGGGAACCAAATTTTGCCAGAAGCTCCTTGGCGGTTTTCGGGCCCACGCCGCCCACGCCGGGAATATTGTCCGAGGAATCCCCCATCAGAGCCTTCAGGTCGATGAGCGTTTTCGGCTCAAAGCCGTATTCCTCCCGGAATGCCTCTTCCGTATACAGGGTTGTGGTGGTCTGACCGGGCTTGGAAATCACCAGCTTCACATGGACATTTTCGTCGATGAGCTGCAAGGAATCCCGATCGCCCGTGACAATGACGCACTCCCAGCTGTTATTCGAGCAGATTTTTGCCACCGTGCCGATGACATCATCCGCCTCCCAACCCTGACATTCATAGATGGGAATGTTCATAGCCCGGAGCACGTCCTTCATCACCGGCATCTGCTGAGCCAGCTCTTCGGGCATTCCGTGACGGGTGGCCTTGTAGCCATCGTATTTCAGGTGTCGGAAGGTAGGCCCGTGAAGGTCAAAGGCCACGGCAACGGCCTCGGGCTGCTCCTCCTTCTCCATCCGTTCCAGGATGTTCAGGAAGCCGTAGATGGCGTGGGTGTAAAGCCCCTCCCGGTTGGTCAGGGGCTTGACGCCGAAATAGGCACGGTTAATGACGCTGTTGCCGTCCAGGATCAGCAGCTTCATACTTTTCTCCACTTGGCGCCCTGGGGGGTGTCGATGATCTCAATGCCCCGAGCCTTCAGCTCGTCCCGGATCCGGTCGGCTTCGGCGAAGTTCTTTTCCTTTTTCGCGGCGGTACGGGCGGCGACCAGAGCGTCGATTTCCGGATCGGCGGAAGCGGCCTCTTCCTCAGTCTTTTTCTGGTTGTACTTTTCCGCGGCGGCCAGCAAATTCAGGGACAGCACCTGGTCAAAGTCGGAAATCAGCGCCAGCTTGGTGGCATCATTGCACTTAGCCTTCAGCACATCGTACAGGGCAGTCACAGCCACGGAGGTGTTCAGATCGCCGTTCAGGGCGTTCACAAACCGCTCCTTCAGCTTGTCAAAGGCCTCCCGGTCAATGTTCTCACCGGGCTTCAGGGCAGCGATTTTGGCAATCAGCTTGTCATAGGCGGCCACGGCGTTGTCCAGATTCTCCCAGGAGAACACCAGATTCCGGCGATAGTGGCTTTGCAGGCAGAACAGCCGGTAAGCCATGGGATCATAGCCCTTCTGTTCCAGCAGGGACACAGTCAGGAACTCGCCCTTGGACTTGGACATTTTGCCGTTATCCGTATTCAGGTGGTGGACATGGAACCAGTAGTTGCACCACTTGTGACCCAGGTAGCTTTCGGACTGGGCAATTTCGTTGGTGTGGTGAGGGAAAGCATTGTCAATGCCGCCGCAGTGGATGTCCAGATCGTCCCCCAGATGCTTCATGGAAATGCAGGAGCACTCAATGTGCCAGCCGGGATAGCCCACGCCCCAGGGAGAATCCCATTTGAGGGCCTGATCCTCAAACTTGGACTTGGTAAACCAGAGGACAAAGTCGTTCTTGTTCTTCTTGTTTTCGTCCTCTTCCACGCCCTCCCGGACGCCCACGGCCAGATCTTCCTCGTCATGGTCATTGAAGACGTAGTACTGTTTGAGCTTGGAGGTATCGAAATACACGTTGCCCCCGGCAAGATAGGCATAGCCCTTGTCCAGCAGCGTCTCGATCATGTGGATATACTCGGGAATGCAGTTCGTGGCAGGCTCCACCACATCCGGACGCTTGATATTCAGCTTGTCGCAGTCGGCAAAGAAGGCATCGGTGTAGTACCTGGCAATTTCCATGACGGTCTTGTGCTCCCGCTTGGCGCCCTTGACCATCTTGTCCTCGCCGGTGTCCGCGTCGGAGGCCAGATGACCCACGTCCGTGATGTTCATCACCCGCTTGACAGGATATCCCAGATAGCGCAGGGACTTTTCCAGCACATCCTCCATAATATAGGTACGCAGATTGCCGATGTGGGCAAAATGGTAAACCGTGGGGCCGCAGGTGTACATTTTCACCAGCTCCGGATTGTTGGGAACAAACAGTTCCTTCTTGTGGGTCAAAGAGTT
>UQXG01000085.1 GCA_900544945.1 uncultured Eubacteriales bacterium | reverse complement strand
CAGGCGATGCCTTCCTGATTAAAATTAAGATTTTAATCAGGAAATAGTATCAGGATTACTTGGTGCCGAAAATCCGGTCGCCGGCGTCGCCCAGACCGGGAACGATGTAAGCGTTCTCGTTGAGCCGCTCGTCCAGGGCAGCCAGATACACGTCCACATCGGGGTGCGCCTTGGTCACAGCCTCCACGCCCTCGGGAGCACCGATGATGTTCATCATAATGATGTTCTTGCAGCCGTGCTGCTTCAGGAAATCAATGGCCGCAATGGCGCTGCCGCCGGTTGCCAGCATAGGATCCACCACGAATACCTGCCGGTTGCCGATGTCGTCGGGCAGCTTGCAGTAATACTCCACAGGCTTGTGGGTCTGCGGATCCCGGTACAGGCCGATATGTCCGATCTTGGCAGAGGGAATCAGAGACACCATGCTGTCCACCATGCCCAGGCCTGCCCGCAGAATGGGCACGATTGCCATCTTCTTTCCGGCCAGCATCCGGCAGGTAGCGGTGGTGATGGGAGTCTCCACCTTGACCTCCTTCAGGGGCAGGTTCCGGGTCGCTTCATAGCACATCAGGCCGGCGATTTCGCCAACCAGCTCCCGGAACTCCTTCACCGAGGTATCCTTGCTGCGCAGGATTGCCAGCTTGTGCTGAATCAGGGGATGATCGAGGACGCATACTTTAGCCATTGTTTCTTTCTCCTTTATTCACTTATTTGATTTTCCGCTTTCAGTCGTTCCGCCCGCTCCCGTTCGGCCTGGCTCAGGCGCAGATAATTGGGGGTCAAGGCGTTGGCATCGCCGGGTTCCCCGGCCTTCGCCATAGCCTCAGCGCCCAGGGCAACGCCGGAAGCCCGCTGGTGCATCCGGTGCTCCGCAGGCAGAACCAAGGCAGGAACACGCTCCAATAGGGTATTATAGCACAGATTGCTGCCATCGCCAACCAGAAAAATCGGTTCTTTCAAATTTTCCAGCTCTTCTCCCAAATCCGCCAGGGAAATGGCGCGATCCGGGGTCTTCCGCTCCAGCGTTCCGTGGTTAACATAAAACAGAGCGTTATAAACCTGGCTTCTCCGGGCATCCATGCAGGGGCACACATAGCCCTGATAGCCGCCGAAGGACAGCGCCATGGCTTCCAACGTGGACACGCCGTAGCAGGGAATTTCCCGCCCCCAGGCAAAGCCCTTGGCCGCCGCCACGCCGATGCGCACGCCGGTAAAGGAGCCGGGGCCTGCCGCCACTGCCGCGGCGGTCACATCCTCCACGGTTTTCCCGCATTGGTCAAGCAGGGATTGCGCCATGACGAGCAGGGTCTGGCTGTGGGTCAGTCCCGTATTCTGGTAGCACTCTCCCAGGAGCTTTCCGTCCTCCAGCAGCGCCGCCGAGGCCGCCTTGGCACTGGTCTCAAAGGCTAAAATCAGCATATCCCTGTCCCCCTTCGATGGTGATCTGCCGGGTGGTTTCCCCCAGCTTTTCGATGGTCACGGTGATTGCGTCCTCCATGGCGTCCTGCACGTTCTCGCTCCACTCCACGGCGCACACACCCTCCCGATCCAGGTAGTCCTCCCAGCCGATGTCCCACAGGTCGTCAGAGGAAGCCAGCCGGTACATGTCAAAATGAAACAGCGGCAGCCGCCCGCCTAAGTACTCGTTGACGATGGTGTAGGTAGGGCTGGTAACCGTTTCCTTGCAGCCCAAACCCCGGGCAAGGCCCCGGGTAAAGGCGGTTTTGCCCGCTCCCAGATCTCCCCGGTAGGCAAGAATTGTCCCGGGCTGTAAACTTTTTGCCAGTGCTTCCCCGATTTTTTCCGTTTCCTCCGGGGAATGGGTGATGAATTCCATATAATTACCTCTAAGGGGCACCGCTGTCCGGGTGTATGCCCTCATCCGTCACGGCTTTGCCGTGCCACCTTCCCCCAGGGGAAGGCTTTATTTCGCGTTCTTTAATTTCTCCGCCTGGTCTGCGGTGGCCAGAGCGTTGATGATCTCGTCCAAATCTCCGTCCATGACGGAATCGATCCGATAGAGGGTCAGATTCACCCGATGATCGGTGACCCGGCCCTGGGGGAAATTGTAGGTGCGGATCCGCTCGTTGCGCATCCCCGTGCCCACCTGGCTCCGGCGCAGGCCGGTGACCTGGGAGTCCAGCTTCTCCTGCTCCATCTCATAGAGCTTGGAGGCCAGCATCCGCATACATTTTTCCCGGTTCTGCACCTGGCTTCGCTCCTCCTGGCAGGCCACCACAATGCCCGTAGGCTTGTGAATCAGCCGGACGGCGGAACTGGTTTTATTGACGTGCTGACCGCCTGCACCGGAGGCCCGGTAGACCTGCATCTCGATGTCCGCCGGATTGATCTGCACGTCCACCTCTTCCATTTCCGGCAGCACCGCCACGGTAGCCGTGGAGGTGTGAACCCGGCCGCCGGACTCCGTCTCCGGCACCCGCTGAACCCGGTGAACGCCGGACTCGTACTTCATCCTCGAATAGGCTCCCCGGCCGTTGATGACGAAGTCCGCCTCCTTCACGCCCCCCAGCTCGGTTTCATTGTAATTGAGCAGCTCCACGCTCCAGCCCTGCTTGGCGGCATACATGGAGTACATCCGAAAGAGGCTGTGGGCAAACAGGGCGCTTTCCTCCCCGCCCACACCGCCCCGGATTTCCACAATCACGTTCTTTTCGTCGTTGGGGTCTTTGGGCAGCAGCAAAATCTGCAATTTTTCGTGGAGTTCTTCCTTGGCGGTCTTGGCGGCGGCATAGGTTTCCTGGCACAGTTCCTTCATCTCCGGGTCGTTCATCAGCTCCTGGGCGTCCGCCATGTCCTTTTCCGCCTGCCGGTAAGCCTGATAGCACGTCACGATGGGCTCCAAGTCGCTTTTTTCCCGAAGCTGCCTGGCCGCCTTCTGGGGATCGGCGTAAAAATCCGGCTGCTCCGACCGGGCGCAGAGCTCCTCGTATTTATTGCAGATGGCCTGTAATTGATTCAGCATTTATTCTCTCCGTTTCGACATTTTACCATTCATAAAGCCGGGGCTTTCCGGGGAAATTATACCCGTCGGAAGACGTTCAGCACGCAGCTGGCAGTGTCCGTCAGGCGTTCCGTTTCCCGAAGCCGCTGGGCTCCCGCCTTGCTCACCCGGAACAGATGGGGTGTCATGGCGAAGAGATTCTGTACCTGCGCTCCTTCCACGGTGAAGGAAAAGCGGATGGGCACAGACTCCAGCAGGGTAAAGCCGGGAAGCTCCGGCACCGTGTCCTTCTCCCGGAAAACAAGCTCGTCGTAAATGATTTTCTTCAGGCCAAGCAGATGATCCTGGGCGGCAAGCACCTGGAAAAACAGGCCGTCTTCCCGAAGCACCCGATGAAATTCCTCCGGCAGGGTAATGGCAAACAGGCTCGTCACCACCCCCGCAGTGCCAGTCTCCACCGGAATCCGAGCGGCGGTGGCGCAAAGCCACTGAGCATCCTTATATTTTGCCGCGGCCCAGCGCACGGCCTCCTTGGACACATCCAGGCCGGTGAGTTCCGCGCCCAGAGCCTTCGCCAACCGGGCGGAATAATAGCCCTCGCCGCAGCCCACGTCCAGAATGGGCCCTTCCGCTCCGTGCCGCTTGGCGGCATCGTTCAGGGCATTGGAAATGGGCGCGTAAAAGCCGCCCTCCAAAAATTCCCGGCGGGAGGCCACCTGCTCCCGGGTATCCCCCGGATGGGCGGAGTGCCGCCGCTGGACGGTGAGCAGATTCACATAGCCCTGCCGGGCAATGTCAAAGCGGTGCCCCATGGGACAAACCAGGCTTTTGTCCTGCCGGGACAGGTCTTTTTCACAAATCGGGCAGATCAACTTCATATTCGAATCCTTCAATTCATATCAGAATCCTTCAATTTGATAGTATATCCTATTTTCTCATCTGCGTCAACGGAAAGGAGCGAATTCTCATGGGACGATTTCTGGTGCTGATCCTGTGCCTGTGTCAGCTGGTTCTGCCCGTCCAGGCCAAAGAAGTCAAATATGTGGCTCTGACCTTCGACGACGGCCCCTCCGGCAAATACACCCAGGCGCTGCTGGACGGGCTCTATGACCGGGGCGTAAACGCCACCTTTCTGCTGTGCGGCTACCGGATGAAGGACTATCCGGAGCTGACCCAGCGAATATTTGACGAGGGTCACGAGATTGGTTTCCACGGCTACAGCCACAAAAACATGAAAAATATGAGCCGGCGGGACATTGCCGCAGAGCTGGAGCAATCCCAGGCTCTGCTGCCCAAGGGCTGCGTCCCGGCCTTCCTCCGGCCGCCGGGCGGGTGCTGCTCCGATGCCGTGCGCCAGGTGGCACAGGCACGGAATCTGGCCATCTTAGGCTGGTCGGTGGATCCCCGGGACTGGGCCACCCAGGACACCGCCGCCATCGAAAAGGCTGTGCTGAAAAAGATACACGACGGGGATATTGTGCTGCTGCACGACATGTCGGACAGCTCCGTCCGGGCAGCGCTGGACATCATCGATGCCCTGCTGGCTCAGAACTACGAAATCGTCACCGTTTCCCGGTTGGCTAAGCTCAGGAACTGCCGTCTCCGCCCTGGGCGCAGCATTGCCGCCCTGCCGGAAAATTCCTGAATAATCCGTTTTTCACCCGCTATCCAGGTTTTGGACGGCGGGTTTCTTTTATTTTCCCCAAATTCAGACAGGATCCCTTTTCAAAGGGTCATGCACTTTGACCAAAAATCCCCCCAGGGGGGATGAGAAAATGGGGAGAATTGTGTGAATATGCACGATTGACATTCTTGTGTTTAATTAGTAAAATAATATCGATACTTTATGCGCGGCATAAGCGTCATTATTCGTTATCAGAATCAACGATTAGGAGGAAATCACTTTGAAGGATTGGGCATTTACTACCACCGTCGAGGAGATGGAAGCCGCCACCAATTCTCTGCTGGAAACGGCACAGAAGGTCGGTGCCGACACCTGGCAGCAGCGTGTCAAGAACCAGACTCCTCACTGCGGCTTTGGCGAAAGCGGCACCTGCTGCCGTATCTGCGCCATGGGCCCCTGCCGCATCACCAAGAAGGCCCCCCGGGGCATCTGCGGCTGCGATGTGCACGGCATCGTCGCCCGTAACTTCCTGCGCTTCACCGCAGGCGGTTCCGCAACCCATTCTGACCATGGCCGGGAAATCTGCCATACCCTGTACCAGACCCGCGAAGGCGGCAACTATACCGTCAAGGACCCCGAAAAGCTGATCCGCATCGCCAAGGAGTGGGGCGTAGAAACCGAGGGCAAGGACATCTACGATCTGGCTCACGAAATTGCCGAGCTGGCTCTGCTGGAGTACGGCAAGCCCTTCGGCACCCAGCGGTTCCTGAAGCGGGCTCCCGAGCACACCCAGAAGCTGTGGCATGATGCCGGCATCGAGCCTCGGGCCATCGACCGGGAAGTTTCCACCGCTCTGCACATGACCCACATGGGCTGCTCTTCTCTGCCTGAGGCGCTGATCCACCAGGCTCTGCGCTGCGGTCTGTCCGACGGCTGGGGCGGCTCCATGGCCGGCACCGAGTTCTCCGACGTTCTGTTCGGCACGCCCAAGCCCATCGACACCGAGGCCAACCTGGGTGTTATGGAGAAGGACAACGTGAACATCGTCGTTCACGGTCACGATCCTTCCCTGTCCGAAATGATCGTTTACTACGCCAATGATCCCGAGATGATCGCCTACGCCAAGAGCCTGGGTGCCAAGGGCATCACCGTCTCCGGCGTCTGCTGCACCTCCAACGAGGTCACCATGCGTCACGGCGTTCCCATGGCCGGTAACTTCCTGAGCCAGGAGAACGTGGTTCTCACCGGTGCCTGCGAAGCCATCGTCGTGGACGTGCAGTGCATCTTCCCCGCACTGGGCCCCCTGAGCAAGTGCTTCCATACCAAGTTCGTCACCACTTCCCCCATTGCCCGGATTCCCGATTCCGAGTTCATCCGCTTCTCCGCCGAGACTGCCGGTGACAACGCCAAGGCCATCGTGAAGATGGCGATTGAGAACTTCAAGAACCGGGATCCTCAGCTGGTCAACATCCCCGACCAGAAGCAGAAGGCTCGGGTGGGCTACTCCCTGGAGGCCATTGTCAAGGTTCTCGACGGCGTTGCCAACTCTCAGGTAGACGAGTTCGGCACCACCAAGCCCCTGCTGGAGTGCGTGACCTCCGGTGTTCTGCGGGGCGCCGTGGCCATGGTCGGCTGCAACAACCCCAAGGTTCGTCCCGACGCCGCCCACATCGGCCTGATGAAGAAGCTGCTGGAAAACGACATCATCCTGATCGTGTCCGGCTGTTCCGCTCAGGCTGCCGCCAAGGCCGGCCTCATGGATCCGGAGAAGGCCAAGGAGTACTGCGGCGCAGGTCTGAAGCGTGTGTGTGAGCTGGCCGGTATTCCTCCCGTCCTGCACATGGGCTCCTGCGTGGATATCTCCCGTATGATGCTGCTGGCTTCCGAGCTGTCCAAGGATTCCGGCATTCCCATCTCCCAGCTGCCTGTTGTGGGCTGCGCTCCCGAGTGGATGTCCGAGAAGGCCGTGTCCATCGGCAACTACGTCATCGCCACCGGTATCGACACCTTCCTGGGTGTTGACCCCTACGTCAAGGGCTCCGAGGAAGTCTGCGCTCTGCTGACCGGCGAGCACGGCGTGAAGGATTGGGTCGAGGCCAACTACACCGTCGAAACCGACATTGAGAAGCTGGGCGACCTGATGATCGAGCGCATCGAGGCCAAGCGTGCCGCCCTGGGCATCTAATTGAGGCTGCCTCAAGCGTCTTACATTAACAATTACGAGGTCTTTTTCCAATGAAACTAGCGATTACCGGTAAGGGCGGCGTGGGCAAAACCACCCTGTCCTCCACGCTGGCCCGGCTGTACGCCGACGAGGGACGCACCGTCCTGGCCGCCGACGTGGATCCCGATGCCAATCTGGGATTGGCGCTGGGACTTTCTCAGGAGGAAGTGGACGCCATCGTCCCCATCTCCAAAATGCGCACTCTGGTGGAAGAGCGTACCGGCGCAAACGCCGCCAACAAGTTCTTCAAGCTCAACCCCTATGTGGCTGACATTCCCGACACCTTCTCCCGGGAGATCAACGGCGTAAAGCTGCTGGTTATGGGTACGGTGGATCTGGGCGGCAGCGGCTGCGTCTGCCCGGAGCATGTGATGCTCAAGGCGGTGCTGGCCAACCTGACCTACCGCAAGAACGACGTGGTCATCATGGACATGGAGGCGGGCCTGGAGCATCTGGGGCGGGGTACCGCGGGCAACATGGATCAGTTCATCGTGGTCATTGAGCCCGGTGCCCGGAGCGTGCAGACCTACCACAATGTCAAGCGGCTGGCCGCTGACCTGGGGGTCAAGCAGGTGCGGGTGGTAGCCAATAAGGTCCGGGACACCCGGGACGAGGAATTTGTCAAATCCCAGATTCCCGCCGAGGATCTGCTGGGCTTTATCCACTACAACACGGAGATCATGGACGCGGATCGTCAGGGCAAATCGCCCTACGACTTCAGCCCCACGGCAATCGACGAGATCCGGAAAATCAAAGATGTTCTGGATTCCGAGGAAACTAACTAACAATAGGAGGAAAAACCGTGACACTTTTTGAAAGAGTTTTTGGCGGCAACGATGCGGTTTACGGCCTGACCGAGGCCGCAATCAAGGGCGCCATTGCACAGTACGGCGAAGACCATGCCGTTTCCTTCCCCGGCACCGCCTACAGCCTTCCCTGCTACTACGGCGTGACCGGTGTGAAGGTTGAGACCCTGGGCCAGCTGAAGGAGGCTCTGGGTGTGGTGAAGACCCTGATGACCCGGGAGAACCGGCTCCATGACGCCTTCATGTCCGGCATCGCCACCGCCCTGTGCGCCGAGTTCATCGAGGTTCTGAAGTACATCGACGGCGCGGAGCCCTACACCGCTCCCTGCTACGGCCATCTGCCCGATGCCATCGTCCGCAGCCTGGGTGTTCCCCTGGTTACCGGCGATATCCCCGGCGTTCCCGTCATTCTGGGCAAGGCTCCCACCACCCAGGAAGCCGTTGACCTGGTCAAGAGCTACCAGGCTCAGGGTATGCTGGTCACTCTGGTGGGCGGCGTCATCGATCAGCTGGAAGAGGCCGGCGTGAAGACCGGTGACAACCTGCGGGTCATCCCCCTGGGTAAGGAAGTCACTTCCGTCATCCATGTGGTATCCGTTGCTGTCCGTGCCGCTCTGATCTTCGGCAACATCCAGCCCGGCGACGCGGCTGGCCTGATGAAGTACACCTTCGAGCGCGTTCCCGCCTTCGTCAACGCCTTCGCTCCTCTGGACGATGTGATCGTTGCCTGCGGCGCCGGTGCCATCGCTCTGGGCTTCCCCGTTGTCTCCAACGAGACCGAGAATATGTTCCGGGTTCCCAAGTCCCTGATCCAGCAGCTGGATGTTTCCAAGTGGAACGCCACCTCTCTGGAGGCCCGCGGCATCAAGATCAAGATCACCAACATCGACATTCCCGTGGCCTTCGCCTCCGCTTTCGAGGGCGAAATCATCCGCCGGGGCGATATGCAGGTGGAAGTGGACGGCTCCCGTGTGGACTGCTTCGAGCTGGTGCAGACCAGAGAAGCCGCCCAGGTGGAGGATCACAAGATCACCGTCGTCGGCCCCGAAATCGACGACATCCCCGTGGGCTCCAAGATCTCTCTGAGCTACACCGTGGAAGTTGCCGGCAAGGCCATGCAGCCCGATTTCGAGTCCGTTATGGAGCGGAAGATTCACTCCTGGATCAACTGCATCGAGGGCGTGATGCACACCGGTCAGCGTGACATGATCCGTATCCGTATCAGCAAGGCCGACTTCGAGGCCGGCTTCAAGTTCCGTCACCTGGGCGAGGTTCTCTACGCCAAGGTCAAGAGCGAGTTTGAGGCCGTTGTGGACAAGTGCCAGGTAACCATCGTGGTGGACGCCGAGCAGAACGCCAAGCTCCGCGCCGAAGCCAACGAGGTCTTCGACAAGCGTGACGCCCGTCTGGCCTCCATGACCGACGAGTCCGTTTCCGACTACTACACCTGCATCATGTGCCAGGCCTTCTCCCCCAGCCATGTGTGTATCGTCACCCCCGAGCGTCTGGGTCTGTGCGGCGCCGTGTCCTGGCTGGATGCCAAGGCCACCAAGGAGCTGGATCCCGCCGGCCCCTGCCAGCCCATCCCCAAGGAAGGCTGCCTGGACGAGCATCTGGGTCGCTACACCAGCGTGGACGAGGCTGTCAGCAAGTACAGCCACGGCGCTCTGGAGCACGTCACTCTGTACTCCCTGTTCCAGGATCCCATGACCTCCTGCGGCTGCTTCGAGTGTATCTGCGGCGTGGAGCCTGTCACCATGGGTGTTGTCATTACCTGCCGTGAGCACGCCGGTATGACCCCCCTGGGCATGACCTTCTCCGAGATGGCCTCCATGACCGGCGGCGGCGTTCAGACCCCCGGCTTCATGGGTCACGGCAAGCACTTCATCGCTTCCAAGAAGTTCATCGCTGCCGAAGGCGGCCCCGGCCGTATCGTGTGGCTGCCCAAGATTCTGAAGGATCAGATGCGTGAGCGTCTGGACAAGACCGCTCTGGAGATGTACGGCGTGGAGAACTTCACCGACATGATCGCCGATGAAACCATCTGCACCGAGGATCCTGAGCAGCTGCTGAACTACCTGTCCGAGGTTGGCCATCCCGTGCTGAGCATGGAGCCCTTCGAGATGTAAGTTCTCAGGCAACCAAATATCCAAGCGGCGTGGCT
>UQXG01000084.1 GCA_900544945.1 uncultured Eubacteriales bacterium | reverse complement strand
CGGGCAAAGTAACGGAGGTCGCTTTTTGACAATTATAAAAAGCATAGTCGCCAATACTTACTACTCCGTTCTCTATTACCACAGACAGAATTTTAGTCCGTTTGGAGTACCAAGGGGCTATAGAAGAATTGCTGTAATCCTTCATTTTCCCTTCACCGGAAATAGTCAGAGTACCATCCTCGGTGAGTTTCCAGGTCAGGTTATCCCCGTCTGCGCCGCACTCGCCGGAGGCGATTACATTCCCGTCCTCGGCAAAGAGGTCGAGGGCAGGCTCGGTGGTTTCCTCGGTGGGTTCGGTAGCCGCCGATGTAGTCTCTTCCGTGGAAGCCGTGGCCTCCGTAACCTCGGTGGTCGGCTGGGGTTCCGTGGGCGCAGAGGTTTCCTCAGGCGCAGCCGTTTCCATTGCGTCCGTGGTGGTCGGCTCAGTGGTAGGGGCTTCCGTCACAGGAGCTTCGGTTTCCACCTCCACCGCTTCCGTGGCCGTCTGAGTTTCCTCAATTTCCTCGGCAAACACCGGGGTCACCAGCTGGAATGTCAGACTCACAGCCACCAACAATGCCAGCAGCTTTTTCATGCAAACTACCTTCTTCCTTATGTTATCGAACTATATTTTCAGTATAACACTTTTCTGGTTTTTTGCAATAGAACCCGGAAAATTCAGGAAATTCTTCCATTCTTTATCCATAATTCTGTACAAAACATCAAACGCCTGTGCCAGATTTGGCATAGGCGTTTGATGTATTTCATTCTTTCAAGCCTTCTCATCCAGCACCCGTTCCAATTCCAGGCAGGAAGTGAAGCGGCTGAGGAATCGGCGGTAGCCCGCCACGTCCTCAGGAAGGGGCTGGCAGGTGGTGGAGGCGGCGTCGGCAAAAACCCGGTTCTGCAAAAAAGCCTCCAGGGATTCCCCCTCCTGCCGCAGAATCATAAAGGCGGCAAGCAGCGCCATGCCGTAGGGCCCGCCCTCCCCTGCCGTGGTCAGACAGGTCACAGGCACCTCACAGGCGGCAGCCAGGTACCGCTGGCCTACTCCCGGAGTCTTGAACACGCCCCCGTGACCCATCAGATTCTCGATGGTCACATTTTCCTGGGCAAGCAGATCAAAACCGATGCGCAGGGTAGCAAAGGTGGCGTAGAGCTGGGCGCGCAGGAAATTGGCCAGATTCATCCGGCTGTCCGGGCTGCGCAGCACCAGCGGGAAGCCCTGATCCAGATGGGTGATGCACTCCCCCGCCAGATAGTTGACGCTGACCACCCCGCCGCAGTCCGGGTCTGCCTCCAGGCTCTTCTCATAGAGCCGGGTGTACAGCTCGTTGGTATCGGGGCTCGCCCCGAAAAGCCGGGCGGTCTCCCCAAGCAGGGACACCCAGACATTCATGTCGTTGGTGCAGTTATTGCAGTGGATTTCTGCCACCGGGTGGCCGGAGGGAGTGGTCACATTGTCAATTTCCGGATAGAGACCCTTGAGGGGCTTCTCCAGCACAATGTCGGCAAAAATGGAAGTACCTGCGGACACGTTTCCCGTGTGCACGGCCACACTGTTGGTCGCAACCATGCCGGTACCTCCGTCTCCCGCCGGAGGCGCAAAGGGTACACCCGACTCCAGCGTGTTTCCCAGCCGAGCCGCTCCCTCCTGGGTCAGCGTTCCGGCGGGAACACCGGCAGGCAACACCCCCGGAAGCAGCTCCCGTAGCTTCCAGGGCATATGGTATGCTTCCAGAAGCTTCTGAGTCTTTTCCAGCATGGCTTCGTCATAATCCGTGCCAGCCGGGTTGATGGGGAACATGCCGGAAGCATCGTCCACGCACAGCACATTCTCGCCGGTAAGCAGGAAATGCACATAGCCCGCCAGGGTGGTCAGGTGGGCAACCTGGGGAACATGTTCTTCCCCATTCAGCAATGCCTGATACAGGTGGGCCACGCTCCAACGCTGGGGAATGTTGGAATGGAGCAGCTCGGTTAAGGCCTCGGAGGCCTGTCGAGTGGTGGTATTCTGCCAGGTGCGGAAGGGCACCAGCAGATTCCAGTCCTTGTCGAAAGCCAGATAGCCGTGCATCATGGCGGACACACCGACACTGCGGATGACGGTGCCCTCGGGGACTTTCAGCTCGGTCAGCACCCGGCTCAGGCCTTCCCAGACCAAAGCCAGGTCGTAGGTCCAGATGCCGTTTTCGTAGCGGCTGGCCCAGGTATATCCGGCGCTGGCAATGGGAGCAAATCCGCCGTCCATTAAAACCGCCTTAATCCGGGTAGAGCCCAGTTCAATGCCCAGATAGGAATCCCTTGTTTTCTTCTCCTGATTCATTGCAGTTTCCCCCTGTCAATAGTCTTTGCGGCCAAGCCACCCTTCAGGTAATCCTCCAACTGCCGGAAGGCCCGGGCCAATCCCCCGGCCTCCGGGGCGGGGATGATCCGATCCGCCACGGCGCACACCGAGGGCATGGCAGTCTCCGGAGCAAAAAACAGTTCGGATTGGGAGATCATCACCGTGTCCGAAGGGGCGTCCCCGGCGGAAAACACCCGCCGGTTCCCCAATCTGCCGTTCAGCTCCCGGATGCCGGAGGCCTTGTTCACCCCGACAGCGGTCAGCTCGTAAAAATGGGTGCTGGCCCGGCTCAGCGTGAACCGCTCCGCCGGGAACAGCCGGGCAACCGCAGCCTCCAGCCGCTCCGGCTCATCGCAGGTGAGGAGCGCCTTGACGATGGGGCCAACCTCCGCAAGTCGGGCCGTGGGTGCCGTCCGATCCTCGGAAACACCCCGGGTCAGAAGCCGCAGATTGTCTCGGATCCGGTAGATTTCCCGGGCCGTGGACACGGTGACGCTGATATCCGGCTCCTGGGCCATTAGTGCCTCCAGCGCCGGGAATACCGCCCCATCCAGGCTGTGGACGACGATCGGTTCGTCCTTTTCAAAATCGTAGATCACGGCCCCGCCGCACAGAATGCCATAGGTGCATCCGGGAATCCAGTTCAGGAGCTCCCGGACCGCAGGCAGCGCCCGGCCGGTACACAGGCAGAATTCGCCGCCCTCCTCCTGAAACCGGGCGATTGCCCGCAGGACGGAAAGCCGGGGCATCTGACCGGTTTTCAGCAGCGTGCCGTCAATATCGGATACAAACAAGATTTGATTCATCATGATAGTTATAGGGCGAAAAGGCATCGAGGGTCACTCGATGCCTTTTCTTTTTTGTAAGGAGAGGATTCGGTCAGAGTTTTCTTCAAATCAGAACTGAGTCTTCCACTCGTCGATGTTGTCCTTGGTGAAGCGCAGAGGTTCGCCCAGCAGGACCTGGGTGCCGCCGTCGTAGTACTCTTCCACGGTCTTGGTGCCCAGACGGCCGGCGGTGACGGTGTCGCCCACATCGCCCTTGCACTCGCCGGTGGCTACGGAATGGGTAGCGGCAGCGGCCAGATAGCCCTGGTCATAGGGATTCCACAGGTAGCAGTCGTAGCAGATGCCATTGTCGATGTAGGGAGCCATTTCGGAGGGCAGGCCCACGCCGGTGACCTTGCAGTCGGAGCCCAGATCCTGAATCACCTTGGCGGCAGCCAGGATGCCGACGGTAGTGGGGCTGATGATGGCATCCAGATCGGGGTAGTTCTGGAGCATAGCCTGGGCCTCGGTGGTGGACTTGTCGGGCAGGTCGTCGCCGTAGGCAATGGGCAGGACGGTGATGTTCTTGTAGTCATCGGGGTGGTCTTCCACTTCCTTGAGCATGGCGGCACACCAGTCGGCGTGGAGCTGGCTCTCGGGCTGAGCGGACAGGATGCCGATGGTGCCGGTGGAGCCTGCGCCGCCGCAGATGGCCAGAGCGGACTGCATCTGCATTCTGCCGACCAGGTCGATGGAAGCCTGCTCAACGTGAACCGCACGGGAATCGGGGTTTGCGACGGAGTCGAAGGTGACGACGGCAATGCCCTTGCCCATAGCCTGAGACAGGATGGGCTCCAGCGCGTCAAAGTCGGCGGCGATCACGGCAATGCCGTCCACGCCCTGAGCAATCAGCTGGGTGATGACCTCGATTTCCTTCTCAACAGTGGGCTCCTCGGTGCCGCGGTACATACAGCTCACGCCGGACTCTTCGCAGAACTGACGGAAGCCAACGTACATATCGATGAAGATGGGGTCGGACAGAGTCTTGGAAACCATGACGTAGGTGGGTGCGTCCGCACCGGCGTTATAGTCCGCAGTGGGAGAATCGTCTGCGGGAGCGGCAGCGTTGCTGCCGGCGTTGCCGCTGTCAGCGGCAGGGGCTTCGGTTTTCGGGGTGCTGCCGCAGCCGGCCATCAGGCCCAGAACCATGCACACAGCGAGTAAAAGCGCTACCAGTTTTTTCATGTGTTTTTTCCTCCTTTATTTTCAAGCTTCCGGCCGCGGAACTGCTCCTTGGCATCGGAAATTACTTGCTTCAGGTTGGGGACTGCGCATACGATAATCAGCAGCAGTCCGATGATGATTTTCAGGGTATCGGAGGCCACGTTCACCAGACCCGCGCCGTAGCGGATAAGGCCGATGGTGAACACGCCCAGAATCATGCCGCCTACATTGCCCCGGCCGCCGGTGGTAGCCGCGCCGCCTAAGATAGCCATGGCAATGACTTCCATCTCATAGCCCTGGGCAATGCTGGCCCGGACAGAGTGGAGCTTGGCCGCCAGGAACAGTCCGGCAAACGCCGCGCACAGGCCGTTGACCGTGAATACAATCATCTTAATGCGGTCACAGTGGATGCCGGAGAAGTGAGATGCGGTGCGGTTGGTGCCGGTGGCGAACAGCCGCCGTCCGAATGTGGTCCGGTGAATGAGGAAGCCAAAAATCACCGTCAGGACGATGAAGGAGAACAGGATCACCGGAAGTCCCAGAATCTTACCCCATGCCAGGTGGCTCAGCTGCTTGGCGTAGGTCTTCAGGGACTGATCCTCCAGCAGCATATAGGCAATGCCCCGGAAAAGAATCTGGGTGCCCAAGGTAACAATGGTGGAGTTCAGCTCGGGGAATTTCACCAGCAGCATTCCGTTGAAGGCACCGCACAGTGCGCCCACCAGCAGCGCCACGCAAACGCAGGCCGCAAAGGGCAGTCCCTGCTCCCCGCACCAGCCCGCCACGCAGGCGGAAAGCGTGATGATCGAGGCGATGGAAATATCGATTTCTCCCAGCACCAGCACCATCATGGTGCCGTAAACCATCAGGCCCTTGTCCATGAAGTTGATCATGGCATCCATCAGGTTGTTGTAATTCAGATAATAGGGAGAAAGGTTGATGTTGATGATATTGACCGTCAGAAAAATCAGAACCAGGAAGGTTTCCCACCGGGAAAAGATCTTACCGGCGACGGTGTGGGCACCGTTGGATTTGAGGGCAGTTTCAGGCTTTTTCATGCTCTTCCCTCCTAATCAAGGCTTTCCTGGATGCCCGACGGAGCACCAGAGAATTGATAACAACGGAAATCAGAATCACCGCGCCGCGGATGGCTCTCTGCCAGAAGGAGGAGACCTGGATCAGCGGCAGGATGTTGTTCAGAATACCGAACAGCAGGGAGCCCAGCAGAACACCGTACATGCTGCCCGCGCCGCCGGTGATGGACACGCCGCCCAGAACCACGGAGGCAATGACGTTCAGCTCAAAGCTGGTAGCGGTGGTGCCCTGAGCGCAGGCGTATTTGCACACCCACAGAACACCCGCAAAGCCGGCGATCATGCCGCTGATGACATAGGCGATCCACTTGTTCCGCTCCACCTTGATGCCGGAAATCCGAGCGCTTTCGGCGTTGCTGCCGATGGCGTAGAGCTGACGGCCGAACCGGGTGTGGCCCATGAAGATGATTCCGAAGATGGCAACGGCGATGGCAAAGAGCACCATGTAGTTAATGCCCAGGAATTTGCTGGTAGAGATTGCCAAAAATTCCGGGGTCATATCCGTCTGGCTGACCCATTCGCCCTTGCTGAAAAGATAAATGACGCCTCGGAAAATATCGCAGGTACCCAGGGTACCAATCAGCGGAGCAATCCGAAGCTTGGCAACCACAAAGCCGCTGATAATGCCGCAGATGAGACCCACGCCGATGCCGATGGCAAAGACCAGAATCACAGGAATCTGAGGATGATCCCGGAGCACCAGCACCGATATCATACCCGCAAGACCCATGACGGAGCCAACCGACAAATCGATGCCGCCGCTGACAATGACGATGGTCATGCCGATGGAGACAATCATCAGCATGGAGGCCTCCCGCATCAGCTCGTTCAGGTTGGAGGCGGACAGGAAGCTGCCTCCGGTTCGCAGCTGCACCAGGAAGCTGACTGCGAGAATCAGGCAAATCAGCACGCATTCCTGGGAGTGATTGGAAAACAGGCTGCGAAGAGGATTGCTTTTTGTGTTATTATTCACGGCCGGTTTCCTCCTTTAGCATAGTGTCCGCAGAGTTCATGGCGTAGGCAAGCAGTTTTTCCTGGGTAGCCTCGTCCCGGTTCAGAATCTTCACCAGCTTGCCCTCGTGCATCACGCCGATCCGGTCGCTCATGGCCAGCACCTCCGGCATTTCGGAGGAGATGAGGACGATGGCGTAGCCCTTCTGGGCAAGCTCGCTCATAATCTCGTACATCTGGGATTTGGCTCCCACGTCCACGCCCTTGGTGGGCTCATCCAGAATCAGCACATCCAGATCAACGTTCAGAAGCTTTGCCAGAACCACCTTCTGCTGGTTGCCGCCGGACAGGGAGTCCGCCTTGTCCATAACGCTGCGGCTCTTGATGCCCAGAGTCTTGCGGAAGGACTCTCCATCCCGCTGCTCAGCCTTCACATCCAGCCCCAGCAGGTGGCTGTACTTTTTCAGGGATGCGATGGTCTCGTTTCGGAAGATTTCCCAGGAAAGGAGCAAGCCCTGCTTCTGCCGATCCTCCGGCAGATAGCCCAGCCGGGCATCCATCGCCTGGGAAGGATGGGTAAAGTGAACTTCCTTTCCCTTTAGCACCACCGTGCCGGATTGATAGCCGGTGACACCGCAGATAGCCTGACATACTTCACTGCGCCCGGCGCCGACCAGACCGGTCAGGCCGAAGATTTCGCCCTTGCGCACATCGAAGCTTACATCGTGGAATACGCCGGTGCTGGTCAGGTGCTTCACTTCCAGCACCACCTCGCCGATGTTCGGGGTCAGCTTGGGATACAGATCCTTGATTTCCCGACCTACCATGGCCTGCACCAGTATTTCGTTGGTAATTTCCTGAATATCCCAGGTGCCGATGTAGGTGGCATCCCGGAATACGGTAACTCTGTCTGCCAGCCGGTACATATCCTCCAGCCTGTGGGAAATGAACAGGATGGATTTTCCTTGGGCACGGAGCTGCTCGGTAATCCGGTAGAGCTCCTCGCATTCCCGCTTGGAAAGAGCCGCTGTAGGCTCATCCATAATCACAATTTCCGCATCGGCGGAGACAGCCTTGGAAATCTCCACGATCTGCTGCTCGGCAACGCTCAGACTGCTCATTCTCGACTTGGGATTGATGTTGGAACCCAGGCTACGCAGAAGCTCTGCCGCCTGCTGGTGCATACCCTTCCAGTCGATAAGTCCCAGCTTGTTGCGCTTCATATGACCGATGAAGATATTCTCTGTCACGGTCAGCTGAGGATAGGCGGTACTGTGCTGGTAGACGGCGGCAATCCCACAGGCAGCGGAATCACTGGTGCTGCGGAAGAAAACCTCCTGTCCCTTGACAAAGATCTTGCCCTCCTCCGGCATATGCACGCCGGTGATGACCTTGATGAGCGTCGATTTTCCGGCGCCGTTTTCCCCCATCAACGCGTGAATCTCGCCCTTTCGCAGCTCGAATTGCACGTTGTTCAGAGCCGTGACGCCGGGGAACCGCTTGGTGATGTTTTCCAGTTTCAGGACAACGTTATCCATAGGCACACCCCTTTCTTATTCGTCCCGAAGCTTCAGAATCCGGGCGGCATTGGCCAGCATTACCGACGGATCCTTGTAGCATTCGCTGTAGAGTTCAACAGTAGCGTAGCCGTCGAAGCCCGCCGCCTGTAGTTCGTGGAGGATATCCAGCACCGGCATCGTACCATCGTCCAGCCGGGTGTGGGAATCCGTTCTGCCATCGTTGTTGCAGATATGGGCGTAGCGCACCTTACCCGGCATTTTTTCCAGATAGGAAGTCACAGGCTCATAGGCGATATTCGGCGGAACGATGTCTACCATAGCTTCCACATTGTCCATGCCGATGTCCGCCAGAGCTTCCGCACAGTCGTCGGCGGTGGTGATAATGGGGCTTTCCATGGGGGTCAGGGACTCGATGACCAGGGTCACGCCCTTGGGTGCGGCGTAGGCCGCCAGCTGACGCATATTCTCCACGAACCGCTTCCAGCTGTCCCGTCTCGGAGTGACGTAGCCCGGATGGTCAGCTACCAGAAGCATTCTGGGGCAGTGGATGCCGCTGCATCCATCAATTGCCAGCTTGAAATATTCCAGGGCATCCCGCTGCTCCCGATTGTCCAGGGAGCACAGATTGTAGGGCATCCCCAAGGCATTGGGGGTATACATCGGAACCTCCAGGCCGTACCGCTTCTGCAAATCCAGAATTTCCTGAATCTCCGCCGCATCCAGATCGAAGGGATAGGCATGGGGTCGTCCGCCCCAAATCTCTACCCCGTCAAAGCCCAGACGCTGCGCATCCCGGAAGGCTCGCTCCAGCGGAAATCGTCGGTAATCCAGCGAAAAACAACCGAATTTCATGTTTCCTTCCCTCCTTGTCTCATTGACCGTAGGTCAGCCAGCCCTCTTTCTCCCGACGGATCAGCTCCGGGTCAATGGGTGGAATCTGTACCCCCATAGACCGGGCCAGCACATAGGTCTGCGCGCTTTCCTCCAAATAGACCGCGGAGAACAGCGCCTCCGATAAGTCCTTCCCGTAGGCCAGCACTCCATGGTGCTTCAGGATCACCGCCAGGGAGTCTCCGGCGTATTCCACCGCCAGAATGCCCATGCCGATATCCGAGGAAGGGGTAAAGGGTGCTACCTTCACCGGATTGTGGCAGGCGTCAATCACTGTGACCAGGAATTCCGGCAGTTCGTCGGTGACGAAGCCAACGGCAGTTGCCCAGGGCTGGTGGGTGTGGATGATGGCGTTTACATTGGGCATGTGCTCGTACATGTAAATCAGTGCGGAGGAATCGCTGGAGGGCTTTCTTCTGCCTTCCACCAGCCGGCACTTTCCGTCGATCAGGCACACATCCTCGTAGGTCATGGTCTCATAGGCCATGCCGGAGGGAGTGACCAGGTACCGATCCTCGCCGACCCGCATACTCACGTTTCCACCGGACAGGGAAACCAGCCGGTTCCGCTTGATCTCCAGAGCCGTTTCCAGAATCTCCTGTTTTTCTTTCTCAAACATTATCTGTCCTCCTTCTCCAGCATCCGCTGCAGCCGGTCATATTGAGCCTCCGGGTTCTCCACCCAGAGGGTTCTTCCTAAAATAACGGTATCCGCCCCGGCAGACACCACTTTGGGCAGCCACTGCTCGGTAATGCCTCCGTCCACCACAATGGAAATCTCTTTCGGCAGAAGGGCTCGGGCCTGAGCGATTTTTTCCAGTGCCCAGGGATTGAACTGCTGTCCCCGACCGTCAGGCTCCGAGGTCATAAGCAGTACATAATCCATATCTTTGATATAAGGAGGCAGAGTGCTCAGCGGAGCCATGAAATTCAGAGCCAGCCCTGCCCGTCCCCCCTGCTGGCGAATTCGATGCAGATGGGCCGCCGGAAAGATTCCGGATTCTACATGCACCGCAATAGACTTGACTCCCAGCGCCAGAAGATCATCAATGTACTGTCCGGGATTTGTAACCATCAGGTGGGC
>UQXG01000083.1 GCA_900544945.1 uncultured Eubacteriales bacterium | reverse complement strand
TCTCGCGCTTGCGGGAGACGCGCGAGCCAGCTCCCTTTACACAAGGGAGCCGGGGGTACGGATTGTGACCGGAGGGAATCCCTGGAAGGGACCACACCAGTGTGCGCTACACTAAGGTATGACTGCCACTGGCAGTCATGGCTATTTTAGATTCGCTGCGCGGAGCACCACTGGTTCGCAATGACATCGTATATCGACAAGCACACAAAAGGCCCCCGCTTCCAAAAGAAGCGGGGGTTCCCTTTTACATTTCCTGTCTGCCTTCCAGGGCTCTTGTCAGTGTCACCTCGTCGGCGTATTCCAGCTGACTTCCCACGCTCATGCCGTAGGCAAGCCTTGTGACCTTCACCTCCATGGGGCGAAGGAGCCGGGAAATATACATGGCCGTGGCCTCCCCTTCCGTATCGGGGTTGGTGGCCATAATCACCTCTTTGATCTCCCCCTGGGACACCCGCTTCAGAAGCTCCCGAATCCGGATATCGTCCTGGGTCACATGATTCAGAGGCGAAATCACCCCGTGGAGCACATGGTACACTCCCCGGTACTCCCGGGAACGCTCCATGGCGATCACGTCCTTGGGGTCAGCCACCACGCAGACCACGCTGTGATCTCTGGTGTCATCATCGCAAATGGGGCACAGCTCCCGATCCGTCAGATTCTGGCACACCGGGCAGGTGTGCACCTGCTTTTTCGCTTCCAGAATGGCATTGGCAAACTCCTCCGCCTCCCCGTCCGGCAAGCTCAGCACATGAAAGGCAAGACGCTGGGCGGTTTTGCTGCCCACGCCGGGAAGCCGGGCAAACTGATCCGCCAGATTTTGCAGCGCCGCCGGAAAAAACTGCATGTTGACCTCCTTAGAAGAGGCCGCCCAGGTTCAGACCGCCGGTGAGCCGGGACATGTTGTTCGCCGCCTCGTTATCCGCCGCGCGCATGGCCTCGTTCACCGCGGCAATGACCATATCCTGGAGCATTTCCACATCCTCCGGATCCACCGCCTCGGGATTGATCTCCATAGAAACCAGCTCATGCTTGCCGTTGACCGTGGCGCTGACCATGCCGCCGCCAGCCTTGGCGGTGAAGGTCTTGGCCTCCTGCTCGGCCTGCATCCGCAGCATCTCCTGCTGCATCTTCTGGGCCTGCTTGAGCATGGAAGCCTGATTCATTCCACCGGGCATACCCCGGAATCCACCCTTTGCCATAATTCAAAATCTCCTATTCCTTATTCTTTAATCTTTACGATATCCGCATGTTCCCGTCCAAATTGCATCAGCTGCTCCATCCGGGGATTGCCCTTGGGCTTTGCGGACAAATCCACAACGACCGCCTGTATCTGACGGTTCAGCATAACGGCAGCCTTCCGACTGACCACTTCCAGAATCTCCGGCTTATCCAGCATCTGGGCGGTGAAGGCGTTGGTGCATTGCAGCTCCAATTTGCCTCCCGTCAGAACGCCCTGCACCGGAGCATTGGGGGTTCCGGCAAAGAATCCGGTTACCGGCGGCTTCAGTTCCTTCCGCACCCCGCCGCACAAATCCAGCCAGAAGCCAGCCGGGGCGTCATTCTGAGGTTTGGGTGCCGGAGAATCTTCTGCTTCCGGCGGTGCGTCATCATCGTCCGGCGGCGGAGGCAGCTCCTCGTCTTCCACCGGGGCGACGGGCTTTGCCGCTTTCTGAGGCAGCATGACAGCACCGGTTTTCCACTGTTCTTCCAGTCGGGTAAGCCTTGCGTTCAGAGCCGATACATCCGTATTCAGCTCCGGCTGGCATAGCTCCACCAGGCATAACTCCGCATCCATACGGCGGCTGGAGCTTCGGGTAAAGGCCGCCGTCGTCTGCTGGATTCGCTCCATCATCCGCACCAGCTCGCCGCTGCCGAAGGCCTTGCCTAAAGCCAGCGTCTCCTGATCGGAAGCAACGCCCGAAAGCATGGTAATTCCCGCGTTTCCAGCAGTTTTCAGCACCAAAAGGTCTCTCGTCAGACAGGCCAGCTCGTCCAGAAGCGCACCCAGATCCTTCCCTTCCGCATACAGCCGATTGAAAAGTTCCAGAGCCTTCCGGGTGTCATGGGCAGCGATATAGCCCATGAGCTCTCCGCATTTCTGCTCCCCCGCAATACCGAGACAAGCATACACCCGTTCGGCGGTAAGCTCACCGGTGGTAGCCGAGGCACACTGGTCAAGCAGACTCAGGCCGTCCCGCATACCGCCGTCGGCAAGCCGGGCCAGCACCCGGGCGGCGCTGTCGTCCAGGTCAATGTTCTCCTGATAGGCCACATATTGCAGTCTCGCCGCAATATCCTCCTGGCTGATGCGCCGGAAGGAAAAACGCTGGCACCGGGATAGAATCGTGGCCGGAACCTTGTGAAGCTCGGTGGTTGCCAGGATAAAAAGCAGATGCTCCGGCGGCTCCTCAATGATTTTAAGCAGTGCGTTAAAGGCGGAAATGGACAGCATGTGTACCTCATCGATGATATACACACGCATTTTCACCTGTGAGGGGGTATAAATGGCGTCATCCCGAAGGTCACGGACGTTATCCACGCCGTTGTTGGAGGCGGCGTCGATTTCCAGCACATCCATACAGGAGCCGGAATCAATGGCTCGGCAGGCCTCGCAGGCGTTGCAGGGATTGCCGTTGTCCGGGTGCAGGCAGTTGACTGCCTTGGCCAGAATTTTGGCGCAGCTGGTTTTACCTGTTCCCCGGGAGCCGGTGAACAGGTAGGCATGGCTCATTTTCCCGCTCATCAGCTGGGTTTTCAGGGTCTGGGTCACCGCCGCCTGCCCGGACACATCGTCAAAGGTCTGGGGACGGTATTTCCGATACAGTGCCTGATAGGCAGACATAGCCTCACTCCCTTCCAAGAAAATGCCTAAAAGTACAGACCGGCTCATAACAAGATCGCACACCCACATTTGTACGCGGCGAATATCCAATCCAGTGCAGCCAGCTCAAGAACGGCAGCCCCGCGGCACACGGAGAAATCCGCTTAATGCTGCTTGGTTCCCCACCTGACATGGTTCACGGGACTCCGTTGCGCAAGACCGTTCTCTCAACACCGCTTACAAAGGACAGATAATATTCAAAACGCGCCCGGGTGTGGGAATTCATCCCTGCTATAGCGGATTGCAGGTACAGGGCACCGCTATCTCCCCGACTAGTGCGACCTTGTTATAAGCCGGTCAGCTATAACATGGCTGTTAAATTGGTTTAATTCAGCTTGGACTCAATAAAGTCGGCCAGCTCCTGGAAGGTGGTGATCTTCTGATCCTCCATATCCAGCTCCACGCCCAGTTCGCTCTCCAAGTCCATGATCATCTCCACCACGTCCAGGGAGTCAATGCCCAGGCTCTCAAAGGTGGAATCCGGGGTAATCTCAGAGGGATCCAGCTCCAGCTGCCGGGCCGCATAGCTCTTGAGTTTTTCAAACATAGAGAAATCCTCCTAACATCTATCTAAGGAATCATCTGCTAGGTATTCTAGTATAGAAAGCCGGGTTTGTCAATGGTTGATTTTCCCGGAGGCTCCCATTGCCGCCGCATAGGCCGTGGCCCAGGCGATTTGCAGGTTGAAACCGCCGGTATAGGCATCACAGTCAATGACCTCCCCGGCAAAGTACAGCCCGGGTATGCGCTTCGACTGCATGGTCTTGGGGTCAATTTCAGACACTTTCACCCCGCCGGAGGTGATAATGGCCTCGGAAACCGGCCGTTTCCCGGTGATTTCCAAAGGAAATCCCTTGAGAAGCCCTTCAAGCTCCCGGCGTTTCTGCCTCGTCAGAGCGTTCGCCTGCATGGCCGGGTCAATGTCCAGCCGCCGGAGGACTACCGGGATCATGCTCCTGGGCAGCAAATCCGTCAGGGCGTTTTCCATGGCACGATTCTGATACAGCTCCAAATCCCGCAAAATCCGGTCGTCCAGCTTTTTTTCGTCCAGAGCTGGCTTCAGATCGATAAGGAGGCGGCAGCCTTCTCCCTTCAGGTGGCAGCTGGCGGAGAGCACCGTAGGGCCGGAGACTCCAAAATGGGTAAAGAGCATTTCCCCGAAATCCTGATACAGGGTCTTTCCTTTGGCATTTACCAGCTTGATCCCCACGTTGCGCAGACTGAGCCCCTGCATATCGGGACAGTCCGACCCGGCAATTTCCAGAGGCACCAGATTTCCCTCCTGGGGAACAATGGTATGTCCCAGCTGCCTGGCCATGGCGTAGCCGTCGCCGGTGGAGCCGGTGGCCGGGTAGGATACGCCGCCGGTGGCAAGAATCACCCACTGCGCCGTGTGGGTCTGCTTCTGCCCGGCAACGCCCACTGCCCTGCCCTCCAGCGTCAGGATTCGTTCTGCCCGGTCGGTCAGGACGGTCACATGGTTTTTGCGCAGCTCCTGCTGTAAGCAGTCCAAGACGGACTGGGATTTGTCCGTCACCGGGAACACCCGATTGCCCCGCTCGGTTTTCAGCTCGCATCCGGCCTCCCGAAAGAAAGCCATGGTTCTCTCCGGGGGAAAGGCCGTCATGGCGCTGTACAGAAATCGGCCGTTCCGGGGGGTATTCTGCAAGACCTCCTGGCCGGAGCAGTCATTTGTCACATTGCATCGTCCCTTACCGGTGATGAGAAGCTTTTTTCCCAGCCGGTCGTTCCGCTCCAGCAGCAGCACCTTCTGCCCCTGTTTTGCCGCGGTGATGGCCGCGAACATGCCCGCCGGGCCTCCGCCGATGACAATCCCGTCAAACCTCATGCTTTTCTACCTGCTTCTCGTAAACGTCGTATTCGTCCCAGATCCGCTCCAGAGTCTCGAAGGTGTGGGCAAGCTCCGCCTCCTTCTTAGAAGCGATGGCTACGATCAGGGCATTGACCACGCTCAGCGGGGCTACCAGAGAGTCCACCAGGGAAACCATGTCGCTTTTGGCGATGAGCACATGGTCGCTGTTGCTGCCCAGCGGGGACAGCCGATTGTCCGTAATGCCGATGACCGTGGCGCCGGCGCTGCGGCAATACTGAGCACCCTTGGTGGCCGTGGAGGAATACCGGGGGAAAGAGAAGGCGATGACCACATCCTCCGGGTTCACACTGACGATTTTCTCAAACATCTCCACCGTGCCGAATCCGGACAAAATATGGACATTATTGAACATATAGTTCAGATAATACCCTAAAAAATTGGCAAGAGGCTCCGCCGAGCGAACCCCCAGAATGTACACCCGCTTAGCCTTGATGATGGCGTTCACCGCGGCGCTAAATTCCTCCCGGTTCAGAATCTCATCGGTTTTGCGCAGCTTCTCCATATCCGAGTGGAGCACCGTGGAAACGATGTCCTGGTCACCCAAGCGGTTATTGGCCACCTCGATGCGCTGGACGGAGGTCAGCCGGTTGAGCACCATCTCCTGCATGGCCTTCTGCATACTGGGATAGCCGTCAAAGCCCAGATCCACCGCAAAGCGCACCACCGTGGATTCGGAAACGCCTACGGTTTTACCCAGCCGGTTGGCGGTCATAAAGGCGGCCTTGTCATAGGCCTCGGTAATGTATCGGGCAATCCGCCGCTGACCCTTGGAGAAGGTTCCGTCCTTCTCCTGTAATATCGACAAAATATCGTAACTCATATCATTCTCCTTGGCTGGCGGATATGTCTTTTTCCGCCGAACCCATAGTAGCAAAAGATGCCGCATTTTGCAAGAGTAAAAGCGGCATCATTCATTATTTATTTCAGTCTGGCCACTTCCTCCTGGGTCAGATACCGCCATTTGCCCTTCGGCAGGTCCCCGAGAACCAGCTTTCCCTCCTGAATCCGGCGCAGCCGGGTGCAGTACATCCCAGCCAATTCGCACATCCGGCGAATCTGTCGGTTCCGACCCTCATGGATGGTGACCCGGAACCGGGCCGTGGAGCCCTGGGCGGAAAGCAGCTCCACCTTCGGCGGTCGAATTTTGTAGCCGTCCAGCACCACCGGCTTGGCAAGTTCTCTCTGCGCACCGGGAGTATACCGGTTCACCCATACCTCATAGACCTTGTCAAGCTCCTGCTTGGGATGGGTCATCCGGTTGGCAAATTCTCCGTCGTTGGTAAAGAGCAGCAGGCCCTCGGAATCCATGTCCAGCCGCCCCACGGGGTAGACCCGCGTGCCGCAGTCTGCCACCAATTGAACCGCCGTCGGCCTTCCCTTCTCATCCGACATTGTCGTCACAAAGCCCCGGGGCTTATTCAGAAGCAGATAGACAAATTTCTGTTTTGGAGGCAGTGGCTGCCCGGAAATCAGAATCTCGTCCCTATCCGGGTCGGCGGTGTCACCCAGCACAGCCTTCTCCCCGTTCACGGTCACCTGCCCCTCTTGAATCAGTTCCTCAGCCTTTCGCCGGGAGGCAACTCCCCGGGCAGACAATATCTTCTGCAAACGCTCCTTCATTTATGTCTCCTTGTTTTTTCCCGACCGCCATTTTTGCCAGAAGGACTTCTCTTCTTCCGGCTTTTGCTCCACGGTTTCGCCGAACACTATGGGAATTTTCCCCACGGCCTTTCCGGAAATCAGAGCATAGGCAAAGCCTGCCTCCGCCCCTTCCACCGCCGGTGCGTAGACAAATCCCGCCCCCGGCAGGGCAATCCGGACGGTTTCCTTCGGGGTAAGCGCATAGGAAAAATCCTCTGCCGCCAGCACTTCCACCCGGCTGTTTTCGCCGCCCAGCACCTCCAAGGTGCCCACACACTGCCCTTTTCCCACGACCGGACAAATCTGATAGTCCGAAAAGCTCCGATTCAGAAGCGCACAGTGGTCATTCCAGTCGTCCGGGTCGTTCATGGTCACGCAGATCACCCGCCGTCCCATCCGGCTGGCGCTGGACACCAGAATCCGCCCGGCGGCCTTGGTAAAACCGGTTTTCACCCCGTCCGCACCCTCCAGCCGCCAGAGCAGCTTATTGTGATTGGTCAGATGCCGCTGGCCAACGGTAACCGAGCGGGTGGAGACGGTTTTCCGGAAAATGGGATTTTCCATGGCATAGGCCGCCAATTTGGCCAAATCCCGGGCGGTGGAATAGTGGCCGGGAGCGTCCAGGCCGTTGGGATTTTCAAAGTGGGTATCTGCCAGGCCAAGATTTCTGGCCTTGTCGTTCATCAGTTCCGCAAAGCCCTCCACCGTGCCGCCGCAGTAGATGGCAAGCGCCACCGCCGCGTCATTGCCGGAAGACAGCATCAGCCCGTACAACAGCTCCTGGAGGGTCAGCACCTCTCCCTCCTTCAGATACATGGAGGAGCCCTCGATACCCACCGCCTCCCTGGGAATCCGCATTCTGTCCAGCACGTTGCACTGCTCGCAGACCACCATAGCCGTCATGATCTTGGTGGTGCTGGCAATCAGCCCACGCTCCCCGGCGTTTTTCTCAAAAAGCACCCGTCCGGTGACCCCATCCAGCACATAGGCGTGATCGGCGGAAACCGCCTTCGCCGGTGCAGGCAAAAGCAGTGCGGCGGACAGCAACGCTGCCGCCGCCCCTGCGGAAATTCGTTTCACATTTCTCACCCGGGTGTAGTGTGCCCAGGCGCAGCCCGGTTATTCTCCGGCTTTTCCGGATTTTTTGTCCAGAATCCCGTTGATTTTCTCCAAAGTCTCCGGGAACATCTCCACAATCCGATCCGCCGTGGAACTGGCAGGCACTGGCACGGGCATCATCCGCACATTGCCGTCCTGAATGATCAGGAAGCACAGAGGCGTGACCTTCACGCCGCCGCCAACACCGCCGCCGAAGGGATTTTCCGTATTCTTGGAGGTAGCAAAATCCGTTCCGCCGCCGCCAAAGCCAACGCTGACCTTGCTGACGGGAATGATGGTCACCCCGTCCGGCGTGTGAATGGGTTCGCCCATCACGGAATTCACATCCACCATTTCCCGGATTTTCTGGATGGTACTTTCTAACATATTGGGAAGCTTCTGACTCATGCTGCCGCACCGCCTTCTCTTTTCATTGTCAGGAATATTTTCAAAGCCCGGATTCCGTAAATTGTACCCAGGCACAGAGTCCTACCGAGGGTCATCGTCATATCGCCTCTCGCGGCGACGGTGATTTTCTCCGCCGCGAAATCACAGCCCACCTGGATGTCCCGTTTCCGGATGACAAATATCCGCTCCAGCTTTGGAAGCAAATCCCCCACTGCTGCCCAGGCTCTGCCGTAGTTTACCGCCAGGTCGCAGGGGTCGTCCCCCGCCAGAACCACATGCAGATACAGGTTATCCAGCCGGATTTTTCTCCGCAAAGCTCCCAGAAAATCCAGTCCCAGCCGAATCCAGGGCACAAACCGCTCCAGGCTGCCGCCGGATTGCATTCCGGGCTCGTCCTTCTCGGTCGTCTCGGTCTTAGGCCTTTTCTTTTCGGAAGGAGACTTCGTGGTTTCCTCTGTGGTCTTTTCCGAAGAATCTGCGGTTTTTGGCTTTCTCTTCCGATTTTTTCTTGGAAAAAGGGTAATCTTCACCGGCCCTGCAATGACCCGGACGGTAAACCCGGTCTGGTCATAGCTTCCCCGGATTCCCAGCGGAAGCAGGGCAAGCACGACCAGGCACGCGAAAAAAATGCCCCATCCCATCTCAGCTTTCCTCCCCGGTTTTTTCCTCCTGGGGCAGCTCAATGGGCTCACCAAAGGCAATCTTGTCAATGGGGGGAAGCTCCTCCAGCGTAGAAAGCCCGAAGGTTCGCAGAAAATCCGGAGTCGTCCGATACTGAATGGGTCTTCCAGGAACATTCAGCCGTCCGGCCTCCTCAATGAGCTTCTTATTGAGCAGTGCCGCTACGGAATAGGCACTGTCCACTCCCCGAATCTGCTCCACCATGGCCTTGGTAGCCGGCTGATAGTAAGCAATGATGGTCAGGGTCTCCAGCTGGGAGGCCGACAGCTTGGGGGGCTTTCTGGTTTCCAGGGCTTTTGTCACAAAGTCTGCCATTTCTCCGGAGGAAACCATCTGATAGCCCTTTTCCAGCTTCAGAATCCGAATGCCCCGGCGCTGGAAGGCAAACTCGTCCGCCATGGCGTCCGCTGCCTTCTCGATTTCATCCGGGTCTACTTCCAGCACCTCAGAAAGGCGGCTGATTTCCATCCGCTCGCCGGCGGCGAAAAGGATTGCCTCAATGGCTCTTTGCAGCTGTTCAAACTCCATGGGCAAGCATCTCCTTCTTTTCCTCCTCGTCCAGCAGCCGGACGTTGGGGTTTTCGCCGTTCACGTCGTCCTCCAATGTCACGGAATTGGTCTTGCACAGATCCAGCACCGCCAGAAACGTTGCCACGATTTCCGACCGGCTTCTGTTCCCCCGGAACAGATTTTTCAGCCGCTCCACTCCCCGCAGCACCAACTGCCTGAGCACCTCGCCGGTCTTCCGACCGATGGGATAAGGCTCCTTGCCCACAATGCCCTTGAAGTTGGCGGTAGGCGGCGGCAGCTGCCGTGCATTGCGCTCGGCAATCATGTCCAGCGCCCGGAGCAAATCCAGCACATCATGCTGATACCGATAGGTATTGTCCCGCTTCAGCGGCTCCGGCTCCTTGGTAAATAGGCACCTGCCGATTTCGTTTCTCGGCTCCAGCACGGCCACGGCCTTACGGATTTGCTCCATGGCCTCCTTCCGGCGGCGCTCAATGAGGGACTGGCGCAGCAGGTCAAGCTCCGTCTCCGCCTCCGCCTGTTCGGCGGCGGACAGGAGCATTTTCGTCTTGATCAGCATCAGGTGGGAGGCCATGGTGATGAACTCACTGGCCACCTCCATGTCAAGCCTTTTCATTTCCTCCAGATAGCTTAAGTACTGCTCCAGAATGGCGGTGATGGACACGTCCTGAATTTCAATTTTATTTTTACTCAGCAGCTCAAAAATTACGTCCAGAGGACCCTCAAAATCCTCCATAA
>UQXG01000082.1 GCA_900544945.1 uncultured Eubacteriales bacterium | reverse complement strand
TCAGGCGATGCCTTCCTGATTAAAATTAAGATTTTAATCAGGAAATAGTATGAAAGCCCAGATCGTCAAACAGCACCTCCTTGATGGAGTCCCAGCATTGGAATTCCCAGAGACTCCGAAATCCTGACGGCGATGGTGCTCTTGCCGCTGGCGGGCATACCGGCAACCAGAATGCAGGCGTATCCTCCTAAAAACGAAAGGAAAGACTGTCCTGATACTCCGAGGGTGTTTTCCCGGTGATTTTCTTGAAGGTGTTGGAAAAATAGCCAATGTCCCGGTAGCCCACCTGTTCCGCCACCTCGTAGACCTTCACCCGGCAGTCCTTCAGCAGCTCCGCCGCCTTGTGGATGCGGTAGCGGGTCAGATATCCCAGAAGCGTGCTGCCGGTTTCCTTCCTGAAGGTGTGGCTCAGGTGACCCTCGCTGATGTTCAGACTCTGGGCCACGGAGCTGACGCTGATATCCGGCTCCTGATAGTGGTTCTTGATGTACTGGATTGCTTCGGAGACATAGCGGTTGCCGCTGCCGGTTTTCAGCTCCGGCAGCACTGTCTGCTTCGGTGTCAGCTTTGCCTGCACCCGCTGCACCGCCTTTTCCAGATCACCGTCATGGAAGGGCTTGAGCAGATAGTCCACCGCTCCCAGACGCAGGGCGGCCTGAACGTAGGAAAAGCTGTCGTAGGCGGTCAAGATGATGACATGAGTGGTTTTTCCTGCCTGTCGGAGCCGTTCCAGCATTTCAATGCCGTCCATCTGGGGCATTTTCAGGTCGGTGATGATGAGGTCCGGGTCGCATTTTTCTGCCTTCTCCAACCCCTCCGCGCCGTTGGCGGCTTCGCCCACCACCACGCAGTCCAGCATCGCCCAGTCCACGGTCAGCGCGATGCCCTTGCGGATGAGTTCTTCGTCCTCCACGATGAGTACTTTCAGCATTCTTCTTCCTCCCTTCGGCGCAGGGGCAGCCGCGCCCGGACTCTCGCGCCGCTGCCGACGGGGTTGTTGTCCAGATACAGGCCGTAGCGCTCCCCGTAGTGCTTTTTCAGAATGGTGTCCACGTTGAATAGTCCCAGATGGTGTCCGCTGGGCGCGGACTCCCGGCGGTAAGGATGGCCGATCATATCCGGCGGCAGGCCGTGACCGTTGTCCGTGACGGTAATGAGCAGGTCTTCCCCCTCCTGAGCCGCCTCCACCCGGATGACGCTGTCGGAAATCCCTTCCAGGCCGTGGAGAATGGCGTTCTCCACAATGGGCTGCAAAATCATTTTGGGAACCATGCAAGTTTCCAGCTTCTCCGGCAGGCTGACCAGAAAGCTGAACTGGTCGGACAGCCGGATTTTTTGTATTTCCACATACCGGTTCAGCACCTCCACCTCCCGGCGCAGAGGCACAAATTCCTCGGCAGAGATACAAAACCGCAGAATATCCGCCAGATTCGTGGACATCAGTGCCACCTGCGGCACATGGTTGATTTTGCTGATCCACTTCATGGTGTCCAGCGTGTTGCACAGGAAATGGGGATTCAGCTGAGCCTGCAGCATCCGTACCTGGGCCTGATTCAGCTCCCGTTGATTTTCCACCAGCTCCTGCCGGTTGACCTTCAGGGCCAGAACCATGTGATTAAAGCCTGATGCCAGCTGACCCAGCTCATCCTCTCCGTCCCGGGAGACGTGGACGTCCAGATCGTCCTGCTCCAGCCGGGAGAAGGCTTCCAGCAGCCGCCCGATGGGCTGGGAGATCCGGCGGCTCAGAGGCAGGCAGAGCACCGCGGAAATCACAATGCCCATCAGAACACAGAAAAAGCTGGCGGCGTGGAGAAGCTTCATGGTGCTCTGCGTAAACATCTGGGGCTGACGCAGTACCAGATACAGGCCGGTGGGCGGATGCTCCTGAATTAGCAGGCGGTATTCCTCCGTCTCCGCGCCGGGATTGCCGTTGCGCAGCAGTTGGCCACGCAGGGAATCCGCCAGCTCCTCCTTCATGCCGCTCTGGCTGGCGTAGACCGGGTGCCAGTACCGATTTAGAATCAGAACCTCGTTGGAACTGCCGTATTTGCCGGCGAAGAGCTTTTGAAAATTCTCCTCGGACAGTTCCATCACCAGATAGCCCAGCGGTTCTCCCTGAGGATTTTTCAGAAGCACCGCGCCCTGCAGCAGGGTTTTGCCGCCGTCCATGGGCGCCTGATACACCGCCTGCCTGCCGGCATTTTTCGCCGCGAACAGGACGCCCCACCGGGTGGAAAGGGTGGTGCCTGCTGTAACGCTGCCGGTGGAATAGCGCAGACTGCCCCGCAGATCATACAAAGAGTAATCCGCCAGATCCCGGCTGCCCTCAGTGGCCAGGAACAGGGCGGTATTGATTTGGGTGTCCTCCCGGCTGGTAAAAGCCCGGGGCAGCAGGCGGCTTTCTTCCAACGCTCGGGCTGCCCCCGGCAGGGCGTCGCTGATCCGATCCAGGGCGGTCATCAGGTGGGCGGTCTGGGTCTGGGCGTCGGTGTCCAGCTGCTTCGTCATCTGAATCCGGGAAATTTGGGACAGCATGGCGGAGCAGATGATCATGGGTGCCAGAGAGGCGATCAGGAAGGATAGCAGCAGCCGGTTTCGGAAGGAACGGCTCTGAGGTCGGGTCATAACGGCACCTCCCCAAGCAGGAAGGACCATTCCGACAGCAGCCGGTCCCGGTTCTGGCTGGCCCATTCCACATCGTAGGACACCATGTTCAGGGTGGACAGCGGCGGCAGGGAGGGGTCCGCGGGAATGTCCGCCCGGACCGTCCGGCGGCAGAACCGCTGACCCACCATGGACTGTACATCGGTGCTGACGGTGAAATCCAGAAACAGTCTGGCGTTGTCCCCGTGGGGCGCGCCCTTCACCAGCGCACTGCCGTCGGGGACACAGGAAGTGCCGTCGGACGGGTAGACCAAAGCGATGTCCTCCCCGGCGGCGATATGTTGGAGGGCAGTCTCCTCCAGCGTGATGCCCACCAAGGCGCTTCCGTCAGCGACTGCGGTCAGCACCGCGCCGGAGCTGTCCAGCTGCTTTCCATCCAGCGCAGTACACAGCCGAGTCAGGCTATCCTCCATCCCACCGCCCGTCTGAAGCCAGGTCACCAGCGCCGTATAGGAGGAACCGGATATCTGGGGGTCGGCAAAGGCAATTTTTCCCCGAAAAGCCGGGGATTCCAGATCCTTCCAGCTCGTTAAGGACTCCGGGGCCACCAGTTTGGTATTGTACACCAGTACCACGGGCAGGGCGGAAAAAGGCGTCGAGTAGCCGGACTCCGCCTGAAACTGCTCGGAGATACCGGCGGCCTCCCGACAGATATAGGGGCTGAAGCAGTCCTGATAGGACTCGAGGCTCTCCACCCCGCCGCCGAACATCACGTCCGCCTTTGGCGCATCCGCTTCCTGCTGGATGCGCTGGAGCAGCTCATTGGTGCCGCCGCTGACCACGTCCACCCAGATGCCTGTGCGCTCCTCAAATTCCCGGATAATGGGAGTGTAGACCTCCTCTTTATGGGAGGTGTAGACCACCAGCCGCTGAGCCTCTCCGGGGGTACAGGGAAGCGGCTCCGGCTGCTTTGCGGTGCAGCCTGCCAGCAGGGGAAGGAGCAGGGCCAGAATCAGAATTTGTTTTTTCATAGGTATATCTCCGCCATGCTTTGAATGAAGTGACTAAATTATAGCACATAGGTCTTGCAATTTCATCATGTTTTACACAGAAATCAGAAATATGCAAAAAATATCAGTTTTGACCGGTTTATTTTTGTCTGTTTTGCCATTAGACTATAAGCACAGCAGGGAACAAGACCTGCCGCCGAATAAATCTTTTGAGGAGGAACTGAAATGAAACGTATCGTCGCAATGCTTCTGGTTTTGTGCATGGCGCTGGGCCTGGCCGCCTGCGGACAGAAGACCCCCGCTCCCACGGAAGCCCCCGCTGCTTCCGCCGAGGCCGCTCCCGCCGCTACGGAAGCCCCCGTCGAGGAGAATCTGACGGAAACCCAGAAAATCATCAAGGAAGCTCAGACTATGACCCTCGAGGAGTTGGCCAAAAAGGCCATCGAGGAGTCCAATGGCAAGATGTTCTACGGCGTGGGCAACTCCAGCCGCGGCAAGAGCGCCCTGCCTCTGTTCATCGCCTACTTACAGACCATCGACCCCAGCTACAACATGGACTTCGAGTGGCAGCAGCCCAAGAACAACAAGATCTTCGATCAGCTCACCGCTGACTCCCTGAAGGACACCGGCACCTTCGCCATGACCCTGATTCAGGACGGCAACCAGATCGAGAGCAAGATGGTTCAGACCGGTATTCTGGACACCTTCATCCCCAAGGACTGGGCCGATGCCAACGGCACCACTGCCGAAGAGTACAAGGGTTTCCTGGCTCTGCAGACCCTGAACAAGGTCTTCATGTACAACAACACCGGCAGCAAGACTTATGACAACTGCTGGGACTTCGTCGCCGAGGGCGAGCATGGTCTGTACATGGACATCGACTCCGAGATCGTCGGTAAGAACTTCCTGTATATGCTCACCGAGGACACCTACGCCGGCTGGCTGAAAGAAGCCTACAACGCCCTGCCCGCCGAGGAGCAGGCCTACTTCCAGCCCACTATCAAGGCCATGGAGTCCGAGGCCGCTGATCTGGGCCTTGGCCCCGACGGTGCCTACGCGCTGGCTTGGATCAAGCTGTGGGTAGAGAGCTACAACGCCCAGACCGATGACGGCCCCATCTGCAACACTCTGGTCGATAAGAGTGCTACCGATCAGTTTGGCCTGCTGGTTTACTCCAAGCTCCGCTCCGTTGAGGAATCCAACTCCGTCTCCGTGAACAACGTCAACGTTGCCGCTTACACCGACGGCTATCAGGGCATCGGCGGCTACGGCTACTGCCACTACCTGTTCGTCACCGACAACAGCCCCCTGCCCTGGACTGCCTGTGCCTTCATCGCCTACATGACCTGCACCGAGGACGGCTTCTCCGCCTGGGGCAAGGACATGGGCGGCTACTCCTCCAACCCCAAGGTTGCTGAGGCTACCGAAAACACCCGTCACCATCAGACCGGCGGTTACGTGGACGGCGTCAGCGTCTACGAGGCCAAGAACGACCGGGGCTACGACTGGTGGACCACCGACGGCAAGCTGGTTCTGGAAGATCCCGAGTACTGCGCTTCCGTTGCCTTCACCGTAGGCAGCTGGATCGAAATGCTGACCAAGTACAGCGCAGGCTAAATTCCAGAGAAATTTCAGTCAAGTAACAAAGACGGCGCCTCTGGATCTGCTCAACAATCGATCCGGAGGCGCTTCCCTTTCCGGAAGGAGGTTCCATGAAAACAACCGCCAATCCCCCCGCCAGCCGCCTCACCATCGGGCTGAACAAGACGAAAACCTTCTTTTCCAAGCCCTATAACGTGATCCTGCTGCTGATGGGCATTGTCTTTACCGTTACCACCGTCGCCCCCATTTTGGCCATCATTCAGGACACCCTGAAAATTCACCCCGGCACCATCGATGCCCACCTGACCGGGCAGGTGTCCGGCTATACCCTCGTCAACTACATCGACCTCTTTACCAGCCGGATGGCAAAAACCAACCTGTGGACGCCCCTGCTGAACACCCTCCTGCTGGCAGTGGGCACCTGCATCGTGTCCATTCTGTTCGGTGGCATTGTGGCCTTCCTCGTCACCCGCACCAACATGGCATGGCGCAAGTACATCAGTTCCATCTTTATTTTCCCCTATATCATGCCACAGTGGACGCTGGCCGTGGTGTGGCAGAACCTTTTTAACTCCAACGCCGTCACCGGCACCTCCAACGGTCTTCTCGCAGCCCTGTTCGGCATCGAGATGCCCATATGGTGGTGCAAGGGTCTGTTCCCCAGTATGGTGGTGCTGGGCCTGCACTACGCCCCCTTTGCCTACATTCTGATCGGCGGCATTTTCCGCAACATGGACGCGAACCTTGAGGAAGCCGCCACCATTCTGGACACCCCCAAGTGGAAGATCATGACCCGCATCACCCTGCCCATGGTCAAACCCGCCATTCTGTCCACCATTCTGCTGGTCTTCGGCAGCGCCATGGGTTCCTACCCCGTGCCCCATTATCTGGGCCTCAGCACCCTGTCCACCAAGTACGTCTCCATGAACTCCAAGTATACCGGCGAAGCCAGCATCCTTGCCATCATCATGATGATCTTCGGCGTGGCCATCATGATGCTCAATCAGCTGTCTCTCACCAGCCGGAAGAACTACACCACCGTCACTGGCAAATCCGGACAGATCTCCAAGATCAATCTGGGTAAATCTGGCAAGTACATCATCGCCCTGATTCTGGTGATCCTGACCTTCTTCACCAGCATTTTCCCCATCGTCTCCTTCGCCTTCGAGACGTTCCTGCCCAACCCCGGCGACTACTCCTTCCTGTACACCGGCGATACCAGCAACCTGACCACCAAGTGGTGGGTCACCAGCGAAAACGTCACCGAGAACGGTATGTACGGCCAGAAGGGCATCCTGCACAACGAGACCATCTGGCACGCCTTCCGGGGTACCATCTTTGTCAGCGTGTGCTGCGCACTGCTGGCGGGCACCATCGGCACGCTGGTTGGCTACGCGGTGTCCAAGAACCGGCGAAGTAAATGGGCGAATTATGTCAACTCAATGGCCTTCCTGCCATACCTGATGCCCTCGCTGGCAGTCGGCGCGGCCTTCTTCATTCTGTTCTCCACGGAGAAGCTGAACCTGTTTAACACCTACACCCTGCTGATCATCGTGGGCACCATCAAGTACATCCCCTTCGCCAGCCGCAGTTCCCTGAACTCCATGCTGCAGCTGTCCGGCGAGATCGAGGAAGCCGCCATCATTCAGGACATCCCATGGATCAAGCGCATGACCCGCATCATCATCCCCATCCAGAAATCCTCCATCATCAGCGGCTACCTGCTGCCCTTCATGACCTGCCTGCGGGAGCTGAGCCTGTTCATGCTGCTGTGCGTACAGGGCTTCATCCTGTCCACCACGCTGGATTACTTCGATGAAATGGGCCTGTATGCCTTCTCCAGCGGCATCAACCTGATCCTCATCATCACCATTCTGGTGTGCAACACCCTTGTCAACAAAGTCACCGGCGCAAGCCTGGATAAAGGAATCGGAGGTTAAATCATGCCTGAAATCAGATTAGAGCATATCACCAAGCGCTGGGGCAAGTTCTATGGTGTGGACGACCTGAATCTGGTCATTGAAAATAACGCGTTTGTCACCCTGCTGGGCCCCTCCGGCTGCGGCAAGACCACCACCCTGCGGATGATCGCGGGACTGGAGACCCCCACTAGCGGACGCATCACCATCGGCGACACAGTGGTATTCGACAGTGAGCTGGGCATCAACATCCCCGCCAACAAGCGGAAGGTGGGCTTCCTCTTCCAGAACTATGCCCTGTGGCCCAACATGACCGTCTACCAGAATATTTCCTTCGGCCTGTCAAACATCAAGGAGGAAATGCCGAAGATCAGCTTTGAGGCGAAAAACGCCGCCCGTCTGGCACAGATCCTCAAAAATCCTCAGGATGTGGTAAAGACGCTTGAGGAATGCCGGGATAAAAACGGAAAGCTGGACGAAAAGAAGGCCATCATCAAGCTGATCGATACCTACACCATCTCCCAGTACACTGCCCAAAAGCTGTTCGGCTATCATTTGGAGCAGGGTAAGGACGTGTCCGCCGAGGTAAAGGCTCTGGAAGAAAAGGTGGAGGCCGCTCGAAAGGTTCAGCCCTTCAACGAGAACTTTGAGCTTCTCAAGGACGGTAAGGTGGAAACCGCTGTGCGCAAGCTGACCAAAGAAGAGGTCGACCTGTCCGTGCGCCGGGTGTCCCGCATCGTCAAAATCAGTATGTTCATGGACCGCTATCCCGCGGAGCTGTCCGGCGGTCAGCAGCAGCGTGTGGCCATCGCCCGGACGCTGGCTCCCGAGCCCAGCGTGCTGTTCATGGACGAGCCGCTTTCCAATCTGGATGCCAAACTGCGTCTGGAAATGCGCTATGAATTGCAGCGGCTCCATGTGGAAACCGGCTCCACCTTCGTATACGTCACCCACGACCAAATGGAGGCCATGACGCTGGCAACGCAGATCTGCCTGATGACCAACGGTGTCCTTCAGCAGTATGCCGCGCCGCTGGAAGTTTACAATCACCCTGCCAATCTTTTTGCGGCAGACTTCGTGGGCAACCCCTCCATCAACTTTGTGGAGGCCAAGGGCTGGCAGGGGCCTGAGGGCAGCATTGAGCTGACGCTGCTGGACGGACACAAGGCAGTTTTCACCCCCGAGCAGCCATTGCAGCTGCCCCAGTGGTTCCACCGGCGGGACGAGGAGCTGGAAGCCCAGGCGCAGGCTCTGAAGGCCCGTGCGGGAGAGAGCGGCTACGTGGAAAAGAGCAACAAGGACGAGACCTTCCGCTACCACATCGCCAGAGTCAACGACGAGGACGACGGCATCCACGAGGAGCCGGTGCTCACCAACGAGGATCTGGTGCTGGGCATCCGCCCGGAGTTCCTGTCCATCACCGGCGGTGGAAATGTGGAGTGCGAGATTTACGGTGCCATGCCCACCGGCATGGAATCCACCGTCAAGGTGCGCATCGGAGAGTATTTGCTCACCGGCGTGGTCTTCGGCAGCACCCTGTTTACCATCGGAAGCAAACACCTGCTGGATATCACCGGCAGCAGCGTGATGCTCTTTGACCAGTCAAGCGGTCGGCGCATCACCTCCGGCACCCTGAAGCTGCTGTGATCCGGGGACTGTTATTCGATCTGGACGGGGTTCTGGTGAACACGAACCCCCTCCACGCCCGGGCGTGGCAGGAGCTTGCCGAAGAATTGGGAATTCCCTTCACTCCGGCAGACCAGGAGGCCTTTCTGGGCATCAGCCGGGCACAGTGCCTGGAAATTCTGCTGAAAAAAGGAAACCGCTCCCTTTCGGAATCCGAAAAAGAGAGGCTGTGCACCCGGAAAAATGACCGCTACCGGGAGATGATCGACACTTTGACCCCGGCGGCGCTGCTGCCGGGCGTGTCGGAATTCTTATGCGCTGCCCGGGCCAAGGGATACCGGATAGCTCTTGGCAGTGTCAGCAAAAATGCGGAGTTTGTCCTGAAAAAGCTGGAAATTACGGCGTTTTTTGACGCCGTAATCGACGGCAGGAAAATTGTAAACGGCAAGCCCAACCCGGAGGTGTTCCTCAAAGGAGCGGAGGCTCTGGGACTCCCACCTGAGCAGTGCCTGGTTTTCGAGGACTCAGCCGCAGGTATCGAGGCCGCCCACCGGGGCGGAATGAAAGCCATCGGCATCGGAACGGCCCGGCAGCTTCCGTCGGCAGAGCTGACCATCCCAGGCTTCTCCGGCGTAACGCCGGACGCGCTTCTGGCGCAGTTGCCATAACACTTTTATCAGATGGATACCGTGTATCGGGAAACCTATGCCCAGTTCAAATCCATCCGGGAGGATTCTCAGCAGCTTTGGAAAATTAAATTCTATGTGGACTCTGCCCGCAAGAATTTTGAACAGGCGCAGCAGCGCACATCCCACAAACAGGATCAGGAAATTTGATTCCTTCATTCTGTCAGAAAGGGGATAAAAGCATAATTTCAACGGGCAGCATCTGTAATCACTTACGGATGCTGCCCATCTTTTCTTTTTTCTGTGTTGTAAAACATCACCGTTGGTAGTATGAGATAGGCTATAGTCCACAAAAAGGATAAAATCACTTTGTGCGATACACAGAAAAACCACGCATCAAACGGAACAGGGGAAATTTATCCTTGACAAATCGCGTGCCAGTGCGCACACTGGTGTGGCAATCCGTTATAACACAAAAAATGACTGAATAAATGATCATTCGCAATAAATGTTAATTTCTGC
>UQXG01000081.1 GCA_900544945.1 uncultured Eubacteriales bacterium | reverse complement strand
GCGTCGTAGCCCATGGCGGTGACGGCGGAGATGGTGTCGTTGCCGCCGTTGGCAGCCAGAGCCTCGCTGCTGCCGTTGATGTAGGCCTTGATGCCCTCATCAAACTCGGCGGAGCCGCCCTCCTGATAGAAGGTGGAGACGTACAGCTTCAGGTCGGTGCCCTTGATGGCTTCCAGAACCATGTTGTCGTCCAGGGTGTCGGAGCCCAGGAAGGGAGCGGTGATGCCCAGAGAGGCGGCCTGCTTGACGATCTGCACGGCATAGGCAATGGACACGGGGGTGAAGATCACGTCAGCGCCTTCGCTCTTGGCCTTGTTCAGGTAGGAGCCGAAGTCGGAGTTGCCGGTGGGGAAGGAGTCGGTGATGACCTTGCCGCCGGCGGCCTCAAAGACCTGCTTGAAGAAGGCAATCAGACCCTGGTCATATTCGTTGCCGGTTTCGCCCAGGCAGTAGGCAGTCTTGGCGCTGAACTTATCCATGGCGAAGCTTGCCAGAACCTCGGCCTGGAAGTTATCCAGGAAGCAGATACGGAAGTAGTAGCTGTTGCCGGCGGTGACGTTGGGGTTGGTGCAGGTCACGCCGATGGCGGGAATGCCGGCCTCTTCAAACTTGGGGCCGCCCGCGATGGAAACGCCGGAACCGTAGGAGCCAAGCACCACGCTGACGCCCGCGCTGACCAGAGAAGAGGCAGCGGAAGGAGCCTTGTCGGTGGAGGAGCCGTTGTCGCCGTAGACCAGCTCAACCTTGTAAGTCTCGCCGCCCAGAGTGACCTCGGGGGTCTGGCTGTTGGCGTACTGCATACCCAGAATCTCCTTCTTGCCGCCGGAGGCGGAGTCGCCGGAGGAGGGCTCAAACACGCCGATCTTGATGACCTTCTCGCCGGAGGCGGAACCGCTGCTGGAGCCGCCGCAGGCGGTCAGGGACAGAAGCATACATACGGTCAAAAGGACTGCTAGGATTTTTTTCATATTCTTTTCCTCCCATCTGAACAGATATCCGCGCCGAGCGGACATCTGTCTTTATGGAAGCAATTATAGCGGATGAATTCTGAAATTGCAATTGTGAATTCTTACGCCAATGTGAAAAAATCTTGACCATTTTTAGGCAATCAGCACAATGATGTGCAAGAAAAGACCGGAAATCCTGCAAAACGGGCGGGCAGCATAGCCGGAAAATATGGCTGTCATATCTTCCTGCTATGCCATGTCCGGACAGGCGGGAATGTCCGGCACCGGAACCGGGAGAAGATCGGCTTCCTTGCGGAGGGAGAAGGCTTGTTACAGAAAGAAAGCCATCTCCTTTCCAAAACGCAATAGGAAGCAAAGCCTGTAACGAACGAGAGGAAAAGGATACGGATTTTCCGGAAACCTGCAAGACCACCGGAAATTCATGCTTGATTTGTCAGGCACATAATGGTATGCTAAAGCATAGTTTTGCAGAAAAATCCGAGGAAAAGTCGAAGGCTGCCGCCGGGCTGGCGCAGCGGAACGGGAGATGAGACAATGGGGCGGAAACAGATTCTGGTCGTTGAGGACAACGAACTGAACCGGGAGATTCTGTGCGCGATTCTGAAGGAAAGTTATCAGGTCTTGCAGGCGGAGAACGGCCAGGCTGCGCTTGCGCTGCTCCGGCGGCAGGGAGAGGAAATCTCTCTGATTCTGCTGGACGTCGTGATGCCGAAAATGGACGGCTATACCCTGCTGGACATTCTCCGGGGGGATCCGGTGCTGTCGTCGATCCCCGTAATCGTCACCACCCAGTCCAACAGCGAGGAGGACGAGGTGACGGCTCTTTCCCGCGGTGCCACGGACTTCGTACCCAAGCCCTACCGGCCGCAGGTGATTCTGCACCGGGTGGCCAGCCTGATTAACCTCCGGGAAAACGCGGCCATTGTAAATCTTTTGCAGTACGACCGGCTTACCGGGGTCTATACCAGGGAGTTTTTCTACCGCAAGCTCCGGGAGCGTTTGGATGCCAATCCGGACAAGTCCTATTGTATCGTTTGCGCAAACGTAGAAAATTTCAAGCTGTTCAACGACACCTTCGGTGTCCGGGAGGGCGACCGGCTGCTCCGGGCGATTGCTGACATCCTCCGGAAAACGGCGGGAAAAGAGAACTTCTGCGGGCGGTTCCGCGCGGATCGGTTCCTGTTCCTCCAGGAGGCCGACCCCCGGTGGCTCACCGGCGAGGGAAAAGAGCTGGAGCCGGAGGTGCTGAACCACAAGGTGACGTTCCGCTGGGGCGTTTACGAGATCACCGACCGCAGCGTCCAGGTGGAGCAGATGTGCGATCGGGTGCTTCTGGCGGTGCACAGCATCAAGGGAAAATACAATCAGTTTCTGGCGGTTTACGACGATGCCCTGCGGGCAAAGCTTCTGCGGGAGCAGGCCATCAGCGATGCCATGGAGCCGGCTCTGGCAAATGAGGAATTCCTGGTGTATCTTCAGCCCAAGTACAGCCTGAAGCAGGGCTGCATCGCCGGTGCCGAGGCGCTGGTGCGCTGGATCCACCCCCAGTGGGGCTTCCTGTCCCCGGGCGAGTTCATTCCCCTGTTTGAAAAGAACGGCTTCATTCCCAGGCTTGACCGGTATATGTGGGACAAGGTCTGCCGCCTGCTGGGGCAGTGGAAGCGGGAGGGGCATCCCATGATTCCCATTTCTGTGAATGTCTCCCGGGCGGACATTTTTCAGCAGGATCTGGTGAAGACCCTGACGGGACTGACCGAAAAGTACGGCGTGGAGCCAAAGTATCTTCACCTGGAAATCACGGAAAGCGCCTATGTGAACAATGCCAGCCGGATCGTGGAGAAGCTGAAGGAGCTGCGCCAGCTGGGCTTTCCCATCGAGATGGACGACTTCGGCAGCGGCTACTCTTCCCTGAATATGCTGGGGCAGCTGCGGATGGACGTTCTGAAGCTGGACATGCAGTTCGTCCGGAACGAAACCGGCAAGCCCGAGGACAGAAGCATTCTTCGGGACATCGTGACCATGGGTCATCGGCTGGGGCTGGGAATCGTGGCCGAGGGAGCGGAAACCCAGCAGCAGGTGGAACGGCTGAAGGCCGCGGGCTGCGATTACGTCCAGGGCTATTTCTTCGCAAAGCCCATGCCACTGGATCAGTTCGAGGAACACTGGAAGGCTCAGAACTATGCCCGGGTCAACCCGGAAGAAAAATAAACATTGGCTGTCATTGCGGTTATCCGGCAATGACAGCTTTTTTATTGCCGAAAACAGTTGCGTCTCCGGAAAATAGCCGCTATAATGAGACCATTGAAAAAGAATAAGGGCAGCACTGTGCAATTGCGCGGTGCTGCCCAAGAATAAGGAGAGAACCATATGGAAGAAAAAAAGCTGTCCCCGGAGGACATCAAGCGGGTCAAGGGTCTGGGCTTTTTGCGGGACAAGCGGTATCCCGATGTGTTCAACGCCCGGGTCATTACCCGCAACGGCCGAATCACCACCGACGAGCACCGGGCCATTGCCGAGGCCGCCGATCGGTTCGGCTCCGGTCAGGTGGCCATGACCACCCGGCTGACCATGGAGATTCAGGGCGTCCGGTATGAAAACATCCAGCCTTTGATGGATTTTCTGAGCGCCTACGGTCTGACCACCGGCGGCACCGGGGCGCTGGTTCGCCCGGTGGTTTCCTGCAAGGGAACCACCTGCCAGTACGGCCTGATCGATACCTATGCCCTTTCTGGGAAAATCCACGAGCGGTTCTATGTGGGCTACCATAACATGCCCCTGCCCCATAAATTCAAGATTGCCGTAGGCGGCTGCCCCAATAACTGCGTCAAGCCCGACCTGAACGACCTGGGCGTGGTGGGTCAGCGGGTGCCGGTGCCGGACACCGAAAAATGCCGGGGCTGCAAGCAATGTCAGATTGAGAAGAACTGCCCCATCCACGCGGCCAAACTGGAAGACGGCAAGATTTCCATCGACCCCGATGCCTGCAATCACTGCGGCCGGTGTAAGGGCAAGTGCCCCTTCGGCGCGGTGGAGGAATACCGGGAGGGCTACAAAATTCTCATCGGCGGCCGCTGGGGCAAGAAAACCGCCTGCGGTCGGCCCCTGCCCCGGCTGTTCACCACGGAAGAGGAGGTCATGACGGTGATCGACCGGGCAATTCTCCTGTTCCGGGAGGAAGGCATCGCCGGAGAGCGGTTTGCCGACACGGTGGCACGGCTGGGCTTTGACTATGTAAGCGGAAAGCTTCTGGGAGAATAAGATGGAAAACAAAACCGAAGAAAAAGAACTGTCCCGGGATATGCAGAGCTTTTCTCAGATGGAGCAGCTGGGGGAGGAATTCCGGGACGTAGCCCAGCGGCTGGAAGAAAACGTCCAGCAGATTTATCGGGAAATCCCCGAAACCGACGACCTGGACGGCCTGGAGAAGCTGGCAGGGGAGCTCAGGGACATGGGCGTGCGCATCGGCAAGGCCGGGGCAAGGCTTCTGAGCGTTGCGGACGAGCTGGCCGCCCGGTGCCGGGACATGCGCAACCAGCGCAAAAAGCGGGGTCTCATCTCCGCCGCTCCCGCCAACGGCACCATCGACCTGGAGGAAATGGCAGGGGATCATTTTGCCAGAGGCCTGGGACTTTACAAGCTGCTGCTGGTGTGCTTTCTCGGAAGCTTCGCAGGTGTGGTGGTGGAGCTGGGCTGGTGCCTGATTCGCAACGGCTACCTCGAAAGCCGCTCCGGCCTGGTCTATGGCCCCTTCAACCTGCTCTACGGCGCGGGCGCGGTGGCGCTGACGGTGTGCCTGTACCGGTTCCGGAACCGGGGGAACTGGCTTTCCTTCTTGGGCGGTATGCTTGTGGGCACGGTGGTGGAGTACCTGTGTTCCTGGGGGCAGGAGGTGCTCTTCGGCTCCCGTTCCTGGGACTACAGCTACATGCCCTTCAATCTGAACGGCCGGGTGTGCCTGCTGTACTCCGTGTTCTGGGGCATTCTGGGGGTGCTGTGGATCAAGGATCTGTATCCCAGAATGGCCCAGCTGATTCTGAAGCTGCCCAACAAATTGGGGAAAATTCTTACGGTGGCGGTGACGGTGTTCCTGATTTTCGACAGCCTGGTGTCCCTGGCCGCCGTGGCTCGGTGGGCGGAGCGGGTTCACGGTCAGCCGGCTTCCAGCGCGGTGGAGACCCTGCTGGACGAGCGGTTCCCCAATGACCGGATGGAGAAAATCTACGCCAATATGGATTTTTAGCCTATGGAAGCCTGGAAAACGGAAAAAAGCGAGCAGGTTTTGGACACTCCCTGGGTGCAGGTGCGAAAGGACACGGTTTCCCTGCCCAACGGGAAGCGGATGGACGACTTTTACGCCGTTACCATCCGGGATGCCGCCGCCATTGTTGCCCTGGACGAAGAGGGCAATGTGCTTCTCAAGCGGGAGTACCGGCACTGCTACGGCCGGGAGCTGATTGAGATTCCCGCCGGAGCCTTCGAGCCCGGAGAAACGGACGCTCTGGCGGTTGCCAAGCGGGAGCTGTTGGAGGAAACGGGCTATGTGTCCGAACACTGGCAATACCTGGGTTCCACCATCGACAGCTCCGCGAAGCTGACGAACTACATGCACCTGTTTCTGGCTACGAACTGCCGCCATGTGGCGGGCCAACACCTGGATGCCACGGAGATTCTCACCGTGGAGGCCGTGCCGCTAAAAAAAGCCGTGGACATGGTGATGACGAATGAAATTTGCTGCAATAGCTCTGCCAACGGCATTTTGCGGGCGGCGCGGCTGCTTGGCAAATAGGAGGAAAGAGAATGAATTACAAAGAAGAATATAGCCGCTGGCTGGAAAAGGTAACGGATACGGAACTTTTACAGGCCTTGCGGGAAATGGACGACAAGGCCGTGGAGGACGCTTTTTACCGGGACTTGGCTTTCGGCACCGGAGGCCTGCGGGGCGTTCTGGGCGCCGGAACCAACCGGATGAATGTGTACACCGTGGCCAAGGCCTCCCAGGGTCTGGCAAACTACCTGAAAACACACGCTGCCGCCCCTACGGTGGTCATCGGCTATGATTCCCGGCTGAAATCCGATGTGTTCGCAAAGACAGCGGCGGCGGTGTTCGCCGCCTCCGGGGTGGGCGTCCGGCTGTGGCCCCGGCTGAATCCGGTACCTACCGTGTCCTTCGCCACCCGGTATCTGGGAGCCGACGCGGGTGTTATGGTAACCGCTTCCCACAATCCCAGCAAGTATAACGGCTACAAGGTCTACGGAGCCGACGGCTGCCAGATTACGAGCCAGGCCGCTGCCGAGGTGCTGGGGGAAATCGAGAAGCTGGATATTTTTGCCGACGTAAACCGGGGGAATTTTGACGCTTCCCTGGAAAACGGCGTCATTCAGTACATCCCGGACGAGGTGCTCACCGTCTTTCTGGAGGCGGTGAAGGGACAGTCCGTGCTCTTCGGCGAAGAGGCCGGACGGGACGCGGCCATTGTCTACAGCCCTCTCAACGGCACGGGCTATGTGCCGGTGACCCGGATTCTGGCGGAGTGCGGCTACCGGAACGTGACGGTGGTGGAGGAGCAGCGGCTGCCTGACGGTCACTTCCCCACCTGCCCCTACCCCAACCCGGAAATCCGGGAGGCCATGGCCTTGGGGATGGAGTATGCCCGCCGGTGCAATGCCGACCTGCTGCTGGCTACTGACCCGGACTGTGACCGGGTGGGCATTGCCGTGAAGGACGACAAGGGGGCGTTTACCCTGCTGTCCGGCAACGAAACGGGTCTTCTGCTGCTGGACTACATCTGCTCTCAGCGGAAAAAGCACGGGAAAATGCCGGAAGAGCCGCTGATGGTCAAGACCATCGTCACCATGGATTTGGCCGAGCGGATCGCCGCGGACTACGGGGTGAGGACAGTGAACGTTCTCACGGGCTTTAAGTACATCGGCGAGCAGATTGGCTTGCTGGAAAGCCGGGGCAAGGCGGATTCCTATATTTTCGGCTTTGAGGAATCCTACGGCTATCTGTCCGGCAGCTATGTCCGGGACAAGGACGGTGTGGACGGAGCCTTCCTGATCTGCGAAATGTTCGGCTATTATGCCACCCGGGGAATCTCCCTCTGGGAAAAGCTGAGCCAGCTGTACCAAAAGTACGGCTACTGCCTGAACACCCTGCACAGCTATGAATTTGACGGTTCCGCCGGTTTCCGGAAAATGCAGGCATTGATGGCCTCCTTCCGCGCCGACGTGACCGCGGGTACGACCCTCGGCGGAAAGAAAGTCCAAAAGGTGCTGGATTACAGTGCGGGCCTCGACGGCCTGCCCAAGGCGGATGTGCTCAAGTATCTGCTGGAAGGAAACTGCTCGGTGGTTGTCCGCCCCTCGGGCACAGAGCCGAAGCTGAAGACCTACATCAGCGTCTGCGCTTCCACCCGGGAGGAGGCTCAGACCCTTGAGGCGGCCATTTCCCGCCAGCTGGACGGCCTTCTTCGCTGAGAGCACCGCCGAAAAGCGCAAGTAACGATTATCATGTCATTGCCCCACCAGCGCACGCGCTGGTGGGGTTTTTCCAAAGATTTCCTCCGAAACCTTCCGAGCAGCCCTGAAAAACGCACTGGTGCGGGAGCACCCCGGCTCCCTTGTGTAAAGGGTGGTGCTCCGCGCAGCGAATCAAAATTACCATGACTGCCGGTGGCAGTCATACCACAATGTACTGCTGGCAAAAATCTCTGATTTTTGACTGAGGGATTGTAAAACTGCGTCAGTGAGAGCACACAAAAAGATGGAAGTTCTGATCCCCTCAGCCCCAGTGTGCGCACTGGGGCAGCTCCCCTTGATCAGCAAGGGGAGCCTTTTGCCCCCCTTACACAGGGGGGCTTTGCGCTCCACTGGGAAGTGTTCTGACACTTGAGGGGGGGTGCAACACCAGTCCTTTCACTGGTTCGCAATGATGTTTATTGCGTAATTTGCATCTTCCAACAAAAAAAGTTGCAAAATCGATTTTCGTCTGCTATAATATCTCGTAACGACTTTACTGCGGCGGCGTGATGCCGTCGGGAAAGAGGCTGAATATGTGCGGTATTGTTGGTTATACCGGTCAAAAACAGGCGGCTCCCATTCTCCTGGATGGTCTGAGCAAGCTGGAATACAGAGGCTATGATTCCGCCGGACTGGCCGTCCGGGACGGGGAAAAGCTGGCGGAGGTGGTCAAGGCCACCGGTCGGCTGAAAAATCTCATGGAGATGACCGACGAGGGACGGGCTCTGCCCGGCACCTGCGGCATCGGTCACACCCGCTGGGCCACCCACGGAGTGCCCTCCCAGACCAACGCCCATCCCCACGTTTCCGGCAACTGCACCGGCTCCGGTTCCGGCCCGGTGGAATCCGAGGTGGTGGGGGTTCACAACGGCATCATCGAAAACTACCAGGAGCTGAAGGAGAAACTGCTGAAAAAGGGCTATACCTTCTACAGCCAGACCGACACCGAGGTGGTGGTCAAGCTGGTGGATTACTACTATAAGAAGTACAACATCGGCCCCATCGATGCCATTGCCAAGACCATGGTGCGGGTGCGGGGCTCCTATGCCCTGGAGCTGATGTTCCGGGATTACCCCGGGGAAATCTGGATTGCCCGGAAGGAAAGCCCTATGATCGTGGGCATTGCCGACGGGGAGACCTTTGTGGCCTCGGACGTGCCCGCCATCCTGAAGTACACCCGACAGGTGTACTATGTGGGGAACCTGGAATTTGCCCGGCTGCTGCCCGGTCAGGCGCACTTCTACAACCTGGACGGCGAGGAGATTCAGAAGGAGCCGAGTACCATCGAGTGGGATGCGGCGGCGGCAGAGAAGGCCGGCTACGAGCATTTCATGATCAAGGAAATCCACGAGCAGCCCAAGGCCGTGGCGGATACCCTGCACAGCGTCATTCATGACGGGATCATCGACTTTTCCGAGGTGGGGCTTACCGAGGAGGAAATGAAGGAAACCAGCCAGATCGTCATCGCCGCCTGCGGCTCCGCCTGGCATGTGGGCATGGCCTCCCAGTACATCATCGAAGATTTGACGGGGGTCCCCGTCCGGGTGGAGCTGGCCTCGGAATTCCGCTACCGCAAGCCTCCTCTGGATAAAAACGCCCTGGTCATCGTCATCAGCCAGTCCGGCGAGACCGCGGACACCCTGGCCGCCCTGCGGCTGGCCAAGGAGAAGGGACTGCGCACCCTGGCGGTGGTGAACGTGGTGGGCAGCAGCATTGCCCGGGAGGCGGACAAGGTGTTCTACACCCTGGCCGGGCCGGAAATCTCCGTGGCCACCACCAAGGCCTACAGCGCCCAGCTGGCAGCCATGTACTGCCTGGCGGTGGAATTCGGCCGGGTGCGGGGCACGATGGATGCCGAAAAATACACTTACTACTTAAACGAGCTGGAGACCATCCCCGGAAAGATCGAGCGGGTTCTGGAGGACAAGGAGCGTATTCAGTGGTTTGCCGCCAAATATTCCGGTGCCCATGACGTGTTCTTCATCGGCCGGGGCGTGGACTACGCCGTGTGTCTGGAGGGCAGCCTGAAGCTGAAGGAAATTTCCTATGTCCACTCCGAGGCCTACGCCGCGGGGGAACTGAAGCACGGAACCATCAGCCTCATCGAGCCGGGCACGCTGGTCATCGGCGTGCTGACCCAGAGCGACCTTTATGAGAAGACCGTCAGCAACATGGTCGAGTGCAAGAGCCGGGGAGCCTACCTGATGGGTCTGACCACCTACGGCAAGTACGAAACCGAGGATCGGGCGGACTTTACGGTCTATGTGCCCCGGGTGGATGAGCACTTTGCGGCCAGTCTCGCGGTGGTGCCCTTGCAGCTGCTGGGCTACTATGTCAGCGTAGCCAAGGGCCTGGACGTGGATAAGCCAAGAAATCTGGCAAAGAGCGTGACCGTGGAGTGAAGGAAACTCTGAATAAATCGTCTGCGGCTGGGTAGCGGATCTTTTGCCCCCAGTCT
>UQXG01000080.1 GCA_900544945.1 uncultured Eubacteriales bacterium | reverse complement strand
CAATAGCGAAAAAAGAAAAATCAGAACCTTTTCCCAAAAATTGGTTGATGTCTCAATTGGAAACCCTGACTAAGCCGGGAAAGAGTGTGCAAGATGCACAAAGAAATAAGGCGGTTTTATCCCTTTGGTCGTTGTGCTTTGGACAAAAAGATGGTATGATAACAAAAAGGAGGGAATGAAAATGCGGGATTTTCCAGTATTTGACACGGAAACCGGGGTATCCAGCCTGATTCTGAAGGAGGTTCCCTATCGGAAAACGGCCTACATTCATATCCGGGATGTGGAGCCGGGGGGACTGGATGCTCATCTTCGGGAGTGTGTGGGCTTCTGCCGGGCGGTGGGAGCGGAACGGATTTTCGCCGCGGGACATGAGGCACTGACGGACTATCCCCTGTATACCGCCGTGGTGGAAATGACCGGCAGCCCCAGCTTCGAGGAAGGGAAGCTTGCGAATCTTTTCCCGGTAACGGAGCAGACTGTCTCCCGGTGGCGCGAGCTCTACAATGAACGGATGGCAGGCGTAGACAATGCGGGGACGCTGGAGGCTCGGCAGGAGCCGGAGATTCTTTCCGGCGGAACCTACTTCGTCCACGACGGCGGAGAGCTGCTGGGCATCGGCTGGCTGGAGGAGGGGTTTCTTCGAGCCATGGCCTCGGTGAAGCCTGGGGCAGGGGAGCGGGTGATGCGAACCCTGCTGTCGGCCTGTTCCGGCGAAACCCTCCGGCTGGAGGTGGCTTCTACCAATGAGAAGGCATTGCGCCTGTACAAGCGGCTGGGTTTTTTCCCCACCCGGGAGATTATCCGCTGGTATCAGGTAGGATAAAAAAGACTAGGTGTTCCGGAAAAATACTTGACATGCCGCCCGGGCTGTGCTATAATGCCCAAGGTCAAGGGAAATGCCTTGACACAAGGAGGTTCCCATGGACGCACTGGAGATGACGCTGCTGCTGGATTATTACGGCGGTATGCTTACGGACAAGCAGAGAGACTGCTTCGACATGCGTCACAATCAGGACCTTTCCCTGGGAGAAATCGGGGAGGCGCTGGGCGTCAGCCGCCAGGCGGTGTGCGACAACCTGACCCGGACGGAAGCTTTGCTTCGCCGGATGGAGGAAAATATCGGCTGTGTCCGCAGAGACAGGGCAGTCCGCAAGGCCGCCCAGGAGATTCTCGCGGCGGCGGAAAAGCTGGAAGCCTCCCAAGAACCCGAGACGGTCAGCCTTGCCAGGCAGATTATGGCCGCTGCCCAGACACTGAAGGAGTAAGCTATGGCGTTTGAAGGCTTAACGGAAAAAATCTCAGCCACCTTCAAGAAGCTTCGCGGCAAGGGCCGTCTGAAGGAAGCGGATGTGAAGGAGGCTATGCGGGAGATCCGCATGGCACTGCTGGAAGCGGACGTGAGCTATAAGGTGGTCAAGGACTTCACCAAGACGGTCACGGAACGCTGCGTCGGCACCGATGTGCTGGAATCTCTCACCCCTGCCCAGATGATCGTGAAGATTGTCAACGAGGAGCTGTGCAAGCTCATGGGCAGCGATACCAAGCATTTGAATATCAATCCCAACGGCCCCACGGTGATTATGCTGGTGGGGTTGCAGGGTGCGGGCAAGACCACCAACGGCTCCAAGCTGGCGGGGCTTCAGAAGCGGCAGGGGAGAAACCCGCTGCTCGTTGCCTGCGATATCTATCGTCCCGCGGCCATCCAGCAGTTGAAGGTCTGCGGCGAGAAGCTGGGCGTTCCCGTTTTCGAGAAGGGCACTCAGGATCCTGTCAAAACCGCCAAAGAAGCGGTGCTCTACGCTCGTCAGCGGGGCTACGACATGGTGTTTCTGGACACCGCCGGTCGGCTCCATGTGGATGAGGCGCTGATGAACGAGCTGAAAAACATCAAGGCCGCCGTGAAGCCCGACGAAATCATGCTGGTTGTGGATGCCATGACTGGCCAGGATGCGGTGAACGCGGCTCAGAGCTTCAACGAGTGGCTGGACATCGACTCCGTCATGCTCTCCAAGCTGGACGGCGACGCCAGAGGCGGCGCGGCTCTGTCCGTTAAGGCCATTACCGGCAAGCCCATCAAGTTCGCCGGTATCGGCGAAAAGCTGGAGGACATTGAGCCCTTCCATCCCGATCGGATGGCAAACCGGATTCTGGGGATGGGCGATGTGCTCAGCCTGATTGAGAAGGCGGAAAAGGCCTACGATGCCAAAAAAGCCGCCGAGATGGAGAAAAAGCTCAAGACCAATAAATTCACCCTTCAGGACTTCTACGACCAGATGGTGCAGATGAAGTCCATGGGTTCCATGGAAGATATCTTAGCCCAGATGCCCGGCGGGGCCAACCTGAAGGGCGTAAAGCTGGATGAGAAGGCCATGGCTCACACCGAGGCCATTATCCTGTCCATGACCCCCAAGGAGCGGGAAAAGCCCGAGATCATCGGAGCCGGCCGGAAAAAGCGGATCGCCGCCGGAGCCGGCGTTCGGGTGGAGGATGTGAACAAGCTGCTCAAATCCTTCGAGCAGATGCGAAAGCTCATCAAGCAGTTCTCCGGCCCCGGTGCCGGAAAGAAGCTCAAGCGTATGGGTCGGTTCGGCGGCCTGGGCGGCGGCTTCCCCGGGTTCTAAGCCCCGGAATTCTATCGTTCGCTGAAAGCAAATTGCTTTGCGATATATATTTTTACAATCATTTTGGAGGTGAACTCTCATGGTTAAGATCAGACTGAGAAGAATGGGTGCCAAGAAGGCTCCTTACTACCGTATCGTTGTGGCGGATTCCCGTTCTCCCCGCGATGGCCGCTGCATTGAGGAAATCGGCACTTACAATCCCCTGACCCAGCCCGCTACCATCACCGTGGACGCTGAGAAGGCGCAGAACTGGATCAAGAATGGCGCACAGCCCACCGACACCGTCCGTGGCCTGCTGAAGAGTGCTGGCGTTCTGTAAGATCCCAAAGGAGAATCCCGAATGAAAGAACTTTTGCTGTACATGGCAAAAAATCTGGTGGATGATCCTGAGGCAGTCACCGTAACCGAAATCGATGGCGAGGACGGCAAGGTGCTGGAGCTGCGTGTTGCCGAAGGCGACATGGGCAAGGTGATCGGCCGCCAGGGACGGATCGCAAAAGAGATCCGTACCATCATTAAGACTGTAGCCCAGCGCACTGGCGAGAAGGTCACGGTCGAAATCGTGGATTAAAGCGAGGATGCGTGACGTATGTCACGCATTTTTCGTCCCCACCGGAAATATGGATTCCCTGTAGGAGTGTAGTGTATGAAACTGAAATTTATTGAAGCCGGCGAGATCGTCAACACCCACGGTATCCGTGGGGAGGTGAAGGTGCTGTGCTGGCTGGATGACCCGGAAATGCTCTGCGAATTTGACCGCTGCCGCATCGGCGGCCAGGAATATCGCATGGACACCGTCCGGGCTCACAAGACCTGCAACCTGGTGAAGCTTTCCGGAGTGGATACCCCGGAGGAAGCCATGAAGCTCCGGGGTAAGGTGCTGGAGCTGTACCGGGAGGATATTGACGATGCGGTGATCTTTGCCGCCGAGCTCATCGGTATGACGGTGCTTGCGGACGGCAATCCCATCGGCACCATCCGGGAGGTGCTGGACTACCCGGGCAACAGCGTCTATGTGGTGCGGGGGGAGTATGAGTATCTGATTCCCGCGGTGAAGCAGTTTATTCTGTCTACGGACATGGAGAAAAACGAGATGCGGGTGCGCCTGCTGGAAGGAATGCGCAGCGATGAGAATTGACATCCTGACCCTGTTTCCGGAGACTCTGGGAGATGTGCTGTCTGAGAGCATCCTGGGTCGTGCTCAGGAGCGGGGCTATATTTCCATCGATACCCACCAGATTCGGGACTACACGGCAAACAAGCAGAATCAGGTGGACGATTATCCCTACGGCGGCGGCCGGGGAGCCGTCATGGCGGCAGATCCCCTCTATCGCTGCTGGGAGGCGGTGTGCGACGAGGCCGGGGGAGCGGTGCACACTGTTTACCTGTCTCCCTGCGGCCATACTTTCTGCCAGGCAGATGCCATCCGGCTGAGCAAGCTGGATAACCTGATTCTGGTCTGCGGCCACTATGAGGGCATTGACCAGCGGTTTATCGACGAATGCGTGGACGAGGAAATCTCCCTGGGGGATTTCGTTCTCACCGGCGGGGAAATCGCCGCCATGGCCGTCACCGATGCGGTTTGCCGGATGGTGCCGGGGGTTCTGGCAGACCCGGAGTGCTTTGAAGAGGAAAGCCACTTTGGTGGTCTTCTGGAATATCCCCAGTATACCCGACCGGCGGTGTGGCACGGCAGAGCCATTCCGGAGATTCTCACCTCCGGCAATCACGAGAAGGTGCGCCAGTGGCGCAGAAAGCAGTCTCTGCGGCGCACCCGCAGCCGCAGGCCGGATATGTACGAAAAGCTGGACTTGTCCTCCAAGCAGGATAAGAAACTTCTGAAGGAAATGGAAGCGGAGGATGCCGCGGATAAGGGGTAGAAGAAAATGGAGAAGTTGATTACTGTGGCTCAGGTCATCGTACCGATTTTCGTGACGGTGCTGCTGGGTGTGCTGGCAAGGCGGAAGGGCACGTTTTCTCAGGAACAGGTGGACGGCCTGAACCGGTTCGTGGTGAAATACGGTATGCCCTGCATCGTATTTCGCTCTTGCCTGACAGCGGACATGGGAGCGGAGTCCCTGAGCAGCATGGCAATGGTTCTTGTCGCCGGACTGATTTCCACGGCGGCTGCCATGACGGTGCTGAAAAAGCGGTATCCCTATCATAACCTTCCTATGCTCTTTGTGGCAAAGGAAAGCGGAATGCTGGGCATTCCGCTGTACATGATTTTGTTCGGCGCGGATCAGGCCTTCCGGATGGGAGTGCTTGACCTTGCCCAGGCACCCACTGCCTATGCGGTCATTGCCCTGCTGACTGCCGACACCGGGGAAAATCCCACCCCGGGGAGCATCCTCAAGAGCATTTTCGCCTCATCCATGGTAAAGATGAGCCTTCTGGGTCTGTTCATGAATCTGTCCGGGGCAGGCCGGTGGCTGGATTCTCTAGGCGTTCTGGGAATTCTTACGGAAACCACGGGCTTTCTCATCCAGCCGGTAAGCGCGCTGATCATCTTCTATGTGGGCTACAATTTCTCTCTGGATTCCCAGAACTACAAAGGGGTGCTGGAGGTTACGGGCATTCTGCTGGGACTGTATGTCCTGTTCGGCATTGTCATGCAGGGAATGCTGACCCTGGTTCCCAATGTGGATGCGGCCACCCGCTGGGCGGCTGTGCTGTACTGCGTGCTGCCTGCCAGCTACCTGGCTCCCGGCATGGGAAGAAATCCCAGGGACTACACCCTGGCCTCCGGGGTCTGCTCGGTGATGACGGTGGTGTGCCTGGTGGCATTCTGTGTCATGGCGGCCATTGTGGCGTGAGTGGCTTTGTTTTCAAAATTACATAAGATCATCCCGCACAATTGGGCAGTGCCTGCCGGATTGTGCGGGATTTTTCGTATTTTCTGAGAAAACCGAAAATACATTGCTTTTTCGTTGACGAATGCGCCTTTTCGCAAATCTGCACGATTCCGGACGTGCTATTTTCCTGAAATTTGTCTTGAAAAAACCAGGGAGTTAGTTGACGCTAACTACGAAATATGATATAATCGCATTACCCAAAGGAGAAGAGGCGATAGCGTGTTTTTGCAGATACGGGATATCCAGAAGAGCTTCGGACAGAACGACAGCCGGGTTCAGGTGCTCAAAGGCGTGAATATGCAGGTGGATAAGGGGGATTTCTGCGTGCTCCTTGGCCCCAGCGGCAGCGGTAAAAGCACCCTGCTGAATATTATCGGTGGCATCGACACGGCGGACGCCGGGGAAATCACCATCGGCAGCACCAAACTCGGGAAAATGAGCCCAAAGAAGCTGGTTTCCTACCGGCGCAATCATTTAGGCTACGTCTTTCAGATGTACAATCTGATTCCCAACCTGACGGTTCGGGAGAACATCGAGGTGGGAGCCTACCTGAGCAAGAAGCCTTTGGATGTGGACGAGCTGCTGCATACCCTGGGCCTCTGGGAGCACCGGAACAAGCTTCCCAATCAGCTCTCCGGCGGCCAGCAGCAGCGCACCGCCATCGGCCGGGCCATCGTGAAAAATCCGGACATTCTCCTGTGTGATGAGCCTACCGGTGCTCTGGACTACCAGACCAGCAAAGAAATTCTGAAGCTCATCGAAACCGTAAATCACAAATACGGCAGCACCGTCATCATGGTGACCCACAACGATGCCATCCGGCTGATGGCCACTCTGGTGGTGAAATTCCGGGACGGGGTAGTGCGCAAGGCCTACCGCAACGTGGCCCCTGTGGGCGCGGAGGAACTGGAATGGTAAAGAATCCTCTTCGTAAGCGGATTTTCCGGGAGCTGCGCGGCGAGGCGGGAAAATACATCGTGATTTTTCTGCTGCTGGCCATGACCATTTCCCTGGTCTCCGGCTTTCTGGTGGCCGACGGCAGCATGATCGCCGCCTACAACGAAAGCTTCGAAAAATACAATGTGGAATACGGCAATTTCCGGGTGGAAAAGAAGCTGAACAAGGCGCAGATGAAGTACATCAGCCAGGCAGGTATTTCCCTGTACGATAACTTCTATGTGGAGGAGCCTCTGGATAACGGCACGACTGTGCGGATTTTTCAGAACCGGCAGCAGGTGAACCTTCCCTGCCTTATGTCCGGCAGTCTGCCCCAGGGCAGGGGAGAGATCGCCATCGACCGGATGTATGCGGAAAATAACGGCCTTGCCGTCGGCGACCGGCTGACCTGCGGAGATAGAAGCTGGATTGTTTCCGGCCTCATTGCCCTGCCGGACTACAGCGCCTTGTTCCAGGACAACAACGACACCATGTTCGACTCTCTTCTGTTCGGCGTTGCCGTTGTGTCCCAGGAGGACTTTGCCGATTTTGGCAAGGATACGCTTTTCTATTGCTACAGCTGGCTCTACGATACTCCACCGGCAGATGAAAAGCAGGAAAAGGACATGGCCGAGGACGTAATGACGACGGTGAACCAGGAGGCCAGTCTTGAGAGCTTCGTGCCCAGGTATCTGAACCAGGCCATCCGCTTTACCGGCGACGACATGGGCGGCGACAGAGCCATGATTATCATGTTCTTATATATCGTCATTGCTATCATGGCCTTCGTGTTCTCCGTAACCATCGGGGCAACCATTACCAAGGAGGCCAACGTCATCGGCACGCTTCTTGCCAGCGGCTATACGAAAAGCGAGCTGGTTCGCCACTATATGACTACCCCCATTCTGGTGTGCCTTATCAGCGCACTGGTGGGCAACGTCCTGGGCTATACGGTTCTGAAAAACGTCTGCGCCGGGATGTACTACGGCAGCTACAGCCTGCCTACCTATGTGACCATCTGGAACGGGGAGGCGTTTCTGCTGACGACCGTGGTGCCGGTGCTGATGATGACCGCCATCACCTGGTGGACACTGCGGAAAAAGCTCAGTCTGTCGCCTCTCAAATTTCTTCGGCGGGATCTGCGGAAGAATCCGAGAAGCCGGGTGTTCCCCCTGCCGAAGGCACTGCCGTTTCTGGCTCGCTTCCAGCTGCGGGTGATTTTCCAGAACCTGGGCAGCTATGTGATTTTGTTTGTGGGCATTCTGTTTGCCAATCTGCTGCTCATGTTCGGTCTGCTGTTTCCCAGTGCCATGCAGCACTATCAGGACACCATGCCGGATAACATGCTCTCCCAGTATACCACCATGCTCTCCGTTCCTGCCAACGCCGTCAACGAGAAGCGAAAGCTCCAAAGCCTCATTCACATGATGGAGTTTCAGAACGACGCGCAGACGGAGCAGCCCGGGGCGGAGAAATTCAGTGCCTACAGTCTCATGACCCTGCCCGGAAAATACAAAAGCGAAAGCGTTACCCTCTACGGCGTGGAGCCGGACAGTGCCTATATCAAGGGGGACTTTTCCAAAGACACGGTGCTGATGTCCACCGCCTACCGGGAGAAATTCGGCATTCGGGTGGGGGACAGGGTGACTTTGAAAGAGGAATATGAAGATACCACCTATTCCTTCACGGTGACCGGGGAGTACGATTACATCGGAGCCGTGGCGTTGTTCCTGCCCCGGCAGACTCTGAACGAGACCTTTGACCTGGGAAAGAGCTACTTCTGCGGTTATTTTTCCGACGAGCCTATCGAGGATATCGACGAAAAATACATCGGCAGCGTCCTGGACGTGACGGCCATGACCAAGGTCAGCCGGCAGCTTATGCGCTCCATGGGGGACATGATGGATCTGGTGAACCTGTTTTCCGTGGGACTGTTTTTCGTGCTGGTGTACCTGCTCAGCAAGATGATTATCGAGAAAAACGCGGTGTCCATTTCCATGGTGAAAATCCTGGGCTATACCCGGCGGGAGATTTTTCTGCTGTACGTCCTGCCCACCACCCTGGTCACCGCTGGCTTTATCCTGCTGAGCCTGCCCATTGAGGGAAAGATCATGGACGTGCTGTTCCGGGAGGTCATGCTCACCTCCATGAGCGGCTGGATTCCCATGTATATCGAGCCGGGGCTTTACGAAAAAATGGCGGTGTACGGCTTTGCCGCCTACGCCGTGGTGGCGGTTATGGAGCTGCGGCGGATTGGAAAGATACCGGAATCGGAGGCGTTGAAATGCGTAGAATGAGAGTGGTGGCGGCATTCCTTGCCGGGACATTGATAATCGGAAGCCTGACCCTTCCCGCTGGAGCGGAGACCGTTTCCCAGGAGGACTGGGACAAACAGGAGAGCGTCCATGTGACGGCGGCTCCCACGGGCAAGGCCAAGGAGGTGGAGGTGGAGGTAATCCTCCGCCGGGATGGCACGGCTCCCATCCGGGACAAATCCACTCTGACGGACATCCGCAACACCGAGGGCGACGAGGAATATACCAAGCTCCCCAACGGCGCCCTGTCCTGGGACAACCAGGGGGAGGACATCCACTATAAGGGCAACGCCGCGCCCGAGACGCTGCCCATGGAGATCACCGTTACCTATACCCTGGACGGGGCGGAGATTGCGCCGGAGGCACTGGCGGGGAAGTCCGGCCACCTTACCATGCGCTTTGACTACAAAAACCGGCTGGCTCGTACCGTGGAGGTAGAAAAGAAGTCCTACACGGTGCCGGTGCCCCTGATGGCCATGACCCTGGTGCCCCTGGATGAGGATGTATTTTCCAATGTGAAGGTGACCAACGGAAAAATCCTCAGCCTGGACGACAGCGGCATGGCTCTGGGCATGGTGCTGCCAGGCTTCGGAAAAGTGCTGGATCTCAAATCCCTGAGCTATACCGAGGATGTGGACATTCCGGAGTACTTCGAAATTTCTGCGGACGTGAGGGATTTTACCCTGGATTTCACGGCGACGATCGTTTCTCCCGGATTGCTGGACGAGCTGGACGAGGAAGACCTGGATAAGAACGAGGAAATCAGCGGCACCAGCGATGACATTGACCGGGCTATCGATGCCATGTTCGATGGGGTGGATACCCTGAAAAGCGCGGTAGATCAGCTGGATCAGGGCATCGGCTCCATGGTGGCGGCTCTGAATACCGGCGTGGAGACCCTGTCCGCCCAGAGCGGGAATCTGAGCCGGCTTTATACCCAGTTCCTGGTGCTTCAGGACAATCTCGCCACGGAGGCGGACGAGTCCCTGTCCACGCTGGCCGGACGGGTGCAGGCAGCCCTGGATGCGGCGGTGGCGGCCGGGGACACGGAGGCACAGACTCATCTGGAGGAAGTTCAGAAAATGATCGCCCAGATTCTGGATTCCAACGGCGGACTGCTGGCCAAGATCATCGAGGAAAATCAGGTGGCCTCGGCCTACGTTTCCGGCGGCGCCGAGGGCGGCACGAAGCTAAAGGAAGCCATGCAGGAAATGCGCAAGGGCGTGGAGAAATTCCGCAGCGGCATTTCGGACTTCCGGGACAACGGCTCCGGCGATCTGAAAAAGCTGTCCAAGGACGCGGACAAGCTCCAGGAGATCATGGACACTTTGAAGGCCATGAAGCGGGCAGGGGAGAACTACACCAGCTTTTCCGGTCTGGCCGATGGCAAGAAGGGAACCGTGTCCTTCCTGTACGAGACGGAAGAAATTAAAGACTAACAATAAGAATGTCATTGCGAGCCAGTGACCGATGTCACTGGTGTGGCAATCCCCCGGTAATTCCGAGAACCGCGAGAAAGCATCCATCCATCGTCAGGAGGAAAAAACTTTC
>UQXG01000079.1 GCA_900544945.1 uncultured Eubacteriales bacterium | reverse complement strand
TGGATTTGAGAATGCTGACCTCCAGCTGCAAGCTGTCCTGACTGTCTCCCGCAGGAATGACAGCCATGTAGGTGCAGCCGTTATACTCCAGTGTACTGAGTACTTCCAGCTCGTATTCCTTTCCCTCGTCGTCGGTGATGGTGATAAAATCGGAACCGTACTGATCCATACCCCTGCTCCTCTATCTCGGATGGCTCTATTCTACCGCCCCGTCGGCATAAAATCAAGAGGGAAAATTGTACGAAAACCGACTGAGAAATTTTCGTCCCGAAAAACGCCGAATCCCATCAGGAAAGGTAATCTTCCAGCAAGCTCTCTAAATCCCGTTGATTCCGAACGGAAATTCCCGCCTCCAGAGCCTTCTGGTCGGCTTCCGGCAGGGAAGAAACCAGCCGGGGAAAAATCTGTTTCGGCTCCTGTTTTCCTGGGTCAAACAGGGCCAGATACCCCTTCCAGGAGCCTACAATGACAAGAAATGCCGCAATCACGGAGGACAATCCGCGCCAGCGCATAGGTAATCCCTCCTTCCGAAGCTAGTGTAACCCGGATTTTTCCGGTTATGAGGAAGACTGCCGCGAAAGTTCATAAGGAATTCAAAAATTAGGACTTTCGTTTTGCATTTTGGTATGCTATAATCTAATCCGTATTGCTATGCACATGGCAATGCGGCAAACTGTTTTTCAGGCTTTTTGCGGGGCAGGGCCCTGTTTACGGAGGTATTCCTATGGCAAAAGACCATTTTTTTAACAGGAGAGGGAAAAAACCCAGACAGGACTGGGATCCTCACTGGCTGATCAAGCTCCTGTACACCGCCGGCTCCGGGGTTCTTTCCCTCGTCAAGGTTGCCATCGGCGCAGCGGCGACGGTGCTGCTGATTCTGCTCATCTGCGGCGCCGTTTTTGCGGGTACGCTGGGCGACTATCTCCAGAACGACATTCTGGGGGAGGCCGGCAACTGGTCCATGGACGACTATGACCTGGCCCGCACCTCCTTTATTTATTATGTGGATAACAGCGGCGATATTCAGCAGCTCCAGCAGATTTACACCACCACCGACCGGCAGTGGGCCAGCCTGGACGAGATCCCCGAGGCCATGGTTCACGCGGCGGTGGCCATTGAGGATAAGCGGTTCTATGAGCATCAGGGCGTGGACTGGATTACCACCGTCAAGGCCTGTCTGAATATGTTCTTCGGCGGCGACCAGCAGTTCGGCGGCTCTACCATCACCCAGCAGCTGGTAAAGAACCTGACCCAGGAGAAGAGCATCACCGTCCAGCGGAAGGTGATGGAGATTTTCCGGGCTCAGCTCTTTGAAAAGCAGTACGACAAAGACCTCATTATGGAGTATTACCTCAATGAGATCTACCTGGGTCGGGGCTGCTACGGCGTCAAGAGCGCGGCGGCGGAATATTTCGGCAAGGAGCTGCAAAGCCTGACCCCCGCCGAGTGCGCCAGCCTCGTCAGCATCACCAACAACCCGTCCCTCTTTAACCCCTATTCCCAGAGCGTTTACAAGTACAAAGGCCAGGAGCGCAACGGCGCGGAGCGGAACCGCTACCGCCAACTGAACGTGCTCAGCGAGATGCACGACCAGGGTTACCTGACGGACGATGAATATACCAAGGCCGTGAATCAGGAAATGGTCTTCAAGGAGGGTATCGCCGCTGAGGATCGGTGGACGGTGTGCAGCAACGATGAGTGCGGCTACCAGAATACCCGCAGCCACTTCACCGGGGAGGGGGACGTGTGCTACTGTCCCATCTGCGGCAGCGCCACCTCCGTGAAAACCGATGCTTCCCAGCATGTGTATTCCTGGTTCGTGGACGCGGTGCTTGTGGATTTTGCCTCCTACCTTGCCGAACAGGACGGAAAGGTCTGGGAGAACATGGACGAGAATGCCCGGAATATCTACCTGGACAAAATTCAGAAGGGCGGCTACCATATTTACACCACCATGGACATGGATGTCCAGAAGCAGGTGGATGAAATCTACAATAACCTGGACAACATTCCCTCCACCCGGAGCAACCAGCAGCTCCAGTCCGCCATCGTGGTCATTGACAATACCACCGGCGACGTGGTGGCGCTGGCTGGCGGCGTAGGGGAGAAGACCACCTTCATGGGCTACAACCGAGCCACTCAGGCAAAGCTCCAGACCGGTTCCTCCCAGAAACCCATTTCCGTCTATGCCCCGGCCTTTGAGTCCGGCAAAGTGACCCCGGCTACAGTCTTCAAAGACCTGCCCATCACCTATACCGACGGCAACTGGCCCAAGAACGACAACCGGCAGTACAAGTACGCCCGGACGGTGTACCAGGGTATCGTGTCCTCGGTGAACACCATTTCCGCCCGCACCCTGGATTTCATCGGCACGGAGTACGGCTATAGCTTCGCCAAGTATAACTTCGGCCAGAAGAGCCTGGTGGAGAGCTACCCCACGGAGTATGAGGTCAAGTCCGATGTAGGCCTTGCCCCCCTGGCTCTGGGCGCGCTGACCCTGGGCTCCACGGTGCAGGAAATGGCCACGGCCTACGCAACCTTTGCCAACGACGGCGTTTTCCGCCAGTCCCGGCTGTACACCAAGGTCTATAACAGCGACGGCGAACTGGTGCTGGACAACACCCAGGACAGCCGGAAAATTCTAAGCGAAAAGTCCGTCAATTATATGAACTACTGCCTGTACAACGCCGCCAACAACGGCACCGGCGGCGCGGCTCTGTTCGGCGGCCAGTCCATTGCCGGCAAGACCGGCACCACCTCCTCCAACCGGGATCGGTGGTTCTGCGGCTATACGACCCACTATACCGCCGCGGTCTGGGTGGGCTATGACCAGCCAGAGCAGATCAACATCGGCACCAACCCTGCGGCGGTGCTGTGGCGCAAAGTCATGCAGCCCATTCACGAGGGGCTTCCCAAGGAAGCTCTCTACGATGGCAACGCCTTCACCACCGTTGCCGTCTGCCTGGATTCCGGAAAGCTTGCCACGGATGCCTGCAAGTCGGACGTGCGGCAGTTTGACCGGGTGGTCTACGCTAACGTCTACCCCGAGGACGTGCCCACGGAGACCTGTGACAAGCATGTGATGGTGGACTTCTGCGCCATCGGCGGCGGTGTTGCCACGGAGTATTGCAGCCAGTATCCGGAAAACGGTGTCTATCGCGCTTCTCTTGTGAAGCTGACAGCGGAGGAAGTGCAGGAAATCCGCAGCGCCTCCCGGGTAGGCCTTTTGGATCAGTATCTGGATTCCGGCGGAATCTACCTGGACGGCGGCGGAGTCTGGCAGGGCTTCAACAACGACCGCAGCAATCCCAACGGCACGCCGTACCTGGAGTGCATGGTGCACCAGTCGCCTCCCGGCAACATGGATACCGGCAACACCCAGGCCCCCGATGGCTCCGACGACTCCGGATTCTATAACCCGGATGATTACGACGGCTGAGGCCGTTGAGGAAAAGAAGATATATTAAGAGAAGAGGAGTAAACACATGCTGTGGATTTCCGATGAATGGAAGGACTATGAGGTGCTCGATGCCTCCGGCGGCGAACGGCTGGAACGCTGGGGCAGTCATATCCTGGTGCGTCCAGATCCCCAGGTGATCTGGGACACCCCACGCCGGGCCCCCCAGTGGAAGCAGTACGATGCCCGCTATGTCCGCTCCAATACCGGCGGCGGCCACTGGACGGAAAATACCCTGCCCGAGCGGTGGCAGATTCGCTATAAGGACTACCTGACCTTTAACGTCAAACCCATGAATTTCAAGCATACCGGCGTTTTCCCGGAGCAGGCGGCCAACTGGGATTTCATCCGGGAAAAGGTGGCCTGCGCCGGTCGGCCGGTGCGGGTGCTGAACCTGTTTGCCTATTCCGGCGGCGCAACCTTAGCCGCCGCTGCCGGCGGGGCAGAGGTGTTCCATGTGGATGCCTCCAAGGGCATGGTGGCCTGGGCCAAGGAAAACGCCGTGGCCTCCGGCCTTTCTGACCGTCCCATCCACTGGATGGTGGACGACTGCGCCAAATTCATCCAGCGGGAGATTCGCCGGGGCAGAAGGTACGACGGCATCATCATGGATCCTCCCAGCTACGGCAGAGGGCCCGGCGGGGAAATCTGGAAGATGGAGACCAGCTTCTATCCTTTCCTGCAGGAGACAGCCAAGGTGCTGTCCGACAACCCCCTGTTTGTCATCATCAATTCCTATACCACGGGTCTGGCCCCCTCGGCGGTGGCCTACGCCTCGGACGTGGTTTTCGGCAGCCTTTACGGCGGTAAGACCCAGGCCGGCGAGCTGGGACTGCCCGTGCGGCAGTCCGGGCTGGTGCTGCCCTGCGGTGCCACCGGACGCTGGACACCCTGAGGGAGGAACCAATTTGAGCGATATCATTTCTGTAGAACACTTAGCCTATACCTATCCCGGGGTGGAGGGCACCCCGGGCATCCCGGTTTTTGAGGATCTGAACCTGACCGTCCAGGAAGGCTCCTTCGTGGCCATCCTCGGCACCAACGGCTGCGGAAAATCCACCCTGGCCAAGCACTTCAATTCCATCCTGCTTCCCACCGGCGGCAAGGTCTATGTCTGCGGTATTGACACCTCCAACGAGGATCGGATTCTCACCGTCCGCCGGAACGTGGGCATGGTCTTCCAGAACCCGGACAACCAGATCGTTGCCAACGTGGTGGAGGAGGATGTGGCCTTCGGCCCAGAGAACCTGGGCATTGCCAGCCCGGAGATCCGCCGCAGAGTGGACAGTGCTCTGAAACAGGTGGAGATGTACGAGTACCGGGAGCATGCTCCCCATCTTCTGTCCGGCGGACAGAAGCAGCGCGTTGCCATAGCGGGCATCATTGCCATGGAGCCCAGGTGCATCGTGCTGGACGAGCCCACCGCCATGCTGGATCCCAGAGGCCGCCGGGAGGTCATTGACACCATCGGACGGCTGAACCGGGAGAAGGGCATTACCGTGGTGCTCATTACCCACCACATGGACGAGGCGGCGAAAGCCGACCGGGTGGTGGTGCTGAACAAGGGCAAGGTAGCCGCCGACGGCACGCCTCAGCAGGTTTTTGCCCAGGTGGAGCTGCTTCACAGCTTAGGCTTGGCTTCTCCGGAGACGGTGGAGCTGTGCTGGGAGCTGAACAAGCAGGGTTTTGACCTGCCCCTTGACAAATTGGAACCGGAAGAATGCGCGCAGACACTTTATGAACATCTTCAAGGTCTGACCGCTGGGAGGAAACAGGTTTGAAACCAATTCTGGAAGTAAGAAATCTCGACTACATTTACAGTGCGGGCACACCCTTTGAGCACAAGGCTTTGGACAATGTCTCCTTTGCCCTGGAACCCGGAGAGTTTGTTGGCATTATCGGACATACAGGCTCCGGAAAATCCACCCTGATGCAGCAGGTGAACGGCCTTTTGAAGCCCACCTCCGGCCAGGTGCTTCTGGACGGGGTGGACATCTGGTCGGACAAGAAGCTGACCCGGCAGGCCCGGTTCCGGGTGGGACTGGTGTTCCAGTACCCGGAGTATCAGCTCTTTGAGGAGACGGTCTACCGGGACATCGCCTTCGGCCCCAAGAATATGGGCCTGGAGGAGAAAGAGATTGACCGCCGGGTTCGGGAGGCCGCGGGCTTCGTGGGTCTGACGGAAGCGCAGCTGGAGGTCTCTCCCTTTGACCTGTCCGGCGGCCAGAAGCGGCGGGTGGCCATCGCCGGCGTCATTGCCATGGAGCCGGAGGTGCTGATTCTGGACGAGCCCACCGCCGGCCTGGATCCTGTGGGACGGTCGGAAATTCTGGGCAATATCGAAGCCTACCGTCAGGCGAAGAACGCCACTATTATGATGGTCTCCCATTCCATGGAGGACGTAGCCCGGCTGACCGACCGGCTGCTGGTGATGAACGGCTCCCGGCTTGCCATGGACGGCACGCCGTCGGAGGTGTTCTCCCGGGCCCAGGAGCTTCTTGCCATGGGACTGAATATTCCCCAGGTGACCCAGGTGTTCCTGAAGCTGAAGGCACTGGGTCTTGATGTCAAGAGCGTCTATACCATGGAGCAGGCGGTGGCGGAGATTGTCCGCTTGAGGGGAGGGAAGACCCATGCTTAAGGATATTACCCTGGGTCAGTATTTCCCCGGCCAGTCTGTGATTCATCGGCTGGATCCCAGAACCAAGCTGACCATGCTGGTGGTGTACATCGTTGCCCTGTTTCTGGCGGAGGGCTGGGTCTCCTACGGCCTGGTGTTCCTGTTTTTGGCGGTCGTTATCCGGCTGTCCACCATTCCGCTCAAATCCATCCTGCGGGGCATGAAGCCCCTGGTGATGATTCTGATTTTCACCGGTGTGCTGAACCTGTTCTTTACCCAGGACGGGGAAGTGCTGGTGAAGTTCTGGGTGCTTACCGTCACCTCCGGCGGCCTGTCCCGGGCGCTGATGATGATGGCCCGGATTCTCATGCTGATTTCCGGCACCTTTCTTCTGACCTATACCACTTCGCCCATTGCCCTGACGGACGGCCTGGAGGCGCTCATGAACCCCCTGAAAAAGGTGGGCGTGCCGGTGCATGAGCTTTCCATGATGATGTGCATCGCTCTGCGGTTCATCCCCACCCTCATTGAGGAAACAGACAAGATCATGAGTGCCCAGAAGGCCAGAGGCGCAGACTTTGAGTCCGGGTCTCTGACCGACCGAGCCAAGGCTCTGATTCCCATTCTGGTGCCGCTGTTCATCAGTGCCTTCCGCCGGGCCGACGAGCTGGCTACGGCCATGGAGTGCCGGTGCTATCAGGGCGGCGAGGGTCGGACGAAAATGAAGCAGCTCCACTACCACCGGGAGGATTTCCTGTCCTACTGCGCCGGTGCGGTGCTGCTTGTGGCGGTTATCGTGCTCAAAACCTTCGCTTTGTGAGGATTTTATGCGAAATATCGGACTGATTTTAACATATCTGGGTACGGCGTATCACGGTTGGCAGGTTCAGAAGAACCTGCCAACTGTCGCCGAGACCCTGGAAAAGGCGGCGGCCATGATTGTGGGGCATCCGGTGCATATGACGGGCTGCGGCCGCACGGACGCGGGAGTCCACGCCCGGGTGTATGTTGCGAATTTCCGCACGGATTCCACTATCCCCGCCGACCGGCTGCCCTATGCCTTGAATACCCATCTGCCCTGCGACATTGTGGTGACGAAGGCCTTCGACGTCCACGAGAATTTCAACGCCATCGGCTCCTGCGTGAAAAAGGAGTATACCTATCAGATTTACAATTCCCGGTTAAAAGACCCGTTTTATGTCAACCGAGCCTGGTTTTACCCCCGGCATTTAGACGAGACCGTCATGCAGGCGGCGGCAGACCAGTTCGTGGGCACCCACGATTTTGCCGCCGTGCGCAGCGTGGGCACGGATGTCAAGTCTACCGTGCGCACGGTGTATTATTATAACGTAGAGCGGCGGGGAGACATCATCACTCTGAAAGTCTGCGCCAATGGCTTCCTCTATAACATGGCTCGTGCCATGGCCGGCACCGTGGTCTACGCGGCGGAAGGGAAAATCCGCCCGGAGGAAATCGGCGATATCCTGGAATCCGGAAACCGCACCGCCGCCGGCCCTACCGTGCCGCCGGGAGGTCTGTACATGACCCACCTGTGGTACGATGACGGCGTGGCTCAGTTTGAAGCCGGCAGCGATTGGACGAAGTAAGGTTTTGGGACGTTCATAATTTGTTTTTCCTTTTTTGACAGGTCTGTGCTATACTGCTCAGAAAGGAAATATTCCTTGAAAAAAGGAGTGAGTGACTATGCAGCCGAAAATGTGCAGCAAGTGTAAGAAAAATATCGCCGTTGTGTTCATTACGAAGGTAGAGAACGGCGTGACCCTGAATGAGGGCTATTGCCTCAAATGCGCCCGGAGTCTGGGCATTCCTCAGATCGACCAGGCGGTGAAGCAGATGGGCATTTCCGAGGAAGATCTGGACATGCTCACCGATGAGATGAGCAGCATGTTCGGTCAGCGGGACGACAGCACGGACGCTGACGATGACGAAATTGACAGCCAGACCGCAACCTTCCCGCTGCTGAACCAGCTTTTCGGCGGAAATCCCAATCCGCCCGCCCAGCCCCAGCGGCCGACAAGAGCCGAGGAGCCGCCCCAGGAGGAAAAAACCAAAAAGAAGAATAAGAAGCATAAGTTCCTGGACAGCTATTGCATGGATTTGACCGGCCGAGCCAGAGCCGGGAAGCTTGACAAGGTCATCGGCCGAGACGTGGAAACCGAGCGGGTGATTCAGATTCTCAACCGCCGGCAGAAGAACAATCCCTGTCTCATCGGTGAGCCCGGCGTGGGCAAAACCGCCATTGCCGAGGGTCTGGCACAGCGGATTGCGGAGGGCAACGTTCCCTACAAGCTCCGGGACAAGGAGGTTTTCCTCCTGGATTTGACGGCGCTTGTGGCGGGAACCCAGTTCCGGGGCCAGTTTGAAAGCCGGATGAAGAGCCTGATCGGCGAAATCAAGGAGTGCGGCAACATCATCCTGGTCATCGACGAGGTGCACAACCTGGTGGGAGCCGGTGACGCGGAAGGCTCCATGAACGCCGCCAATATCCTCAAACCCGCCCTGTCCCGGGGAGAGATTCAGGTCATCGGCGCCACCACCTTTGCCGAGTACCGGAAATATATCGAGAAGGATGCTGCCCTGGAACGGCGGTTCCAGCCGGTGACGGTGGCGGAGCCTACTATCGAGGAGGCCAGCCAGATCATGCAGGGCATCGCCAAGGCCTATGCCCAGTTCCATGGGGTGGAGATTTCTCCGGAGATTGCCCACCAGTGCGTGGTGCTCTCCGAGCGCTACATCACCGACCGGTTCCTGCCGGATAAGGCCATTGACCTGCTGGACGAGGCCTGCTCGGATGTCAACCTCCAGTGCAAGGACATTTCCCGGCTGGCCGAGCTGAAAAAGGAGCGGGACGACTACGAGCTGGAGCTTCGGATGCTCAACGAGGACGCGGAGAACCAGAATTTTGAGCGTCTGGCTCTGCTTCGCAGCAAGCTGATGCAGCTGGCTCCCCAGATCGAGGAGCTGGAGGCCAAGCCTAAGCCTGCCGTGACCATGGAAAATCTGGCACGGATCATTGAGCTGTGGACGAAAATTCCCGCCTCCAAGATCAAGGCTCAGGAGTATCAGCAGCTGAAGGGTCTGTCTGACCGGCTGAAGACCCACATCGTTGGCCAGGATCAGGCGGTGGAGGCGGTGGCGCGGGCCATCCGCCGGAACCGGGTGGGCATCAGCCCCAAAAAGAAGCCTGTGTCCTTCATTTTTGTCGGCCCCACCGGCGTTGGCAAGACGGAGCTGGTCAAGCAGCTGGCAAGCGATATGTTCGACAGCGTGGATGCTCTCATCCGCCTGGATATGTCCGAGTATATGGAAAAGCACACGGTTTCCAAGCTCATCGGTTCTCCTCCCGGCTATGTGGGCTATGACGAGGCCGGTCAGCTGACGGAAAAAATTCGCCGCCGCCCCTACAGCGTGGTGCTCTTCGATGAGATTGAGAAAGCCCACCCGGACGTGCTGAACGTGCTTTTGCAGGTTCTGGACGACGGACGGATTACCGACGCCCAGGGTCGGGTGGTAAACTTTGAGAATACCATCATCGTTATGACCTCCAATGCCGGCTCTGAGGGCAGGGTAGGGGGTCTGGGCTTCGGCAGAACCGAGGGCGACAAGGTTCAGGAGACCACCATGAAGGCTCTGCGGGAGTTCCTGCGTCCGGAGTTTTTGAATCGGGTGGACGAGATCATCACCTTCAACCGCCTGACGGAAGAAAACTTCCTGGGTATTGCGGACATCATGCTGGGGGAGCTTCAGGACAGCCTGTCTGCCCGTGGCCTGACCCTGACCTGGGACGAAACGGTTAAGGCACTTCTCGTGAAGAAGGCCTATTCCGCCCTCTACGGAGCCCGGAATCTGCGCCGGACCATCCAGCGGGAGCTGGAGGATCCCATCAGCCAGGCCATCATCGACAGCTTCGAGCACCCCATCTCCGCCATCCGCATTCTCACCGACGGCGACAATTTCAAGTTGGACGTAAAGTAAAAGAATGCCCTCCGCGCAATCCGCGCGGAGGGTATTTTTGCGTACTGAAAGCTATGCAGTCATGGCCATCTCCCGCAAGGCCACGACTGAGGGGATCAGAACTTTCCTCTTTCCGGGCACTCTTTGATTACTTGAAGTATTTGATATTAGTGCTTATAAAGTCAATAAACCTATCTTTGTTCTCTTGTGACAGTCCATTAACTTCCATAAGGCTTTTTATATACTGATACTCTGTATTATATCTGTAATTGCCTTTAAGGACATCAATACTTA
>UQXG01000078.1 GCA_900544945.1 uncultured Eubacteriales bacterium | reverse complement strand
TATCCCTCGTATGTCGCGGCCATGTCTTTGTAGAAGGCCATCATTTCTTCTTCCGTGTCGAAATTGGCCACGTACATCTGGTTCGCCATGGCGCCGGAGAGGGCGTCGGGAATGCGTCCCCACATGACCATTTTGCTGCCATACTTCATCATGACCTCGTAATCGTCCAGCTTGTAGCGACGTCCGTCCCGGCGGCCGTAGAAGGCGCAGAAATGATGGGCGCCGATGGGCTTGGTGTTGCAGTCAAAGGCCACCATGTCCGCCCAGATTTTGTACACATCGGTCTCCTGGGAGTAGTTGTACATCTCGGGGGTATAGCCGCCGGAAGGGCGCATGTTGACCTCCAGACCGATCACGTCTCCCTTTTTGCCCAGCCCCGCCTGGTCTTCGTTCAGGACGAAGAATTCCAGATGGACGAAGCGGCTCCTGACGCCGAAGGCTTTCACGGTGGCAAGTCCGGCCTTGCGGATCTTCTCCGGCAGCTCCTTTACCAGATAGTATACGGAATCCCCCTGGGTATTCACGATGTCCATGATGGACAGGGGCGTGATATTGCCGGACTCGAACAGCATCTGCCCCTTGGAGTCCACGATGCCGTCGAAGGTCTGGACATAGCCGTTGACGAACTCCTCCATGATGTACACGGCGTCGTCCTTATTGCTGATGAACCACCGGACATCCTCGTCGGATTGCAGCTTGTAGGTGTTGCAGGCGCCCACGCCGCTGTCCGGCTTGACCACCACGGGATAGCCCACGGTGTGGGCAAATTCCAGGGCGTCCTCTAGCCCCTCCACCAGATGATACCGGGCGGTGGGGATACCGGCCTTGGCGTAATACTTCTTCATGCAGGACTTGAACTTGATCTTATCCATCTCGTCCAGCTTGGGGCCGGTGGTGATGTTGAATTCGGTGCGCAGGGCCGCGTCCCGCATCAGCCAGTATTCGTTGTTGCTTTCCAGCCAGTCGATCTTGCCGTATTTGTAGGTGAAGAAGGCGACGGCCTTGAACACCTCGTCGTAATTTTCCAGACTGGAAACCTTATAATATTCGTCCAGACTGTCGCGCAGCTCCTGCAGCAGATCGTCATAGGGGCTGTCGCCGATGCCCAGCACCCGCATACCGTTATTTTTCAGCTCCCGGCAGAACTTCCAGTAGGTCATGGGGAAGTTGGGGGAAATAAAAATAAAGTTCTTCATTTATGTCTTATCTCCTTCTATTGCTATCATTCAACCCAGAAACCAGGGTAAATAGGTTTCCACCATTTTGAACCACCAGGGCCAGTCGTGGTTCACGTCCAGACCCCAGTATTCAAACCGGGTGTGAATGCCCTTCTGGCAGCACACCGTGTCCAGCCACCGGGTGGATTCCAGCAAAGGCTCTTCCCAAGCGCCCTGACCGCAGACGATCAGGCTCTTCTGGTGGTTGTACATGTCCATGTAATAGTGGTCGGCGGGCATATTCTGCAAATACAGGCAGGGGCAGTTATTATAGACCAGGTCGTCGCAGTAGTCACCGAAAAACTCCCGGTTGTCGTAGAGGCCGGAAATGGCAAAGCAGCTGTCGAACAGGTCAGGCCGGCGGTAATAGAGGTTTGCCGCGTGCATGGCGCCCATGGAGGCGCCGAAGGTCAGAATGCCCTGGTCATAGCCGTTGGCAAGACCCGCAAGGTGCCGGATGGTGGGTACCATTTCATTGACAATGTAATTGATCCACTTTTCGTGATTTTCGATGCGCCAGCGGTTGTCCGCGCCGACGGCAGCCCAGGCCTCGTTGTCGATGGTGTCCACGGAGAAAACCATGCACTTCCCAGACTCAATCCAGGGAGCCCAGCAGTCTGCCATGTGGAAGTCCTCAAAGTCCCAGAACCTTCCTGCCTGGCAGGGAATGAACATGACGGGCTTGCCGCCGGAGCCGTAGATTTTGAACTCCATGTCCCGGTTCAGGTAGCTGCTCCAATGCTTTTCATAGCGAATTTCCATTTTCTCTCTCCTTCTCATACGAGTTTTTAATAAAACGCTTAAAAGCGTTTTATTAGGGTCTATCTGAAAACCGGAAATATGAGAGGCGGCGAGGGATTTTCCGCCTGAGGAAGCCATTTTTTGCAGGAATACTCTGCGTATTGCAAGAAAAAATGGTGCCCAGCAGGTGGAAAAGACCCGCTGTTTGGGCGTGTTGACGGTTTTCAGATAGACCCTAAGTAAAATGATGAAATCATTTTACTTAAGAAATAGTATTACAGTCCCAGGCATTCCATAAAAATCGGAATCTGCTTTTCCCAGCTGGCCTCGCAGTGACTGCCGCCGGGGACAATCCGCAGTGCCAGGTTCACCCGCTTGGTCAGCAGCAGGTGCGCCGTGGAAATCATAGATTCCTGGGTTGCCGCATGGTTGAACATTTCCAGCTCGCCGTAGTCCATGTAGACGGTGGTGTCCCGGCGGATGTGGGCACGGGCTACCATTTCCAGCACCTTCCCCGGCGCTACCCACAGGCTGGGAGACAGGCAGGCCGCCCGCTGGAACACATGGTTGTAGGCCGTTGCCCCGTAAAGAGCCATGAGCCCGCCCATGGAGGAACCGGCGATGATGGTGTGGTTCCGGTCGGGCAGGGTGCGGCAGGTTTCGTCAATATAGGGTTTCAGCTCCTTGACCATCCAGTTCAGCATGATCCCGCCCTTGCCCCGGATGGTATCGTGCTCGGAATTGGTATAGGTCATGGGAGAATACTCGATGAGCCGCCGGTTTCCTTCGTGGTTGCACTCCACGGCGACAATAATCAAATCCTTCGGGTTTTCCTCCAGAAATTTCGCCATGCCCCAGGACTTGCCGTAGGTGGCGTCCTCGTCAAAAAACACGTTGTGCCCGTCGAACATATACATTACAGGATACCGCTTGTCCGGATTTTCCTCGTAGTCCTCGGGAAGCCAGAGGTAAGCTCTTCGGGGGCTGTCCCCGGAAAGCTTTGGGATCGTCACATCCCATTTATAGACCATTTTTCCATCTTCTCTCCAAATAATATGGGCTTTGCGCCAAGTATCCGGGATAGTATAATCGGAAAGGGGAAAAAAGTCAATTCCTCGGAAGGGAAATGGTGTATTTACACAAAAAGCATTCGCCCATAGCCTGCGGACATACGAAAATTGTCCTAACGGCTTTCGCGATTTTCTCACTTTTGTGATTTTCTACAAAAGAAATAGGGATTGCTCCCCAAATTCCGGCGCAAAAAAGCATTGAAAAAGCCGGATTCTCGGAGTATACTGACTGGTGATGTTTGGGGAAGCTTTGTTTTCATCGGTAAGCACTGTGAGCGGGCGGTTTCCGTCCATGCCCGCAGACGATAAAATCAGTATATCCCCAAAAACAAAAGAAAGAGAGGCACATATTCTTATGGAAAACAACGAAGCGGTTTACGACGTAAGAAAGCTGGGCACCTCCAAGGCACTGATTCTGGGTGTGCAGCACCTGTTCGCCATGTTCGGCGCGACGGTGCTGGTTCCCGCCCTGACCGGCCTGAACGTGTCCACCACCCTGCTGTTCGCGGGTCTCGGCACATTGCTCTTCCATCTGGTCACCGGTCGGAAGGTTCCCGCTTTCCTTGGCTCCTCCTTTGCGTTCCTGGGCGGCTATGCCGCCATCGCTCCCGTGCTGGCGGACGGCTCCGCCAATGCAGAGCTGCTTCCCTACGCCTGCTTCGGCGTGGCGATTGCGGGTCTTGTATACCTGGTGCTTGCCGGATTTTTCAAGGCCTTCGGCGCAGGCAAGGTCATGCGCTACTTCCCTCCCATTGTCACCGGCCCCATCATCATCTGCATCGGCCTGTCCCTGGCCGGCTCCGCCATCAGCAACTGCCGCACCAACTGGCTGATTGCCATGGTGGCCATCCTCATCGTGGTGGCCTGCAACGTCTGGGGCAAGGGCATGGTAAAGATCATTCCCATTCTGCTGGGTGTGGTGGGCTCCTATGTGTTCGCCCTGATCGTGGATCCCTCCGCCCGGGCAAACGTGGTGTCTGCCGTGTCCCAGGCCAAGTGGTTCGGCAGCCCCGTGATCTGGGACAACACCGTGTTCGCTCTGCTGTCCCGGGAGCATGACGGCGGTCTGCTGGTCACCTCCGCGGTTACCATCGCCCCCATTGCTCTGGCTACCATGGTGGAGCACATCGGCGATATGTGTGCCATCTCCTCTACCGTGGGTGAAAATTTTGTGGCCGACCCCGGCCTGCACCGCACCTTGACCGGCGACGGTCTGGCCACCAGCCTGGCTGCCCTCTTCGGTGCCCCCGCCAACACCACCTACGGTGAAAACACCGGCGTGCTGGCTCTGAGCAAGGTCTACGACCCCCGGGTCATCCGTCTGGCCGCGGTGTTCGCCATCATCCTGTCCTTCTGCCCCAAGTTTGCCGCGCTGATCGTCGCCATGCCCGCCGCCACCATGGGCGGTGTCAGCCTGGTGCTTTACGGCATGATTTCCGCGGTAGGCGTGCGGAACGTGGTGGAAAATCAGGTGGACTTCACCAAGAGCCGCAACGTGCTGATTGCCGCCATGATCCTGGGTCTGGCAGTGGGTGTCAGCTACAACGGCGCCATCGTGATTCCCGTGGGCTCCATGACCATCAGCCTGTCCGGCCTGGCTGTGGCGGCTCTGGTGGGTATCTTCATGAACGCCGTTCTGCCTGGCAAGGACTATGAGTTCGGCACCAACGCTCAGGGCGACACCTCCGTGAACTTCGGCACCAACGCTTACGAGAAAAAGTAAATTTCGGAAAAATCTCCGGGTTTCCAAGGAAACCCGGAGATTTTTATCTGTATAAAGCCTCTTTTGCCTGTCTGATTTCATTCTGATCCGTTACCGGAATGTGCCATTCGTCCAGCCCCGGAGCACCCATTGGCACGCCTTTCCGACGGAACACCATGCCGCTTTCCACTTCCTTTTTGCCGCTCATGTGGAAGGCCTCCGCCTGGGGAAATGCTTCCCGGAAAGTCTCGATCACCCGGGCGTTCACCCCCGCGCCGATGAGCACCTGGGGGCCGCCGGTTTCCTTCTGAAAAGCCAGAAGCTTCCCGATTTCCGCCATGCCATCCAGGCACTTCCCTGCCCCGCCGCTGGTGAGCACCGTGTCAAAACCCAGACCAGCCGCCTTTTGATAAGTTTCCCCCAAATTCCAGGACACATCGATACACCGGTGGAGCGTCAGGTCAAAGCCCTGGGCGGCCTTCAGGAGCGGTGCCATGGCAATTTCATCCAGCTCCCCCTCCGGGGTCAGGCAGCCGATGACGAAGCCGCTCGTTCCGGCGGCCTTCAAGGCCTCCATTTCCGAGACCATCTGCGAAATTTCTTCCTTCGTATACAGAAAATCTCCCGCCCGGGGACGCATCAGGCAGCGCACCCGGATGTCGCTTACCAGGCGAATCTGGTGCACCAGCGCGGCGCTCGGGGTCAGGCCTCCCACGCTCAGCGCGCTGCAAAGTTCCAGTCGGTCTGCCCCGCCCTGGATGGCCGCCATGGCGGAGGCGTAGGAATCTACGCAAACTTCCAGTATTTTTTCCATGGTTTTCCCTCCTTTTTCCCCAGTTTATCATCCAAAACCTTCCCCTGTCAAGTCCCGGCTTGACAGATTTGGCCTGCCGGGTATAATAGAATCAACTACGCAAAACGGGAGGCTTCCATGGATCTTCGCAGTCTGAACATTTTTATCGAGGTGGCGGAGCTGGGCAGCTTCACCCGGGCAGGCGAGAAGCTGGGCTATTCCCAGCCCACCATCTCCTTCCAGATCAAGCAGCTGGAAAAGGAAATGGGCACTCAGCTCTTTGACCGGATTGGTCACACCGTCACCCTGACGGATACCGGCCGGGACGTACTGAACTATGCCCAGCAGATTTGCCGCAGCTGCCAGGAAATGCTCCTCAGCAGCACCGGTCACCGGGAGCCGGCCGGCATTCTGCGGCTGGGCATGGCGGATTCTCTGTGCCAGCCCCTGATTGCCTCCCAGTTTGCCCGGTTCCGGCAAACCTATCCTAAGGTATCCCTTTACGTCACCACCACCGACACCACGGCGCTTCTGGATAAGCTGGATCACAACGAGGTGGATATGCTGTGCACCATGGACGACCACGTTTACGACACCAACTACGTCATCGCCGATGAGGAGGAAATCGGGGTGCACTTTGTGGCCTCCCCCGCCCATCCCCTGGCAAGCCTGAACCGGGTGGAGATCCGGCAGCTTCTGGAAGAGCCCTTCCTGCTGACGGAGAAGGGCATGAGCTACCGCCGACTTATGGACGAGCAGCTGGCCAGAAGCTCCCTGGAAATCCGCCCGGTGCTGGAAACCGGTCAGGCGGACGTGATCTGTACCCTGGTGGGGCAGAACATGGGGCTTTCCTTCCTGCCGGACTATGTGACCGAGGATATGGTTCGTCAGGGCAGACTGACCAGGCTGAATGTGCCGGGGCTGCATGTGGTGGTGTGGAAACAGCTGCTCTACCGCCGGGAAAAATGGCTGTCCGCCCCCATGGGAGCCATGATCGATCATCTGAAAACCGTCCGTCTGCTGGGAGGCACATCATGAAAACGCAATGGCTTGCAGGCATTTTGGCCGGGGTGCTGCTTCTGGGCGGCTGCGCCCGGGTGCCGGAGGAAACCCGGGAAACGACCCAGCCCCCGGCAGTCATATACACCTATCCGGTGGAAACGATACCGACCACCCCGCCGGAACCGGAGGATGGGGATTTCGTCCGGATTCTGGACTATATTCCGGAAGCCTACCAGGCGCTTCCCTACGCCACTACGGAGAATTTCACCGGCACGGTAATCTACGATTTTACCGACGCCTGGCTGCGCTACGGCACGGTGAAAAAGCTGAAGGCCGTCAGCGATGATCTGGCCCAACTGGGGCTGACCCTCAAAATCTGGGACGGCTTCCGGCCGGTGGCTGCCCAGAAAAAGCTCTGGGAGGTTTACCCAAATTCCGCCTATGTTTCCAATCCCGCAAACGGCCTGAGCCCCCACTGCCGGGGCAACACCGTAGACCTGACTCTGGTATCCGCCGACGGAAGCGCCGTGGAAATGCCCACGGGCTTTGACGATTTCTCCGAAAAGGCCGACCGGGACTATTCCGACTGCACCAAGGATGCCGCCCAGCACGCCCAGCTGCTGGAAATCCTCATGGAAAAGCACGGCTTTGTGGGATACAAACGGGAATGGTGGCACTTTGCCGACGAGGACGAGTACCCCATCGAGGAGAATTTCACGCCGTCCGGGAAAAGTTAACACCAATTTCAAACATTTTCCCGGAAAACGCGCTATAATATTATGTTGAAAATAAGGGCAGTGCCGCCTTGCGCGGTGTCGCCTGAAGCATTTGGAAAGGTGAGATTATTATGACGAAAATTGACATTTACTCCGGCTTCCTGGGAGCCGGCAAGACTACCCTGATCAAGAAGCTGATTTCCGAGGCCTACAAGGGTCAGAAGATCGTGCTGATCGAGAACGAATTCGGCGAAATCGGCATTGACGGCGGCTTTTTGCAGGACGCGGGCATTCAGATCACCGAGATGAACTCCGGCTGCATCTGCTGCTCCCTGGTGGGCGACTTCGGCAAGGCGCTGACCAATGTTATCGAGCAGTACCACCCCGACCGGATTCTCATCGAACCCTCCGGCGTGGGCAAGCTGTCCGATGTCATCGGTGCGGTGAAGAAGGTCATGAATGAGGAAGTGACCCTGGGCTACACCGTAGCCGTGGTAGACGCGGGCAAGGTCAAGGTCTATATGAAGAACTTCGGTGAGTTCTACAACAACCAGGTGGAGACCGCCTCCACCATCGTCCTGTCCCGAACCGATTCCATTCCCCAGGCCAAGCTGGACGCCGCCGTTGCCATGCTTCGGGAGCACAATGACAAGGCCGTCATCGTCACCACCCCCTGGGCGGAGCTCACCGGCGAGCAGCTGACCGCCGCCATGGAGGGTCAGTCCACTCTGGCCAACGAGCTTGCCCAGCTGGTGCACGAGCACGAGCATCATCACCATCACGACCATGACGAGGATGAGGACGGCTGCTGCTGCGGCCACCATCATCACCACGATGATGAGGATGAAGACGAGCACGAGCATCACCATCATCACGACCATGACGAGGAGGAAGCGCACGAGCACCATCATCACGAGCATGACGAAAACTGCACCTGCGGCTGCCACGATCATGACCATGAGCATCATCACCACCACCATGACCACGACGCCGACGAGGTATTCACCTCCTGGGGCGTGGAGACTGCCCGGAAATTTGACAAGGAAACCGTGGAGAAGGCTCTGCATGCTCTGGATTCCGGCAAGTACGGCATGATTCTCCGGGCCAAGGGCATTCTGCCTGCCGCCGACGGCAGCTGGATCTACTTCGACTATGTGCCCGAAGAGACCAACGTCCGTCTGGGAAGCCCGGATATCACCGGCAAGCTGTGCGTCATCGGCTCCAAGCTGGATGAGCAGGCCATTGCCCAGCTGTTTGGGGTGTAAGTATGCAGCAGATTCCTGTTTACGCCTTTACCGGCTTCCTGGATTCCGGAAAAACAAAATTCATCCAGGAAACTCTGGAGGATCCCCGGTTCAATGCCGGGGAGAAGACCCTTCTGCTGCTGTTTGAAGAGGGTGAGGAGGAATACGACCTTTCCACCTACCCTTCCCAGAACGTCTATATTGAGGTTCTGGATCAGCAGACCGTCACCACCAAGGAACTTCTGGCCTTGCAGAAAAAGTACAAGGCCGAGCGGGTGGTGGCGGAGCTGAACGGAATGCAGCAGGTGGGAGACCTCTACATGCGTTTTCCGGAGAACTGGGCCATTGCCCAGGAGATCATGTTCGCCGACTCCACCACCATTATGGCCTTCAACGCCAACATGCGCAATCTGGTCATGGACAAGCTGGTAGGCGCTCAGATGGTGGTCTTCAATCGGCTGGAAAAGGGGCAGGATGTGATGCCCTTCCACAAGCTGGCTCGGGCCGCCTCCCGGAAAATCGACATTCTCTACGACTACACCGACGGCACTACGGAATTCGATCAGATTCAGGATCCCCTGCCCTTTGACATCAACGCTCCCATTGTGGAGATCAAGGACGAGGACTTCGCCCTGTGGTACCGGGATGTCACCGAGGAGCCTCAGAAGTACGACGGCAAAACCGTCCGGTTCAAGGGGCAGGTAGCCATGCTCCGCCGGGACAAGAACGGTATGTTCGCTCCGGGTCGGTTCGTCATGACCTGCTGCGTGGAGGACATTCAGTTCTGCGGCATTCCCTGCCGGTATGACGGAGCCGCCCAGCTGAAAAGCCGGGATTGGGTCATGGTCACCGCCAAGGTTAGTGCCGAAAAGCATCCCTTGTACAAGGGTGACGTAGGCCCTGTGCTCACCGCCGTCGAGGTCACTGCCGGCGCTCAGCCCGCCGACCCCGATGTCGCCACCTTCTGAAGCAACCTCTTTCTGAATACAGATAGAACAAGGAGGAACACACTATGACCGAGTCTGATATGCGAAAAGCCGCCCGGGAAAACCTAAGGGGCAATTGGGGAATTTCCGTCGGTGTCACACTGGTAGCCGCTCTGCTGGGCGGCATGGCCATGGACATTACCGGCGGCGACACTTTCCGCTACATCTTGAATTACGCCTCAAACGGTAGGGGCGAGCTGCCCGCGCTTCTGCGGACGATCCTCGTGCCTGTACTCTCCGGCGTTGGCATCTGGGGGCTTCTGACCTTCCTGGTGGGCGGTACCGTCGCGCTGGGTCACGCGGAGTTCCTTCTCCGGCAGTACCGGGGGGAGCCTTTGACCTTTGACGTGCTGTTCAGCCAGTTCGACCGGTTCGGCACCGGCTTTGCCCAGAGCTTCCTGCGGACGCTGTACGTCATCCTGTGGTCGCTGCTGCTGGTGATCCCCGGGGTCGTGAAGAGCTACAGCTACGCCATGACCCCCTTCATTCTGGCCGAGCATCCGGAAATGACCGCGTCCGCTGCTATCGACGCTTCCAAAACCATGATGGACGGCCACAAGATGGACTTGTTTCTGCTTCAGCTGACCTTTATCGGCTGGGAACTTCTCAGCGGCCTGACCCTGGGCATCGGCCATCTGTTCCTGAACCCCTACCGGAATGCCGCCACCGCCGTGTTCTACGAGAACCTGAAAAAGGGCGCCCAGCCCCAGGCAGACTATGTGCCCCCGGTGGAGTTCTGATCGAGTTTGGCGGAAAGAGCGTAACGCACCCCAAAAGCCAGCTTCAGAAACAATATAGAAGTCACCAAAGCCAGAAAGCGAAAGCTTTCTGGCTTTTGAGTTACTCAGAAGGAACTTCGTTATCTTAGGGTCTATCTGAAAACCGGGAATATGACCAACGGCGAGGGATTTTCCGCCTG
>UQXG01000077.1 GCA_900544945.1 uncultured Eubacteriales bacterium | reverse complement strand
AGAAAAAATGGTGCCCAGCAGGTGGAAAAGACCCGCTGTTTGGGCGTGTTGACGGCTTTCAGATAGACCCTAATTTAGAAAGGCCGTTTCCTGGGCACTCTGCACGCGTTGGGCTTGGTATCCACCAGGACGATGTCCGGCCCTACCTTTTTGATGCAGTTCCAGGGGATGATGTAGTCGTCGCTGCGCCCGGCCACGCCGAACAGACGGCAGGGGCCGGGCACCACGATGGCGCAGACCTTCCCGTCGGGAATCTCAATCTGCACATCGGTGATAAAGCCCAGCCGCTGGCCGTCGCTGAGACAGATGACCTCCCGGCACTGCAAATCGGAAAAATTCATGGTCATGGCTCCCGCCTCCTTGGAAAAGCCTATGCCAGGAAGAACCGGAATATTCAGCTGACGCTGACGCTTTTGCGCATGGCGCAGATGGCACCCTTTTCCAGCCTGGATACCTGGGCCTGGGAGATGCCCAGGGAGCCTGCCACCTCCATCTGGGTCTTTCCGTCGTAAAACCGCAGGGACAAAATCTGCTTTTCCCGGTCGGAAAGGCTATGGAAGGCGTTTCGCAGGGTGATGTGATCCATCCAGCCCTCTTCCGTGTTTTTCGTGTCCCGCACCTGATCCATCACGGTCAGCGGGTCTCCGCCGTCGGCATAAATGGGATCGTACAGGCTTACCGGCGCGCACACCGCATCCAGGGCCTGGCTTACCTCCTCCATGGGCAGAGCCAGCTCCCCGGCGATTTCCGCCAGGGTAGGCTCCCGATCCATCCGGGCGGTCAGGGCATCCTTGCACTGAAGCACCCGATAGGCCACATCCCGGATAGACCGGGATACCCGGATGGCGCTGTTGTCCCGGAGGTACCGGCGAACCTCCCCCGCAATCATGGGCACGCCGTAGGTGGAAAACCGAACCTGCTTGTCCGGGTCAAAGTTGGCAATGGCTTTCATAAGCCCGATGCAGCCTACCTGAAACAGGTCGTCCGGATTTTCTCCCCGCTTGTCGAATCGCTGGATCACGGACAGAACCAGCCGGAGATTCCCCTCAATGAGCTTTTGCCGGGCATGGCTGTCGCCTTGCCGTGCCAGGCGCAGAAGGGTATCCATTTCCACCGGGGATAAAACCGTGAGACGGGCGGTATTGACCCCGCAGATTTCTACTTTTCCCTGCATAAGTGCCTCCTGTGTCTGCTCCGGACGGGCGGAGCGTCTGCACTCAGTATTCCCCGGCAGGCCGGAATGATACCCGGCAAGCTTTGGGGGTTTTTCACAAAATTTTTCAGGACCTTACCGAGTGTTAACAAAATATGACACGAGAGTTTTACATTTTGTAAACTTTTCGGAAAGGATTTTTGCCGGGTTGACCTTTTGCGCCCGGTGACGTAATTTCCCTTCCCGGAAACTTCTTGAGGCCATATGCACGGCGGTATGCAGAAATTCCACAGATGTGTGGAAATCCGCTGTGGAGAAAAATACCTGTTGATAACTCGGAGTTTTCCACATTCTCCACAGGTTTGTCCACAGGGGTTTTCCACAGGGAAGCCATCGTGTGGATATTCATTTTTCGTTCACATAAAACGGAAAGCGGGATTTTGGAAAAATCCCACTTTTTTTGGATGGTGGATTTTTACCAAGGAAAATTTTTTGTGCAAAAATTAGGACTTGACAGCCTTCTTTTTTTCACGGTCTTTGGGAAAGGCGGAGGGCTTCTGTCGCACTGTGAAAAAAATTCAAAATGGGGGTTGATTTTGCACCTGAAAGACGCTATAATGTGTACCCGTATGGAAAGATAACACAAGGAGGTGAAATCCATGCCCAACATTAAGTCCTCTAAGAAGGATGTCATTTCTTCCAAGATCGCTTATGAGAAGAACAAGGCAAACAAGTCTGAGCTGAAGACCAACCTGAAGAAGTTCGACGCCGCTGTGGTGTCCGGCGACAAGGCTGCCGCTGAGGCTGCTTACAAGGTGGCTGTCAAGGCTGTGGATCAGGCGGTTGTCAAGGGTCTGCTGCACAAGAACAACGCTGCCCGCAAGAAGAGCTCCATGACGCTCCAGATGAACAAGCTGGCCTGATTTCTCTGAAAATATCTCCCTCCTTCCTTATTTGGAGGGAGTTTTTTCATTTATATCATATGGGCAGCGGGCTTTTTTTCCCAATGCCGCGCCTTTTTTTCTGACGTACCCGATGTACGTCTGCATATCCTTTGCCTTCCCTTGGGGGAAGGCGGCACGGCGCAGCCGCGACGGATGAGGGCAAAGAATAAACCTTCACAGGAACCCGTTGGGGGAGCCAATGGCCTGTCGAAAGAAGCCGGAAGAATTTCGTTGCTTTCTGCTGGGAAAGGCAGTATAATAAGCGGGAAAACCATGCAAGGCGGTGAATCCATGGCGCGTCTGGGCGATCCCGTGACCATCCTCAAGGGGGTGGGGGAGGCAAAAGCCAAGCTCTTTGCCAATCTGAATATTTTTACCCTGGGGGATCTGATCTGCCATTTTCCCAGGGGCTACGAGGATCGGACGAAGCTTGTCACGATCTCGGAGCTGTCTCCGGACGTTCCCGCCTGTTTTCGTGCTACGGTCATGAACAATCCCCGCACCGCCCATATCCGCAAGGGACTGGATATGACCAAGGTTCAGCTGGCGGATACCACCGGACGGCTGAATGTGACCTTCTTCAACAACCGCTTTGCCGCCGGGCAGCTGGAATACGGCAGAGAATATATTTTTTACGGCGCGGTATCCGGGGATTTTGTGGGCTACAATATGACCAACCCGGTTTTCGAGAATCCGGACAGTCCGGGGCTTACCACCCGCCGGGTGCTGCCCATTTACCCCCTGACCGCGGGGCTGACCAACGCCGCGGTGGGAAAGGCGGTTTTGCAGGCACTGGCGGTCTGCGATCCCCCGGCGGAAATTCTGCCGGAGGCCGTCCGGGCGGGATACGGAATTCTCCCGGCGGAGGAGGCCTACCACGCCATCCACCAGCCCCGGGACATGGAGCAGGCGGTTCAGGCGAAGAAACGGCTGATTTTCGAGGAATTCTTCGTTTTCTCCGCGGGACTTTCCCTGATGCGCTCTTCCCGGGCGGAGAAGAAATGCACGCCCTATCACAATTTTAATATGAAGCCCTTTTACGGAAGCCTTCCCTTTGCCCTAACCGGAGCCCAGAGCCGGGCGGTGGAAGAGATTTTGTCGGATTTCCGTTCCGGTAAGCCCATGAACCGTCTGGTGCAGGGAGATGTGGGCAGCGGAAAAACCATGGTGGCGGCGGCTGCCGCCTACTGCGCCGCGGGCAACGGGGCGCAGACGGCCCTGATGGCGCCTACGGAAATTCTGGCCGAGCAGCACTATGCCAGCCTGAGCAAGCTGTTTGCCCCGTTGGGAATTACCGTGGATTTGCTCACCGGCTCCATGACGGTCAGGCAGAAGCGGGAAGCCCGGGAGCGGCTGGCTTCCGGAGAAACCCAGGTGGTGGTGGGCACCCACGCCCTCCTGACGGATGCCACCCGATTCTTGCGCCTGGGATTGGTGATTGCCGACGAGCAGCACCGGTTCGGCGTGGCCCAGCGGTCAAAGCTGTCGGAAAAAGGGGAGGATCCCCATCTGCTGGTCATGTCCGCAACCCCCATTCCCAGAACCCTGGCACTTCTGATGTACGGCGATCTGGACGTATCCATTTTGGATGAGCTGCCCCCGGGGCGGCAGACGGTGGAAACCTTCCTGGTGGGGGAGAGCTACCGGGCCAGGATCAACGCCTTTATCCGCAAGCAGGTTGCCGAGGGGCATCAGTGCTTTGTGGTCTGCCCGGCGGTGGAGGAAAACCAGGAGCTGGGGGTGAAGGCGGCTTCCGCCTGGGCGGAAACCCTACAGCAAACCGTGTTTCCCGATCTGCGGATTGCGCTGCTTCACGGTCAGATGAAGGGGGCGGAGAAGGAAGCCGCCATGGCGGCCTTCGCCCGGGGCGAAGCGGATGTGATGGTAGCCACCACCGTCATCGAGGTAGGTGTGGACGTGCCCAACGCTACGCTCATGGTCATTGAGGATGCCGACCGGTTCGGCTTGAGCCAGCTTCACCAGCTGCGAGGCCGGGTAGGTCGGGGCAAGGCCAAAAGCTACTGCATTCTCACCTCCCACAACCGGAATCCGGAAACCCTTCAGCGGCTGAAGGCTCTGTGCAAAACCAACGACGGCTTCCGCATTGCCGAGGAGGACTTAAAGCTCCGGGGCCCCGGAGACTTCTTCGGCTCCCGGCAGTCCGGCCTGCCGGCCTTCCGGGTGGGAGACCTGAGCTGCGACCTGGCGACGCTGAAGCAGGCTCAGACCGCCTCTGCCCAATGGATTGACGTCCACGGCACCGAGGACACCCCGGAAGCCCGGGCCCTGCGGGAGCGGATCGGAGAGCTGTTCGCCCGGGCAGAGGGAACCATGAATTGAATTCACTCTTTAATGGAAGAAAGGATATCGATATATGAAAAAATGGATGATAACCGCTGTGCTTGCCGCGCTGCTGCTTACTGTGCTGGCACCGGCGGCCGGAGCGGTCACTGCCAATGGCACCTGCGGCGAGGGGATGACCTGGTCCCTGGACAACTACACCCTGACCATTTCCGGCAGCGGAGAGGTGGAGGACGGCAGCGCCTGGGAGTCCTACAAGACGAAAATTGACCATGTGGTGCTCACCGGCGGCGTGACCAAGCTGGGCGATCAGGCCTTTTACGGCTGCGACCGGCTGAAAACCGTGGATTTCGGCGACAGCCTGGTGGAAATCGGTGCCAAGGCCTTCTATAACTGCACGGGACTTACCTATCTCCATCTGCCCAGCACCTTCCGTACCTTCGGCGCCCAGAGCTTCCGGGGCTGCGAGAATCTGAAATACGTCTACTGCGAAGGCGGGATGCCCCGGTTCAACGACAGCTGCCTGTGGACAGGCGGCTATGTATCGGTATTCTATCCCACCAACAACCCCTGGCCCAGTGAGTATACCTCCACCCTCATCAGCAGCTACGGCGGCAATCTGGGCATTACCATGGGAACCTTCGATCCCAACAACCTGCCCACTTCCAGCGGCTCTACCGACAGCACGGAAGACAGCGAAAAGACCGACGAGACCCAGGCTGCCAAGGAGACCACCCAGGAGACCGTCTCCGAGGCGGTGGCGGCCCTGGATCCCACCTCTGCCATGCACGAGGCGCTGATGGCCATGGCGCAGTCGGAAACCGCCCCGGAAACCACGGCGGCTACGGAGGCAACGACGGAGCCTACTACTGTGCCGACCACCGTGGAAACCACCGCCGAAACCACCGTGGAGACTACGGAGGAAACCACTGAGGCAGCCACTACGGAAACCACCGAACCGGATGCGGAAGAGAAAAAGAAAGAAAGCAAGGGCTGGATCGGCATCGCCATGGTGGCGGGGGTTCTGACCATGCTGCTGGCTGGCGCCATGATCGTCCGGGGCATAGGCCGGAGAAATCAATTTTGAGCGTCTTAAAAAATGCTTAACAACTTCCGGGAAAATCACCCATTTTGGGGATTTCCCGGAGGTTTTTTTGGTTGGAACGGAAAAAATAAAAAAGTAGTTGTAACTTCTGTGAAAATGATGTAAAATAAGGGGACTGGATAAGATGCAAAATTATGCGAAAACTCGCTTTTGGAGGTCAAAAATCATGGAAAAACCCATTGTACTGGTCATTATGGACGGCGTCGGCAAGGGCGACGGCGGCAGCGGCGACGCTGTCAAGGTGGCAAACACCCCCACTCTGGACTGGCTGATTGCCAACTGCCCCCATACTTATCTGAAAGCCCACGGCACTGCCGTCGGCCTGCCCACCGATGAGGATATGGGAAACAGCGAGGTGGGCCACAATGCCCTGGGCTGCGGCCAGATCTATTCTCAGGGCGCGAAGCTGGTGGGCGAGTCCATCGCAAACGGCACCCTGTACGCTTCCGAAACCTGGAAGGAGCTGATTGCCAATGCCAACAGCGGCAAGGCCATGCACTTCCTGGGTCTGCTGTCCGACGGCAACGTCCACTCCAACATCCATCACCTGATCGCCCTGCTGCGCCAGGCTCATAAAGAGGGCGTGAAGAAGGCCTACTGCCACATCCTGCTGGACGGCCGTGACGTGCCCGCCACCTCTGCTCTGGAGTATGTGGATATGCTGGAAAAGGTTCTGGCCGAGCTGAACACCGACGGCTGCGACTACGCCATCGCTTCCGGCGGCGGCCGTATGAAGATTACCATGGACCGCTACGAAGCCAACTGGCCCATGGTGGAAGCCGGCTGGCGGACCCATGTGGAAGGCAAGGGCAGAATGTTTGCCTCTGCCAAGGAGGCCATTGAGACCTACCGGGCGGAGACCGGCTGCATCGACCAGGATCTGCCTGCCTTTGTCGTTGCCAGAAACGGTCAGCCCGTGGCGAAAATCGCCAACGGCGACAGCGTGATTCTCTTCAACTTCCGGGGCGACCGGGCTCAGGAGATTTCCCTGGCCTTTGACCGGAAGGAATTTGACCACTTCGACCGGGGAGACTACACCGGCGTGAAGTTTGCCGGTATGCTCCAGTATGACGGAGACCTGAAGATTCCCGAGCACTATCTGGTGCAGCCTCCCGTCATCACCAACACCCTGACCGAGGTTCTGTGCAAGGCGGGCATCCACGAGTACGCCCTGTCCGAGACCCAGAAGTTCGGCCACGTCACCTATTTCTGGAACGGCAACCGCTCCGGCAAGGTGGACGAGAACCTGGAAGTCTATGAGGAAGTGCCCTCCGACGTGATTCCCTTCGAGCAGGCTCCTGCCATGAAGTCCAAGGAAATCACCGAGAAGATGGTGGAAAACATGGCTTCCCACAAGTTCCAGTTCCTGCGCTGCAACTACCCCAACGGCGACATGGTGGGTCACACCGGTGTCATGGAGGCAGTGGTCTACGCCATGGAGTGCGTGGACAAGAGCGTGAAGGCCGTTCTGGAGGCCGCTGACAAGTACGGCTACACCGTGCTCATCACCGCTGACCACGGCAACGCCGATCAGATGACTGAGACCAAGAAGGGCAAGACTTCCGTTCGCACCGCCCACTCCCTGAACCCCGTCCCCTTCATCATCTACGATAAGGATCACGACTGGCACATCAAGGAGGGTCACTTCGGCCTTGCCAACGTGGCTCCCACCATTGTGAAGATGATGGGCCTGGAGGCACCTTCCTGCTGGGAAGAGAGCATGATCTGATTTTTTAGGGAAACTCTGAATAAATCGCCATCGGCCGAGCAGCGGATCTTTTCCTCTATCCGTGCGGCTTCAAAAGCGGGAAATATAGCGCAGCCGTAGCCGGCGTAAGCTGGCTTACGGATGCGGCATACCCCTTGCGGGTACACAAAGTATTCCTCCGCTTTTGAAGCCTTCGGCTAAAGAAAAATCTCTCGCTGTCGGCTCTTGCCGATTGAATCAGAGCTTCCCTGATACATTACGAAAATATTGGAGGTTGTAATATGGTACGTCACGAAAATGAAAACGGCAGCGTCAATGTGAGCACCAATGTCTACACCGATATCGTAGGAACCGCCGCTACCAACTGCTTCGGCGTCAAGGGCATGGCGGCCCGGAGTCTGACCGACAGCGCTTATCATCTGCTGCGCATTGAGTCTGTGGGCAAGGGCGTGAAGGTCACCTTCAACGAGGATGGCTCCATTTCCATCGACCTGCACATCATTGTGGACAACGTGAATATGAATGCCGTCGGCGCATCCATCATCGAGGAAGTGCGCCATCAGGTCACCGAGTGCACCGGCACCCAGGTTCGGGAAGTCAACGTCTATGTGGACTCCATGATGATCGGCTAAGAATCGGAGGGAAAGAATCTTGAAACAAACAATCAACGGCGCGGATCTGCGCAGAATGATTATCAGCGCGGCAGCCGCCATTGAAAACCACAAGCAGGCCCTGAACGAGCTGAATGTGTTCCCGGTGCCCGACGGCGATACCGGCACGAATATGTCCATGACCATCACCGCCGCCGCCGGAGACCTGCGCAAGGCGGATGACCCGGATCTGGGCACTGCCGCGAAAATTGCCGCTTCCGCTATGCTCCGGGGTGCCCGGGGCAACTCCGGCGTGATTTTGTCCCTGCTGTTCCGGGGCATCTCCCGGAAGCTCAAGGGATGCACCGACTGCGACGGCGTTCTGTGGGCACAGGCGCTTCAGGAGGGCGTGGACGCGGCCTACAAGGCGGTTATGAAGCCTGCCGAGGGCACGATTCTCACCGTCTCCCGACTGGCTGCCGCCAAGGCGCAGGAGGCCTCTCAGGAGAATAACTTCATCGAATTCGTTCAGAATGCCGCCGTGGAGGAGGCCAAGATTGCCCTGGCAAACACCGTCAACCAGAACCCGGTTCTGAAGAAGGCGGGGGTTGTGGATGCCGGCGGCAAGGGCTGGCTCACTGCCCTGGAGGCCATGCTGTCCTCCATTCAGGGCGAGGACGTGGTGGCACAGTCTGCCGCCGACGCGCCTGCGGTGAAGGAAGCTGCGGACTTCTCCGACTTCAACACCGAGGACATTACCTTTACCTACTGCACCGAGTTCATCGTCAGCCGGGAGAATGACAAGGATCCCGAGGAGCTTCGTGCCTTCCTGAGCCAGCTGGGCGACAGCCTGGTGCTGGTGGACGACGATGAGATCATCAAGGTTCATGTTCACACCAATGACCCCGGCAAGGCTCTGAGCGAGGCCGTTCACTACGGCTCCTTCGTCACCGTGAAGGTGGAGAATATGCGCCTGCAGCACACCGAGAAGGTCATGAACGAGAAGGATCTGGCTCCCCAGATCGCTGAGCCCGAGAAGCCCCTGGGCGTGGTGTCCGTCTGTGCCGGCGCAGGCCTTGCGGACGTATTCCTGAATCTGGGCGTTGACCAGATCATCTCCGGCGGCCAGACCATGAATCCCAGCACCCAGGACATTCTGGAGGCGGTAAACAAGGTACCCGCCGAGACGGTCTTCGTTCTGCCCAACAATAAGAACATTATCATGGCCGCCGAGCAGGTGGATGCCCTGACCCCCAAGCATGTGGTGGTCATCCCCTCCAAGACCGTGCCTCAGGGCGTCACCGCTATGCTGGCCTTCAGCCCCGAGGGAGCCGTGGAGGAGAACACCGATGCCATGACCCAGGCTCTGGGCAATGTGGACACCATGCAGATCACCTATGCCGCCCGGAACTCCGACTTTGACGGCTATGATATCCACGAGGGCGACTATCTGGCGCTTTACGGCAGTCAGCTCTTCGGCACCAGCCGGGATATCAAGGTGCTGCTGAAGTCTCTGGCCGAGAAGGTTCGTGACGACGGCAAGGAATACGTCACCATCTATTACGGCGAGGACGTGAAGGAAAAGCACGCCCAGAAGGCTGCGGATATTTTTGCCGACATCTGCCCGGACGCGGACGTGAATCTGCTCAGCGGCGGTCAGCCGGTGTACTATTACCTGATTTCCGCCGAATGACTTCGGTCAGGCAGCGGCATAATTGCCGGATTGCGCCGTAGAATAATAAGGAAGCTCTTTCTGATTGATTCGAAGTTTCCGAAAGTATCACAGCCCGCCGCCGGAATCGGCGGCGGGCTTCCGTTATTCGCAGCCATGGAAGGGGAGACGTGGAATGGAAAAGCTTCCGAAGGGCGGCCTGATCGGCAAAACGGTGGAGGCCTATCTGTGGGTTCGGGAAAAGCAGATTTCCCTCCACGCCGCCTACGCCGGCTACTTTATCATTCTGGCGGTTTTCCCGGCGCTTCTGATGCTGCTGAGCCTGCTGCGCTTCGCGGGCTTGCAGGTGGAAATTCTGGTGGATATGATGGGGGAGGTTCTTCCCCCGGCGCTGATGGAGACGGTAGAGGGAATGGTATACAGCGCCTGGCTCCATTCCACCGGCACGGTGCTGGGGCTGTCCGCCCTGACTGCCCTCTGGTCTGCCAGCCGGGGCGTGTACGGACTTCTTCGGGGACTGAACGCGGTGTACGACGTGTGGGAAAACCGGGGCTACCTGTACACCCGGGGCATCAGCGTGATCTATACCTTTCTGTTTGGCATTGTGCTGATTCTGACCCTGGTGCTCCATGTGTTCGGCAACGCCGTTTTCCGGTGGCTTTCCATGGTGGATAACCCGGTGGTAATCTTCCTGGTGGATCTGGTGGATGTGCGGTTTTTTCTGCTGCTGATGCTGCAGAGCCTGATTTTTACCCTGATGTATATGGTGCTGCCCAATGGGCGAAACGGCTTTGGAAGCAGTCTGCCCGGCGGGATTCTGTCCTCCGTAGGCTGGCTGGTGTTTTCGGATCTGTTCTCCATTTATGTGGAGCATTTCAACCGATATTCCCTGATTTACGGTTCCGTTTATGCCCTGGCATTGGGAATGCTGTGGCTTTACTGCTGTCTGAGCATCCTGTTCTACGGCGGGGCCCTGAATCACTGGCTGAGCAGCCGGAAAAAATGTTAACTTTTTCCGGCGTTTACGGACTGTTCACACATTCCTGATAGAATACCTCATACTGAACTCCAATTAAAATCTTTAAAAAAGA
>UQXG01000076.1 GCA_900544945.1 uncultured Eubacteriales bacterium | reverse complement strand
CATTATTTTGTCAAGCGACTTAACAATAAAAAGTATGATTTTACTTTAAAAAACGCGTATTTCTTGCAGTTTGTACAAATTCAGAATATGTATTTAGTTTAATATGCCTATGCAAAACGGTAGAATTGGGGCTTGCACCAGGAAGCTGACCAGGGTAGAATACGAATAGAAACGTTTCCTTTCTCTTATTTCCAATTCAGGAGGGTTTTGTATGATGTTTACAATCCGCAGCGGGAGCATGACAGCCGTCATCGATTCTGTCGGCGCCCAGCTCATGAGTTTGCAAAGTGTCGATGGCACGCAGTATCTTTGGCAGGGTGACCCAAAATACTGGCCGGACCGATCATTGACCATTTTCCCCTATGTGGCACGGCTGACCAATGGCTGTTACCGGTATCGGGGGGAGTTGTACCATATGCCCATTCACGGCTTTGCACCGACGGCGGAGTTCTCCGTTGCAGAGCAGACGGATGCTGCCATAACCTTCGTGCTGGAAAGCTGTCCTGCGTTCTATGAGCAGTATCCTTTCCTGTTCCGCTATTCCATCCGTTACCGTTTGGAAAATGCCACGCTGCATGTGGAGATTACCGTGGAAAATAAAGACGAAAAAACCATGCACTTTGGTCTTGGGGGACACCCCGGAATCAATGTTCCTCTGGAGGAAGGGCTGCGCTTTGAGGACTATGTGATAGAGGTTCCGCCCTGCCAGCCCCGGCGGATGGAATTTACCCCAGCGTGCTTCATCACCGGACGGGAACTGCCCTTCCCGATGGAATGCAATCAGCTTCCACTGTCTCACCATATGTTTGACGAGGACGCCATCGTCCTGAAAGGCATTCCCGGTGAGGTAACACTGAAAAGCTCCAAGGGTCATCGTGGCGTAACACTTATGGCCCCGGATTTCCCGATTTTCGGCTTCTGGCACATGCCCAAGACGGATGCGCCCTATATCTGCCTGGAGCCGTGGAGCAGTCTTCCATCCCATCAGGATGTGATCGAGGATTTGGAAAAACAGGTAGATCTCATTTCACTGCCAGCCATGGGTGTGTATCAGACCGCGTGGTCACTGCAATGCTTCTAATTTGAAAATCCCCAGGACTTCATCTTCTTAACGGATGATATCCTGGGGATTATTTCGTTTTGGAATGAATGCCCACAAACCATTTTCCATTTGTGGGTAGGTAGTGCGCTTCTCATAGATTGTTCTCTTTCGCCGCTGAGAATAGGGCACCTTTTCAATGATGGACAGACCATGTTCCAGACAAATCAGGTCACTCAATCTTTGAATGGCCAGTCCGGAATAATAGAAATCCTTGAATTTTTGGGCGCAGTCCAGCGTGGTGGAGTTGAAGATTATGTGATTGTGTATTCACACCTTAATGTAATCGAGTCCGGTTAGCGGCACCGAACGCATCATCCCTCACGGAGTGATTTTGCGGGACAGCCTGCCTGGAACCAATCAAAATGCACCGTAGCGTACTTAAGTCCGGTCACCGGCACCCAAAATCCCTGGTTTTCAGAGGATTTTGGGCGTTTTCTTTTTTTTGAAAAAATGTTATCATAGATGTGACTTTTGGAATCGGAAATCTTACTGTCAGGGTGAGGAATAAAAGAAAAGGAAGTGACCCAAAGTGGAAGACACCGAAATTATCGCATTGTTCTGGGTGAGAAATGAGGATGCCATCCAAGAAACGGACGCCGCCTATGGCCGGAAGCTGAATGCCTTGGCGAGAAATATTTTGCGCAGCCGGGAAGATGCGGAGGAAAGCGTGAATGATACATACTTAGAAACCTGGAAGGCGATCCCGCCCCAGCGACCCCAATATTTCTTTGCCTTTCTTGCGTCCATCTGCCGTCATCTGTCCCTGAACCGGCTGGACTGGAGCATGGCGGCCAAGCGAAGAGCAGCGGTGGTTTCGCTGACAGAGGAGATGGAGCGGTGCATTCCCGATGCCAGTCGGGAGCGTGAAATGCGGGGGAAAGAGCTGGGGCGCATTCTGGACGGGTTTCTGGAGAGCCTTCCCAAGGAGAGCCGACTGATTTTTCTGCGGCGGTACTGGTATGTGGAGACCATCGCGGAGATTGCTCAGCGATACGGCATGACGGAAAGCAAGGTGAAAATGCAGCTGAGCAGAACGAAGGAAAAGCTGCGTGCGTATCTTCAAAAGGAGGAAATCCGGGTATGAACGGCAAAGAATTGTTTCTGGGACTATCCTACATCAATCGCAAGTACATTGAGGAAGCGGAAAAAGACACTGTGAGCAGCTTTTCAGCCAAAAAACGCAGCCGCTTGCGCAGTCCGCTGCTGATTGCTGCCGTGATTGCCCTGACGCTGCTGCTGGTGGGCTGTGCGGTGGCGTATGCCAATGGCTGGTTCCAGCAGATTTTCTCGGCACGCAGTGAAACGCCGCTGTCCTCTGAGCAGATACAGTATATTCAGAATAACGAGCAGATTGTGGGACAGTCTCAAACCAAAAAAGATTGGACTGTCGATCTGAAATCCACTATTTGTGATGGAAGAACAGGCTATCTGGTTTTCCAGATTACCGCGCCGGATGACGTGGATTTGGAGCAATACCTGAACCCACCCACGTTGGATGACAAGAGACTGTCCATGGGAAATGACAGCGCCAGCCGGAAAGCCGCATATTCCTTGGCTGTGGCTTCTATCGGAACCGTAGATAGTGAGCGCAACTACTGGTATCTTGACAGTGGAGACTGGATAGTGGATGGAGATGGTCAGCCCAATACGGTTCTTTTCTGCATGACCATCCGTTGTGAAAAGATGGATCCCAACAAGCCCATGTTGCTGGAAGATCCTTTTGGAAAGGATGTATCTTTCCGCATCCGGCTTATGGGTATCACCCTGGAATACAAAAATCAGGAATTGCAACGAGAAATAGAAGAAAAGTATGCCGGACAGACCTACATTGTGGACGGTGAGGAGGCAGCGGGGCTGTTCTGCTCTGATATTCTTACAGACGAGGAGTGGAATTTCGATGTTACCTTTGATTCGGATAACCAGTTTATAGAGCTGATTACAAAGCCTGTTTTCGCGCAAGCCAAAGTCTGGCGTTATGCGGATGAAAAACAGTGGGATACCGTAGATTCATTGGAAGAAGTGCAGATTTCTTCTTTCCGGGTGACTCCCTTTGGGGCGAATATTTCCTATGTCCCACAGCCGGATGCAATCGGCATCTCTCCAAGAATTGGTGAGAATGTGGAGAATGCGATTTACGCCGTAATGAAGGATGGCAGCCGCATTCAACTGAATCTGACAGGAAATAACGATACAGTTCTCCAGGCAGAAACGCCGATTGTCCTAAGTCACAAAACAAGTCTCATATGAACTCCAATTAAAATCTTTAAAAAAGATTTTAATTGGAGTTCAGTATAAGACCGTTCAGCGGCAGGGCGGGGCAGCCTTGTTTGACACACAGCCAAACGCAAACCCGTTAAAATGCGTCAGTCCGGCATTTCCACCGGGAGCTATGCAAGCCGGGATTGCGAAATCCGGGGGAATATGGTATATTCTAGGCAGAAGGTCAGCAATCGGGGGATAGCTGACCGATAGAGAAGACCTCTGGGCTCAAACAATGTTATCTCGGAAAGGAATTGTGCTATGGATATTTTTGGAACCGATAAGAAGCTGGGCTTTGGCTGTATGCGTCTGCCTATGCAGGGCGAAGAGGTGGACATTGCCGAAATGAATCGGATGGTGGACGCCTTTTTGGACGCTGGCTTCCACTATTTTGACACCGCCCACGGCTATTTGCAGGGGAAAAGCGAGACGGCTCTGAAGACCTGCCTGACCAGCCGGTATCCCCGTGACAGGTACATTCTGACAAACAAGCTGTCTGGGAATTTCTTCAAAACCGAGGCGGACATCCGACCCTTCTTTGAAAGCCAGCTGGAGGCCTGCGGGGTGAATTATTTTGACTTCTACCTGATGCACGCCCAGAGCGCGGAGAATTATCCCCATTACAAAAAGTGCCGCGCCTATGAGACTGCCTTCGCCCTGAAGGCCGAGGGCAAGGTGCGCCATGTGGGTCTTTCCTTCCATGACCGCCCGGAAATGCTGGATCAGATTCTGACGGAGTATCCCCAGGTGGAAGCCGTGCAGATTCAGTTCAACTACGCCGACTACAATGACCCCGGGGTTCAGAGCCGAGCCTGCTATGAGGTCTGCCGGAAGCATGGCAAGCCCATTATCGTCATGGAGCCGGTGAAGGGCGGCAATCTGGTGAATCTGCCAAAGGAGGCAGAGGCCATTCTGAAGGAACTTCATGGCGGAAGCCTCGCCAGCTACGCCGTGCGCTTTGCCGCGGGCTTCCCGGGAATCCGGATGGTGCTGTCCGGCATGAGCGACCTGGCGCAGATGGAGGATAATCTTTCCTATATGAAGGATTTCCAGCCTCTGAACGGGCAGGAACAGGCTGCCGTGGAGAAGGTTCAGGCCATTTTCCACAATAAGGATCTGATTCCCTGCACCGGCTGCCGGTACTGCACCGACGGCTGTCCCCAGCAGATTTCCATTCCCGATCTCTTTGCCGCCATGAACGCCAAGCGGGTGAATCACGACGGAAATGCGGATCATGATTACAATGAAATCCACACCCGCCCCGGCAGCAGAGCTTCAGACTGTGTGAAATGCGGCAAGTGCGAGAAGGTCTGCCCCCAGCACCTGCCCATCCGGAAGCTTCTGGAGGACGTGGCCAAGGAATTCGAGAAGGTGTAAGGACGCGGTGCTGTACCGCCCAGGCGGACGGCTGTGAGGCCATCCGAGCCGTCATGGAACATTAAGGTTTCCTTAACGCAATTGACTTTCTTGCCTGGGGAGAGTATCTTATTCCCAGACAGGAGGAAAAATCATGAAAACTGTGAAAATTTGCGGTGCGCTGCTACTGGCAGTGCTTTTGTGCGGCTGCGCCCAGGCAAAACCGACGGAAACCACTGCACCGGACGAGCGGGCTATAGAGGATCAACTGGTAACCATCTGGGATGCCCGACAGACTTGGCGGGTTCTGGAGGAGACGGACGGCTGGTGCTACGCCGTCACCGATCTGGACGGCAATGGCCGACTGGAAATTCTGTCCTCCGAGACCCACGGCACCGGCAACTACACCACTTTGCGAGCCTGGGAGGTCAGCGAGGACGGTGCATCCCTGAACCCCATTGCGGCTCCGACGGACGACGGCGAAGGCGGCCCGGTTCTGTCCTCTGGGTACTATTCCGATGAGAACCCCTCCAAGGAGGACGTGGAAGCCTACACCGACGGCAGCGGTATTACCTATTATATCCAGACGGATATCAACAAGGACGGTGCAGCCCACTATTATGAGACGAAGCAGGCGGTATTCCTGAAGGACGGAAAGCTGGATCGCCAGATCGTCGCCACCAAGCAGACGGACTACGATGAGAACGGCGGGGAGACCGTCACCTGCCAGAATGGCAGCGGCGAGAGCATTTCCGAGGACGACTACGAAACTGCCGTGCAGAGGCGTTTTGAGGGTCTGTCCCAGAAGAACGTCACCTTCGGCTGGCTGAGCTGCGTCCATTCCGAGGAGCTCCACGAGGAAGCCCTCCAGGCCTCCTGGGAAAACTTCCGGAAGTGAATCAAAAACGCGCCGCAAATCTCTTTGCGGCGCACTTCTTTTTGGGATTGCAAAATGGAGCTTTTTTCGTGTATAATACGAAAAAAGCCAAAAGGAGAAACTGCAATGAAGGTTACTTTTCTCGGCACCGGCTGCGCCCTGGTGCTCAAGCGATACAACACCTGTTTCCTGATGGAAGCGGGGGACAAGAAGCTGCTGGTGGACGCCGGCGGCGGCAATGAGATTCTAGTCCGGCTGGACAAACTGGGAGTAAAAATCACGGACATCGGCGGCATGTTTGTCTCCCATAGCCACACAGACCACATCCTGGGCACCCCCTGGGTCATCCGGGCAGTGGGCACCGCCATGACCGAGCAGGGCTACGAGGGCAATTTCACCGTGGCGGCCTGCAAGGAGACTCTGGGGCATGTGCGCAGTATTTGCGAAATGACCCTGGGCAAGAAGTTTACCAAGCTCTTCGACAGCCGAATTTTCTTCCGGGAGGTTTCTGACGGAGAGGAAATCGACCTGGCGGGCTTCCGGCTTCACTGCTTCGACATCGGCTCTAAGAAAATGAAGCAGTTCGGCTTCTGCACCGACCTGCCGGACGGCCGCCTGTGCTTCCCCGGAGACGAGCCGCTGAAGGAAACCAGCGAACAATATGCCAAGGGAGCCAAGTGGCTGTTCAGCGAGGCCTACTGCCTGTACGCCGACCGGGAAATTTACAAGCCCTACGAGCGCAGCCATGTGACGGCCAAGGACGTGGGAGAACTGGCTCAGCGGATGGAGGCGGAAAACCTGGTGATCTATCACACCGAGGATTACGGCCCTGATCGGCGGGAACTCATGACCCGGGAGGCCGGACTGTCCTACACCGGAAATATCTTCGTTCCTGAGGATATGGAATCCATCGAACTGTAAAAAAACTGAGAACAGGCTGCCGCGTTTGCGGCAGCCTGTTTTGCGAAATAGGGGGAAATCAACCGTTTATAAGGACAAGGGCTACATCGTTGACGTTGGTGCCGGTGGGGCCGGTGATGATGAGACCGCCGGTTTTCTGAAGGGCGTGGTAGGCATCGTTTTCCTTCAGAACGTCAAAAACAGAGAGGCCAGCCGCTTTCAGTTCCCCGTTGGTCTGGCCGTCGGCATAGCCGCCTGCCGCGTCCGTGGGGCCGTCGGTTCCGTCGCTGCCTACGCTGAAGACGCACACATTGGCAAGGCCGTCCATGGCCGGGGCAGCTGCCAGTGCCAGCTCCTGATTCCGGCCGCCCTTGCCGTGACCGGTGAGCTGTACCACCGTCTCGCCGCCGGCCAGGAACGCTAGTTTCTTGCCCTGGCCTGCGTGGGTGCGGGCGATGGTTCCAAGGAATGAGCCTGCCTCCTTGGCCTGACAGCACAGCTGATCGGTGAGAAGAACCGGCTCGTAGCCCATATCCCGGCACTCCCGCTCCGCCGCGGCGCACAGTTCCCGGACGGAGCCGGTGATCTGGGTGGTCACATTGTGAAGCTCCTTGGGGGTCTCCTGATGCAGACATCGGAGGGCTTCCTCAGGCAGCTTGAGATTGTACTTCCGGGCAATTTCCAGAGCCTGGGCGCAGGTGCTGGTATCCGGCACGGCAGGGCCGGAGGCAATCATGTCCAGCGGGTCTCCCAGAATGTCGGACAGGACGATGGAGAAGACCTTGGCAGGCGCACAGGCCAGGGCGAACCGGCCGCCCTTGACGGCGGACAGCCGCTTGCGGATGGTGTTGATTTCCACGATGTCCGCGCCGCAGGCCAGCAGCTGACCCGTAATGTCCTGCAAAACCTCCGGGTGCACCAGGGGTTTTTCAAACAGGGCGCTGCCGCCGCCGGACAGCAGGAACAGCACCGTGTCCTTTTTCGTCAGGTTTGCAACCAGGTCAAGGGCGGCCTGGGTTCCGGCGAAGGAGTTGGCATCGGGTACCGGGTGTCCGGCCTCCCGGCAGTCGAAATTGCCCAGCGGGCCCATGACGTGGCCGTATTTGGTGACCACCACGCCGCCGTCAATCCGGTCACCCAGGCAGTCCCGGGCGGCCTTGGCCATCTGCCAGGCGGCCTTGCCCGCGGCTACCAGCACCACCCGACCGGGGAAGCACACGCCCTTCAGAGCCCGTGCCACGGCATCGTCGGGCTGAACCGCCCGGATGGAGGCGGAAATGATTCGATCGGCTTGAGAACGCATTGTCATATCCATAAATAATACCTCGTTTTCTCGTTAATACTATTTCTTAAGTAAAATGATTTCATCATTTTACTTAAGCCGTTTCACGGCAGACCGCCTGGGCGGCGGTAAGAAATGTATTGACTTCGTTTTTTAGCGGCAGTGGGCGCAATCCTGCGGCCTAATAAAACGCTTTTAAGCGTTTTATTAAAAACTCGTATAAAATGGGCAGGACAGCTTTGCCGCCCTGCCCAAGAAGATGCGCAGATGTGAAGTTCCGATCAGAAGATCAGGCTCAGGATGAAGATGCCGACCATGGAGGCCAGGCCCAGAACCAGGGTCAGCATGGTCTGAGTCTTGTAGCCCTGCTCGGGAGTCATCTGACCGAAGTTGGTGACCACCCAGAAGTAGGAGTCGTTGGCGTGGGACACGGTCATAGCGCCGGCACCGATTGCCATAACCACCAGAGCGATCTCTGCGGGAGTGCTCATGCCGATGGCACCCAGCAGGGGAGCCACGATACCGGCGGTGGTGGTGATTGCCACGGTGGAGGAGCCCTGTGCGGACTTCAGGATAGCAGCCAGCAGGAAGGGGAAGAAGATGCCCACGGAGCCCAAGACGGTTGCGTGCTCGGTGATGAAGTTGACCATGTCGCTGGTGGCGATGACCTTGCCCAGAACGCCGCCGGCAGCGGTGACGAACAGGATGGGGCCGGTGACCTTCAGGGTATCGTTGGTCAGGTCGTAGAACTCACCCAGCTTCTTGGTAGCAGCCAGCTGAATGACGGCGAAGATGGTGCCGACAGCCAGAGCGATGATGGGCTTGCCCAGGAAGTTGAACAGATCGAAGGCAATGCCGGTCCAGCCGGCCATAGAGGCGATGGAGCCCAGAGCCATCAGAACGATGGGCACGACGATGGGAGCCAGCGCGTCGAAGCCGCCGGGCAGCTTGCCGAAGGAGGCAACCAGCTCTTCATAGGTCTTGGCGGTCTCGGTGGAATCGCCGGTCTCATCGGCGCTCTTGACGCTCTTGCCGATGTACTTGGCAAACAGCAGGCCGGCAATCAGAGGCAGAATGGAGGCCAGAACGCCCATGCCCATGACCAGCAGCAGGTTGTCGCCGATGCCCAGGGTGTTGGCGGCGGCAATGGGGCCGGGGGTGGGAGGAATGAACACATGGGAGATGTACAGGCCAGCGGACAGAGCCACGGTCATGGCGACGCTGGAGGTGCGGGTACGGCGAACCATAGCCCGACGGATGGGATCCAGGATAACGAAGCCGCTGTCGCAGAACACGGGGATGGAGACAACCCAGCCCATGAGTTCGATGGCCAGCTCCGGGTTCTTCTGACCCACCAGCTTGACGACCATGTCAGCCAGCTTCAGAGCGGCGCCGGTCTTCTCCAGGACAGTGCCGATGAGGGCGCCCAGGATAATGACGATACCGATGGAGCTGAAGGTTCCGGAGAAGCCGGCACCGATGACGTTGGCGATATCACCCAGAGGGATACCGGCAATCAGAGCCAGAATCAGGGAAACGCTCATGATGGAAAGGAAGGGATGAATCTTGTACTTGGAGATCGCGACGATCATTACCACAATTGCCAGAACAAATGCGATAATCAGGGGAAAGCCACTCATAATAGAATCCTCCTCACATTTTTTGAGCAGGTTGCACAGCCAGAGGCTTGTGTTTTCCTGTTCGCTTGTTTATTATATTATAAGAAATTCTTAAAAAATGCAATGGTACGGAGGACGCAAAAAAACGGATATATTTGTTACGGATGACAAAAACCGTCAGAATGTGAGTTCACCCTCGCCTCGGCTCAGGTCTAGGTACAAAAGCATGGCCAGATACAGCGACGGTGCCTGACTGGGCTTGCGCGCGTCCAGACCCGTGACCTCCGCCAGACGCTTGAGCCGGTACTGCATGGTGTTCTTGTGGACATACAGCTGCTCGGCGGCCTTTTGCAGGCTGCCCTCGCAGGCGAAGAACACCTCCAGAAGGGAGACGTACTCGGCGATTTCCTCCTGAGAGCAGTTCTGGAAAATCCGCCGCAGATATTCCAGCTTATTCTCCCGGGACAGATCGTCCATAAGAAGCTCCGTGCGAAGCTTCTCGAAGCAGATGATGTTGTAGTCGCTGTAGGCGGCGGTGTGCCAGGCCCGGTTGGCTTGCAGATAGGCCCCGTGGACATCTTCGGACTGGCCGTCGATGCCGAAGATCATTTCCACGTTCAGCTGCTTTTCCACCGTCTGGGAAAGCTCCTGGCAGAGTTTCACCAGAGCCGGGGTCTCCTGTTTGTGCAGCAGAAGAATCTGCCGGGCGGCGTTTCGCAGAACGATGCCTCCCTGGGCCCGGACGGGAACGTCCACCAGGTGCTCCACCTGCTCCAGAAGCACCTGCCCCTCCAGGGTGCCGGTGTACCGCTCCCGGTTCCGGGCGGAGACCACAACGCACCGCCGGGGAATCCGGATATCGATGCCCATGGTAAAGCCCCGCTCGGACAGTGCCTGAGGATTATTCAGGCCGGTGCCCAGAATCCAGTCCTCCAGGAACCGGCTCTGGACACGCTGATCCAGCTGGCGGCCTTCCAGGATCATTCGCTCCCGGATAAGGATCTCCGCCATTTTTTTCACGATCTGGCCGTATTTGATGACCTCGACATACTCGCCGGTGATGCCGATGACGCCCTGAACCTCCCCGTCCACCTCAATGGGCAGGTTGATGCCCCGCCGGACATTGGGAAGCTCCCGCTCCAGCTCCGGGGTGATGTAGTATTCGCTCAGGTGATTCTGAATGATTCGGTAGGCACCGGTATGAAAATTGCCTACCCGGGCGTGGTCATTGCTGGCAATGATCCGACCGGTTTCGTCCATCAGGTTGATATTCTGCTTGACCAGCTTGCCGATTTCTTCCACGATCTGCTGGGCACTGCGCTTGGAGATTTTCATTTTTGGCTCCTCTGGGATAGGGGTTTCTTTATCTTGGGAAACTCTGAATAAATCGTCTGCGGCTGGATAGCGGATCTTTTGCCCCCAGCC
>UQXG01000075.1 GCA_900544945.1 uncultured Eubacteriales bacterium | reverse complement strand
ATGAAAGAATAGAGATATCTCTGAATTGATAACAAGAAAGGATGCTGACCATGCGTTTTACCTGTGAAAAAAGTATGCTGGTTACGGGACTGAATATCGCCGGAAGAACCGTCGCTCAGAAGAGCAGTCTTCCCGTCATCGAGGGTATTCTGTGCCGTGCCGAGGTAGGGCTGAGCCTTACCGGCTACAATATGGAAACCGCCATTACCTATGACATCGAAGCGGATGTGTCCGACGCCGGCGAGTGCATCCTCCCGGCCAAGCTCTTCGGCGACATCGTCCGCAGACTGCCGGAAGGCCCCGTGACCGTGGTGGTAGGCGAGGATTACAAGGTTTCCATTCGGGCAGGCTATGCCTCCTTCACCATTTCCGCCGAATCCGCCGAGGATTACCCGGAGCTGCCGGATGTAAACAGCGGCCGTCCGGTGATGCTGCCTCAGAACCAGCTGAAGAATCTGATTTCCGGCACCATTTTTGCCGTGTCCGAAAATCAGGGCCGGCCGATCCACACCGGCGTGAAATTCGAGGTGACCAATGATTCCATCACCACGATAGCCGTGGACGGCTTCCGGCTGGCCCGGCGCACCTATCATCCGGAGGAAGGCACGGGACGGGAAATGAGCTTTGTGGTTCCCTCTCCCGGACTGAAGGAAGTGGAGAAAATCGTCTCCGATGTGGAGGACATGGCCTCCTTCACCTTAGGCCCCAAGCACATTCTCTTCCAGGTGGGCAAGGCCACCCTGGTCTGCCGTCTGCTGGAGGGCGAATTTCTGGATTGGCGGCGGGTGGTGCCCACGGACTGCCCCATCAAGCTCATTGCCAGCGTCAGCGATCTGGCCTCTTCCGTGGAGCGGGTGGGCCTGATCGTCTCCGAAAAATACAAAAGCCCGGTGCGGTGCGTGTTCGGCAACAACGAGCTGCTCATGCGCACCAATACCACCATCGGCGCCGCCGAGGATAAGTGCGCCTTCGCCGGCGACGGCAAGGAGCTGGAAATCGGCTTCAATGTCCGCTATCTTGCCGACGCCCTGCGGGTGATTCCCAGCGAGGAGGTCACTCTGGAGCTGACCAACGGCCTGAGCCCCATTGTGCTGACCCCCGCGGACAACAAATACGATTTTGCCTACATGGTTCTGCCCGTGCGGATTAAAAACAGCTGAGAAAGGGGCAGAATATGAAAGTAACCGTCAAAAAGAAAGACAATTCCCAGCCCCTGGAAATTTCCACGGAGTTTATTAAGCTTCAGGACGCATTGAAATTTTCTAACCTGGTTGGCTCCGGCGGCGAGGCCAAGGTGCTCATTCAGGAGGGTCAAGTAACGGTGAACGGAGAGACGTGCACCATGCGGGGCAAGAAGCTTCATCCCGGCGACAGCTTCACCTTCCAGGGTCAGACCGTTTTGATCACGGCCAAGGCATGAAAATCGAAAGCCTGACCCTGCGGGGCTTCCGCAATTATGAAAATCTGAGCCTGGAATTTGACCCGGGGGTGAACCTGATTCTCGGAGACAATGCCCAGGGAAAAACCAATTTATTGGAAGCCATTTCCTATCTGGGCTCCGGGCGCAGCTTCCGGGCCCAGAAAAACGCGGAGCTTATCCGCTTCGGAAGTGCCTTCGGCGAGGTGGAGGGGCGTGTCTTTTCCCAGGAGCGGGAGCAGACATTGCGGTTTCTGATTTTCCCCGGCAGCCGCCCCCGGCAGATCTTTCGTAACGGGGCGAAAAAGAAAACCCTCTCGGAAATTGCCGGGGTGCTGCCGACGGTGCTGTTCTGCCCGGAGGATCTGATGATCCTGAAATTGGGGGCAGGCCAGCGGCGGCGGTTCGGCGATTCCGGGTTATGTCAACTGCGGCCGAACTATGACGCGGCTCTGACGGAGTATCACCGGATTCTGGAACAGAAAAGCCGGATTCTCAAGGATTATCACGAAAATCCGGGACTTCTGGAGATTCTGCCGGAGTATGATACCAGGCTGTGCCAGGTGGGGGCCCTGCTGATTTCCTATCGGGCCCGGTACTATGACGCTCTGGGCAAGGCGGCGGCGGTTTACCATAATCAGTTTTCCGGAGGCGCCGAGGAATTCCGGCTGGAATACAAAACCGTTTCCACCGTTACCGACCCCTTTGCCACGGTGGGCAAGCTTACCGAGGCGCTGCTTTCTCATCTGGAAAGCCACCATCGGGCGGAGCTGGATTCCGGCCAATGTCTGACCGGCCCCCACAAGGACGATTTTACCGTCACCCTGTCCGGTATCGATCTGAAGGCCTACGGCTCCCAGGGTCAGACCCGGACGGCGGCCATCAGCCTGAAGCTTGCCCAGCGGGAGCTGATGGGAAGAGAATGGGGTGAAGAGCCGGTGCTGCTTCTGGACGACGTGCTCTCGGAGCTGGATCCGGGACGGCAGGACTTTGTGCTGAACCAGATTTCCTCCGGACAGGTGTTCATCACCTGCTGCGAGGAGGGACGGTTTACCAAGCTGGGCAGGACAATTCCCATCCGAAACGGACAATTAAAGGAAAACTTTCCCTTATGAATGTAGGGGCGGCCATTGGCCGCCCGCCAACCCAATCACCTGTCATATCTATGAACGAAACGCAATATCCAAAACGAAAGCAAAACCGATTGCAGAATTACGATTATAGCATGCCCCATGGGTATTTCATCACCGTATGCACCCAAGACCGGAAAAATTTGTTTTGGATGGATGAAAGAATTCCCGTTACCTGCAAGAAAGAGGTTATGCTGACGAAATACGGAAAAATGGTGGATGAAGTCATTCTTTCCATTCCGGCGCATTATCCATCAGTTTCAGTGGATGACTATGTTATTATGCCGAATCACATTCATCTGCTGCTTCAAATTCATACCGACCCGGACGGGCGGCCAATGGCCGATAAATTGTGGTGTCATTGCCACTGGCAATGATTGGATTTTAATTCGCTGCGCGGAGCACCACCCCTACAATCCAGATGGTGGTGAATCAGATGAAGGGAGCCGCTTCCAAATGGGTCGGTTTTTCCCTTTGGCAGAAGGGCTTTTACGACCATATTGTGAGAAATGACGGAGATTATCAGGAAATTATCAGGTATATCCAAGGAAATCCGGCAAAATGGCTGGAGGACAAGCTATATAGAATGCGGTAAAATGCAAAACCCAACATTAGGAGGACAACAATGTCTGACGAAACGAAAGTAACACAGGAATACGGCGGCTCTCAGATTCAGGTTCTGGAGGGTCTGGAGGCGGTGCGCAAGCGGCCGGGTATGTATATCGGCTCCACCTCCTCCTCCGGATTGCACCACCTGGTCTATGAGATCGTGGACAACGCCATCGACGAGGCTCTGGCCGGCTACTGCAAGCACATCACCGTCACCATCAATCCCGGCGATTCCATCACCGTCACCGACGACGGCCGGGGTATCCCCGTGGACATCCAACCCCAGACCGGACGGCCTGCCCTGGAAGTGGTGTACACCGTGCTCCACGCCGGCGGCAAATTCGGCGGCGGCGGCTACAAGGTCTCCGGCGGCCTCCACGGCGTAGGCGCCTCCGTTGTCAACGCTCTGTCCGAGTGGCTGCGGGTGCGGGTACACAAAAACGGGGAAATTTACGAAATGAAATTTGCCCGGGGCCACATCACCCAGGAAATGAAGGTGGTGGGCAAAACCGACAAAACCGGCACCGAGGTCACCTTCCAGCCCGACCCGGAGATGTTCGACTCCCTGGTCTACGACTATGAGATTCTTCACGAGCGGATGCGGGAGGAGGCCTTCCTGAACGCCGGTCTGGCAATCACCATCACCGACGACCGGGACGACGAAAAGCAGATTTCCGAAACCATGTGCTACGAGGGCGGCATCAAGGAATTCGCCGCCTGGTGCAACCGGAACAAGACTGTCCTCCATGACGAAGTGATCTACATGAAGGGCAGCAAGGGCGACGCCTCCGCGGAAATCGCCGTTCAGTACAACGACGGCTACAATGAATTCCTGCTGTCCTTTGCCAACGACGTGCGTACGCCCGAAGGCGGTATGCACGAAACCGGCTTCAAAACGGCTCTGACCCGGGTGCTCAACAACTACGGCATGAAAAACGGCATCATCAAGGGGGACGACAAGGTCTCCGGCGACGACTGCCGGGAGGGCATTACCGCCATCATCTCCGTGAAGCTGACGGATGCCCAGTTCGAGGGTCAGACCAAGGCCAAGCTGGGCAACGCCTATATCCGCACCCTGGTTGACCAGGTGGTGAACGACCAGCTGACCATCTTCTTTGAGGAGCATCCCCAGATCGCCAAGGCGGTGCTGGAAAAGGCCATGATGGCAAACCGGGCAAGAGAAGCCGCCCGGAAGGCCAGAGAATCCATCCGCCGGAAAACCGGTCTGGAATCCGGTCAGATGCCGGACAAGCTTCAGGACTGCAACGAGCGCAATCCGGAGCTGTGCGAAATCTACATCGTGGAGGGCGACTCCGCTGCCGGCTCTGCCATTCAGGGCAGAGACTCCCGGTTCCAGGCGATTCTGGCCATGTGGGGCAAAATGCTCAACGTGGAAAAGGCCAGAGCCGACAAAATCTACGGCAACGACAAGCTGTACCCCCTGATCGTGGCTCTGGGCGCGGGCATCGGAGACGAATTTGATCTGGAGAAGCTGCGCTATCACAAGGTGGTCATCATGTCAGATGCGGATGTGGACGGCGCCCATATCCGAACGCTGCTTCTGACCTTCTTCTTCCGGTATATGCGGCCGCTGATTGAGCACGGCTATGTCTATTCCGCCGTGCCGCCTCTTTACAAGCTGACCCGGGGCAGAACCACCAAGGTTGCCTATTCCGACGACCAGCGGGATCAGATTTCCGCCCAGCTTCGCGCGGACAACGCCAACGCCAAGGTGGACATCAGCCGGTTCAAGGGTCTGGGCGAAATGGATCCCCATGAGCTGTGGGAGACCACCATGGATCCGGAGAAGCGGACGCTGCGCCGGATCACCCTGGAGGATGCCCGCCGGGCGGACGAGATTTTCACCGTGCTCATGGGCGAGCAGGTGGAGCCCCGGAAGGACTGGATCGAGCGCAACGCGAAATACGCGGTGAATCTGGATTTCTAAGAATGTTTCCGTCATAGAAAGTCAGCCGTCAAAAGCATGTCATTGCGAACCAGTGGTGCTCCGCGCAGCGAATCTAAAATAACAATGACTGCCGGTGGCAGTCATACCTTAGTGTAGCGCAGCACTGGTGTGGCAATCCCCTTCAATTTTTCGGGAGCCATCGAACAACGTACTCCTTGGCTCCCCCTTTGGGGGAGCTGGCGGCGAAGCCGACTGAGAGGGTAAAACAAGCCCTCTCCGCCCCGACCGGGCACCTCTCCCATAGGGAGAGGCAAGCCACCTTCCCCCTTAAGAACGGATTTCGCAATGACAGCGTTATACGACAATAATTGCCCAATGACAGCAATTTATGGAGGTGTCTTATTTGGCACATAACAGAAGCTACAAACCCGAGGACATCCGTTTCCCCGACCAGGTGATCACCCAGAGCAACCTGGTGGACGAAATGGAAAAGTCCTACATTGAATACGCCATGTCCGTCATCGTGGGACGGGCACTGCCCGACGTCCGGGACGGCCTGAAGCCGGTTCACCGCCGGATTCTGTACACCATGTACGAAAGCGGCCTGACCTCCGACAAGCCCTTCAAGAAGTCGGCTACCTGCGTCGGTGACGTGCTGGGTAAATACCATCCCCACGGCGACGCGTCGGTATATGACGCCATGGTGCGCCTTGCCCAGGATTTTTCCATGCGTTATATGCTGGTAGACGGCCACGGCAACTTCGGCTCCGTGGACGGCGACCCCCCGGCAGCCTACCGTTACACCGAGGCTCGGCTCAGCAAAATTTCCAACGAAATGCTCCGGGACATCGACAAGGAGACCGTGGACTGGGATCCCAACTTCGACGAGACCCGGAAAGAGCCGAGAGTGCTGCCCAGCCGGTTTCCTAACCTGCTGGTCAACGGCTCTTCCGGCATTGCCGTGGGCATGGCCACCAACATCCCGCCCCACAACCTGACCGAGGTTATTGACGCCTGCGTGTGCGTGCTGGACGACCCGGAGGCCACCATGGCCGACCTGATGGATCACATTTCCGGCCCGGATTTCCCCACCGGCGGCATTATCATGGGACGCAGCGGCATTCGGGCGGCCTATGCCACCGGCCGGGGCAAGGTCATTGTCCGGGCCCGGACGGAATTCGAGGAGTTCGGCAAGGATCGGATGCGGATCATCGTCACCGAGCTTCCCTACCAGGTCAATAAGCGGCAGCTCATCAAGAACATTGCCGAGCAGGTGAAGGACAAGCGGCTGGACGGCATTTCCGACCTCCGGGACGAAACCGACCGGAACGGTATGCGGATGGTCATTGAGCTGAAAAAGGACGCGAACCCCCAGGTGGTGCTCAATAACCTCTTTAAGCAGACTGCCCTCCAATCCAGCTTCGGCATTATCATGCTGGCACTGGTGGATAACCAGAAGCAGCCGAAAATTCTCTCCCTGCGGCAGATCATCGACGAGTATCTGAAGCATCAGGAGGAAATCCTGACCCGCAGAACCCAGTACGACCTGCGCAAGGCCCGGGAGCGTGCCCACCTGTTGGAGGGTCTGCTCATTGCCCAGGACAACATCGATGAGGTCATTCATATTATCCGCTCTGCTTATGACGATGCCAAGCAGCGTCTGATGGACAGATTCTCTCTGGACGATATCCAGGCCCAGGCCATTCTGGACATGCGGCTAAAGGCTCTTCAGGGTCTTGACCGGGAAAAGCTCCAGGCGGAATACGATGATCTGATGGAAAAGATCAAGTATTATCTGGAACTGCTGGCGGACGAAAACAAGCTGAAGGCCGTTCTCCGGGAGGAATTGATCGAAATTCGGGACAAGTTCGGCGACAAGCGGAAGACCGAGATTCAGGACATCGAGGACGAAATCGACATCGAAGACCTGATCGAGGAGGAGACCTGCGCATTCACCCTGTCCAGTCACGGCTATATCAAGCGGATGCCCGTGGATACCTACCGGACTCAGAGCCGGGGCGGCCGGGGCGTGAACGCCCAGAACCTCAAGGAGGAGGATTTTGTCAAATCCCTGACCATTGCCTCCACCCACGACTATATTCTGTTCTTCACGGACATGGGCAAGGTGCACCTGCGCAAGGGCTACCAGATTCCCGAGGCCGGACGTACCGCCCGGGGCACTGCCATTGTGAATGTGCTGCCGCTGGAAGCCGGAGAGTCCGTCACCGCCATGGTCATTACCCGGGAGTTTGACGACAACGAGTTCCTGATGATGGTCACCCGGAAGGGCACCGTCAAGCGGATTCCCTTCATCGCCCTGAAAACCAACCGGAAAACCGGTATCCGTGCCATCACCCTGGAAGAGGGCGATCATCTCATCAACGTCATCCGCACCAACGGCAATGACAATATTCTGCTGGCTACCGCCCAGGGCATGGCCATCTGCTTCAACGAAAACGACGTCCGGCCTATGGGACGGGACGCCGCCGGTGTCCGGGGCATCAGTCTGTCCGACGGCGACTTTGTGGTGGGCGCGGAGAAGGCCGAGGAGGGCAAGACCCTGCTCACCGTCACCGTCAACGGCTACGGCAAGCGCACGGAGCTGAGTGAGTATCTGCGTACCGGCCCCAACGGCGAAAAGTGCGCCCAGAGCCGAGGCGGCAAGGGCCTGAAAAACTACAACATTACCCCCAAGACCGGCAATGTTGCCGGCTGCCGGGTGGTGAGCGAAAGCGACGACGTGATGCTCATCGAAAACGGCGGCGTGATCATCCGGATTCCCGCTGCCTCCATCAACGTCTACAAGCGGGACACCCAGGGCGTTATCGTCATGCGCATCGAGGAGGGCAACCAGGTGGTGTCTTTGGAGCGTGTGGAGGCCATGGAGGAAGAAGCCAAGGGCGAGGAGCCCCAGGCATGAAGACCGTAACCCTGTACACCGACGGCGCCTGCTCCGGAAACCCCGGCCCCGGAGGCTGGGGAGCCATCCTGGAGTTTAACGGGGTGGAGAAGGAGCTTTCCGGCGGCGAGGACGCCACCACCAACAACCGGATGGAGCTGACCGCCGTCATTGAAGGGCTGAAGGCGCTGAAAGAGCCCTGTATTGTGGAGCTCTATTCCGATTCCAAGTACGTCATTGACGCTCTGGAAAAGGGCTGGGCCTGGGGCTGGAAGAAGCGGGGCTGGGTGAAGTCCGACAAAAAGCCCGCCCTGAATTCGGACTTGTGGGAGATTCTTCTCCGGCTGACCCAGACCCATCAGGTGCGTTATCACTGGGTCAAGGGTCACGCGGACAACCCCAAGAATAACCGGTGCGATGAGCTGGCCGTGGCTCAGTGGAAAATGAGGAAGTAAGATGTATCTATCCATCGGAAATGATATGGCCGTCCGGGACAGCTCCATCATCGGAATTTTTGACCTGGACAATACCTCCACCTCCAGGCGAACCCGGGATTTTCTGGCGAAGAGCGAGGAAAACGGCGATGTGGTGCCCTGCGACGAGCTGCCAAAGTCCTTCATTCTGACCTCGGAGTACGGCTTTCACCGGGTGCGGCTCACGTCCCTCAGCGCGGCCACCCTGGAAAAACGGCTGAAATGAAAAAATGGGATTGCCGCAAGGAACGCGGCAGTCCCATTTTTTCTGGATGCTATCCTAAAATTCATGTCAGTGCGAGCCAGTACTCACACTGGCGTGGCCCTTCCCAAGCCTTCCCCTGCGGGGTGGTGCTCCGCGCAGCGAATCAAAATCTAACAATTGCCAGTGGCAATTGCTCAATAATGTAAAGGTGGCTCGCGGGTCCCCCGCAAGCGCGAGACGGATGAGGGTCTTGCCTCTCCCTTTGGGAGAGGTGCCCCGCAGGGGCGGAGAGGGCGTTTTTACCCTCTCAGTCACTTCGTGACAGCTCCCCCAAAGTGGGAGCCAAGGGGGACGAGGGAAACGGATTGTGACCGGAGGGAATCCCCGGAGGGGGCCACGTCGGCCACTGGCCTCCTCGCAATGACAGTGTTCTTTCGTTTCTGCTCAGTAGAATGCTGCCGATACCGAGCTTGTGCCCAATGGTCTTACGATTACACACCAGAGTGCGCACGCATTGGCAGTCGGCCCTGCCGACCCGGCAAAAATTAAAGAAAATTTACAAGACAATTCCGGTTATTTGTGTTATACTATAAAAATCTACTACTATGCACATAAAGGAGGAATTCCTTTGCGATATTGGTTCGGCTATCTGACTGCCGGGATTTTTGCCGCGATCACCTGGCTGCTGACCCGGTTCGGCGAGCGTTACGCAACCCTGGTGGACATGGTCTACCCTTATGTGGTGCGCACCTTGCAGGAATACCTGGCCAACTGGACGGGTCAGTTCCCTTACCCGGTCTGGCAGGCTCTTGCGGTGGTGCTGGGAATGCTGATTCTGGCAAGTCTGGTGCTGGTGCTGGTGCTCAAGTGGAACCCCATCCAGTGGCTGGGCTGGGTGCTGGCGGTGTTTTCCGGCATTTACCTGCTGCATATGGCCATGTGGGGCATGAACTACTACGCAGGCTCCCTGTCGGAGGACATCCGTCTGGAGGTCAGCAGCTATAACCTGGACGAGCTGACGGAGGCCACCGAGTACTACCGGGACAAGGCCAATTCCCTGGCCAAGCGGGTCAGCCGGGACGGCAGCGGCAACGTAAAATTCGACTCCTTTGAGGCCATGGCCGAGAAGGCCGGGGAAGGCTTTCACACCCTGACCTATGAAAAGCACTATCCTGTCTTTGCCGGGTGTACGCTTCCCGTGAAAAAGCTGGGCTGGGCGGACATGTACACCTCCATGGGCATTACCGGCTTCACCTTCGGCATCACCGGCGAGGCCTGCGTGAATCCCCAGATTCCGGATGTGCTGCTGCCCTTTACCATGTGCCACGAAATGGCGCATAGAATGTGCATTGCCTCCGAACGGGACGCCAACTTTGGGGCCTTCCTGGCCTGTTCCGTCCATTCCGACCCCAGTTTCCAGTATTCCGCCTATTTTATGGCCTTCCGTTACTGCTACAGCGCCCTTGCCAGCGTGAATACCCAGGCGGCGGCCGCGGCGGCGGCTCGGGTGAAGCAGGGCGTGGGGGATACCCTGCGGACGGACTGGAACGCCTATGACGCCTTCTTCAACCAGAAGCAGGACACCAAGGCCACCCACCTTGCGGATACGATGAACGACAACTATCTGAAAACCAGCGGCGAAAAGCAGGGAATTTCTTCCTACGCCCAGGTCTGCGACCTGCTGGTAAACTGGCATATTCAGACCGTGGTGCTGCCCTCCATTACCCAGACGGAGACCCGGTTCGACCCCTACGACACAACCAAGGTGGATTTAAGCGGCATCGTCAACGCGAAGGGAGGCATCGGCTGATGGAGAAAACCCTGAAAGAGGGTCTGACCCGGCTGGGTCTGGATTTGCCGGAGGAGCGGCAGGAGAAGCTGTGCGCCTTTGCCCGAGCCATGGTCAAGCAGAACGAAGTGATGAATCTGACCGCCATCACCGAGGACACCCAGGTGGCGAAGCTTCATCTGCTGGACAGCCTGACGGTGCTGTGCTGCGCCGATCTGCGGGGCAAAAAGCTTATCGACGTGGGCTGCGGAGCGGGCTTTCCCGGAGTGCCTCTGGCCATCGCCTGCCCGGAGGCCAAGGTGACGCTGCTGGATTCTCTGGGCAAGCGGATGAAATGGCTGGAGGAAATCCTGCCCGGCCTGGGAATTTCCGCCCGGTGCGTCACGGCGAGAGCGGAGGAAGCGGTGGCAGACTGCCGGGAGCAGTATGATTTTGCCACCTCCCGGGCGGTTGCCCGGCTGAACATCCTGCTGGAACTGACGGCTCCCTATGTGAAGGTGGGCGGTGCGGTGCTGGCCATGAAGGGTGCCGCCGCGGAGGAAGAGCTTGCCGAGTGTGCCGGAGCTATCAAAAAGCTGGGGCTGAAGCTGGAGGAAGTGCGCAAATTCCCCATTGACGGCACCAGCCACGGGGTCATTATCCTGCGCAAGATCGCCCCCACCCCCAAGCAGTACCCCAGACGGTACGCCAAAATCAAACAGGCACCGCTGAAGTGAACCGCTGAAATGAGCAATCCCCCCTGGGACAGACCTGTCCCAGGGGGTGTTTCTATTGCAAACCAATTAGGGAAACTCTGAATAAATCGTCTGCGGCTGGATAGCGGATCTTTTGCCCCC
>UQXG01000074.1 GCA_900544945.1 uncultured Eubacteriales bacterium | reverse complement strand
GCCCTTCAGGCAATTAAAATCTTTTTTTAAGATTTTAATTGGAGTTCAGTATGATACGCGCAAAATCGGCGTGGCCAATTGGTCACGCCGATTTTATTCCGGTTCAGTTTTCTACGATGGCGGCGGTGATGGTGGTCTGGGTGGCTGTGTCTGCCATGTCGCTGACAAACCACAGGTCATAGACCTTAGAATTTCGCTCAAACAGGACACGGTTAAATACATCGTGTGTGCCGTCTTCCGCCGTGGACTGGCTCACACGAAGGACCGGATGGCCGTCCTGATCTCCATGCCAAGTGAGCCATTGGCAGTTCCACAAGGTCTTGTTCAGATAGTGCATAAGCGGGAAACTTTCGGAATCCGTCAAGTCCTTGGCGGTCAGGTCGGTGAGGATCAGGCCGCCGATCTGGGCATCGTCACTGTTCCAAATCATGGCTTCCCCGTCGCCCAGGGGGCACATAGTCAGGGTATAGCCGCTGGGAAGGGTGGCCTGAAAGGGATCCGGGTCGTTTGCCTTCTCTTTCTCCGAACCGCAGCCCGCAAGCAGCAGGGTCAGCAAGAGGAGCATCCAGGAAAGAAAACGCTTATTCTTAGCTTTTATATCATTTCTAATTACCATATTTTCAAGTCCTTTCATGAATTTGGTAACTATCATACCTATGTTTCACAGGATACACGAAAGGGGCACAAAATGCAAGAGCAATTCAAGGCGCAGGTTTAACAAAATTTGGGGCGGAATTTGTTGCAAATTGATACAATGGGCGATTTTGACAGAACATGTCATTGCGAACCAGTGGTGCTCCGCGCAGCGAATCCAAATCGCAATGACTGCCGGTGGCAGTCATACCTTAACGTAGCTCACACTGACGTGGCAATCCCCACCAATTTTCAAACATCTACGTTAGGAAATCTTGGATTTTACTCCTATCCGGGGGATTGCCACACCAGTGACATCGGTCACTGGTTCGCAATGACAGCTTTTAACGAAAAGGACGCACGGGTTGTGCGTCCTTTTCGTTCTTTAATGGGCGAACTGGCTCTCATAGAGCTTTGCGTAGAAGCCCTGCTTTTGCAGAAGCTCTTCATGCCTTCCCTGTTCGATGATATGTCCGTCCTTCATGACCAAAATCCGGTCGGCTCCCTGGATGGTAGAAAGCCGGTGAGCCACGATGAAGGAGGTTCTGCCCTGCATCATGGTATCGAAGGCCTTCTGAATCTTCACCTCAGTCCGGGTGTCGATGGAGGAGGTGGCCTCGTCCAGGAAAAGCATGGGCGGCAGGCACAGCATCACCCGGGCAATGCACAGCAGCTGCTTCTGCCCCTGGGACAGATTGCCGCCGTTTTCGGAAATCTCCGTGTCGTAGGCCTGGGGCAGACGGCGGATGAAGCTGTGTGCGTGTGCCTGCTTGGCGGCCTCCACGATTTCCTCCTCCGTGGCCTCCGGACGACCCATGGCAATATTCTCCCGGATGGTGCCGGCCTTCAACCAGGTATCCTGAAGCACCATGCCCACACAGTGGCGCAGATCGTCCCGACGCATATGGCGGGTATTTACCCCATCGAGAAGAATTTCGCCGTTCTGGGGGTCGTAGAACCGCATGAGAAGGTTAATAAAGGTGGTCTTGCCGCAGCCTGTGGGGCCGACAATGGCAATCCGCTGACCGGGAGCCACGCTCAGATTAAAGTTATCGATCAGAGGCTTCTCCGGCACATAGGAGAATTTCAGATCGTGAATCTCCACCGCGCCCTGAACGGTCTGCGGACGCTCCGGATTCTCCGGCTCGGGGGTGCGCTCGGGCGCTTCGATGAGCTCGAAGACCCGACCGGCGCAGGCCAGGGCGTTTTGCAGCTCCGTGACCACGCCGGAAATTTCATTGAAGGGCTTGGTGTACTGGTTGGCATAATTCAGGAAGGTAGTCAGGCTGCCTACGGAAATGCCGCCAGCCATGGCAAGCAGGGCGCCGGTCAAGCCCACGCCCGCATAGACCAGGGAGTTGACAAACCGGGTGCTGGGGTTGACGAGAGACGAGAAGAAGATGGCCCGCAAGGAGGCCTTCTGAAGCCGACCGTTGATCTCGTCAAACTGCTCCATGGAGGAAGCCTCATGACCGAAGGCCCGCACCACCTTGATATTGCCGATGGTTTCGTCAATCAGGCCGGTCTGCTCCCCTCGGGTGACCGTTTGCAGCCGGAACATGGAGTAAGTCCGCTTGGCGATGAAATTGGCTACCAGCAGTGACAGGGGCGTGATGCACACCACCACCAAAGCGATGCCCCAGTGAATGCGCACCATGAAAAGCAGCGTGCCCAGGATCGTCATCACGCCGGTGAACAGCTGGGTAAAGCCCATGAGCAGGCCGTCGGCGAAGGTGTCCACATCCGCAATAACCCGGCTGACAATATCCCCCTGGGGATGGGCATCCAGATAGCTCAGGGGCAGCTTCTGGATATGCACAAAGGCATCGTTTCGGATGTCTCGGGTGATGCGGAAGGTCATCCGGTTATTCAGCTCACTCATGAGCCATTGGGCCGCCCCGGCCACGACGGCGCAAATCAAAACGTTACGAAGGTGCACGCTCATCTGAGCAAAATCCATATGACCGGCATCCACAATGCAGTCAATGGCAGTACCCACCAGAATGGGAATGTACAGGGTCATAACCACGTTGACCGTCGCCAGCAGCAAAGCGGCAATCAGACTCACCCAATACCTGCGAATCCGATGAAGGACCTTCTTCAGAACCAGGGTCTGGTTATTCATGTGCTGCCACCTCCTTGGGGAACTGGGAATAATAGATTTCCTGGTAGGTGGGGCAATCGGCGAGAAGCTTGTCGTGGGTGCCCTTCCCTACTAGGCTTCCGTCATCCAGCACCAGAATTTCATCGGCGAAGCGGACGGAGGCCGCCCGCTGGGAGACGATAAAGGTGGTAGGCGGGTTCTCCATCCTCCGGATGGCCATGCGAAGGTTCGCGTCGGTGGCAAAATCCAGAGCGGAGGCACTGTCGTCCAGAATCAGGATGGCAGGTTTGCGAACCAGCGCCCGGGCGATGGTCAGACGCTGCCGCTGACCGCCGGAGAAATTGGCTCCCCCCTGCTCCACGGATGCGTCCAGGCCTCCCTCCTTGCCCTGAACCACCTCCTGAGCCTGGGCAACCTTCAGAGCGTCCCACAGGGCTTCCTCCGAGGCGTTTTCATTGCCCCACAGGAGGTTCTGGCGGATGGTGCCCTTGAAGAGCACCGCTTTCTGGGGCACTACGCCAATCTGCCGGCGCAGGCTGTTCAGGTCAAAATCTTTGACATTTTTGCCGTCCAGCAGTACCTGGCCTTCCGAGGCATCGTAAAGCCGGGGAATCAGGTTCACCAGGGTGGTTTTGCCGGAGCCGGTGCCGCCGATGATGCCGATACACTGGCCAGGCTCAGCCCGGAAGGAAATGTGCTCCAGAGAGGGGCTGGAAGCCCCCGCGTAGGCCGCGCTTACATCCCGGAATTCCACGTCGCCGGAAAGCTCTCCCTCATCGGTGCCGTTTTCCTGGTCGCTTTCCAGCTTCAGCACCGCGGAAATCCGGTTGCCGCAGGCCACAGCCTTGGCAATGGTGACAATCAGATTTGCCATTTTAATCAGCTCAATGAGAATCTGGGACATGTAGTTATACAGGGCAATCACCAGACCCTGGGTCAGGATTCCCTGCTGGACCCGGATGGCGCCCACCCGCACCAGCAGAACCACCGCCAGATTGATGACCACATAGGTCAGCGGGTTCATAAGCGCCGAGATCCGCCCGGCGGACAGCTGACAATTGGTCAGGCTCTCGGTCTTTTCCGCAAAGCCTGCCACCTCCGCCTCTTCCTTGCAGAAGGCACGCAGAACCCGGACGCCTGTCAAATTCTGCCGCGTGGCAGAGGTTACCCCATCCAGAGCCCCCTGAACCTTTCTGTACATGGGCATGGTGATAAGCATGATGCCGAAGACAATCAGGCACAGCACCGGTATGACCTCGACAAAGACCAGAGCCGCCCGAAAATCAATGGTAAAGGCCATAAACGTAGCCCCGAACACCACGAAGGGCGACCGGAGCAGCAGACGCAGGGTCAGGTTCACGCCGCTTTGCGCCTGGTTGATATCGGAGGTCATCCGGGTCACCATGGTGGAGGTGCCCAGTTGATCGATCTGGTTATAGCTCAGGTGGAGGATATGATCCATGAGTACATGGCGCAGACGGGTGGAAAAGCCCACCGCCGCCACGGCAGAAAAATACTGGGCGCACACAGCCATGCAAAGGCCAATGATGCCCAGCGCTACCATGAGCAGGCACATTTTCACCACATAGCCCGTATCCCCGTTTCGGATACCCTGGTCCACAATTTGCGCCACCACCAGGGGCACGAACAGCTCGAAGGTTGCTTCCAGCAGCTTGAATACCGGGCCAAGAATGCACTGTTTTTCATAGCCCTTCAGGTATCGCAAAAGAGACTTCATACCATCACCTCAACGGGTCAGATTATAGCATTCTTTTTCCTGGTTTGCAAGTATGGCGGGGAAAAATGGAATTTCGCATCGCAATGACGTGCGAGATACGAAGAAAGGCGCCACACCCCTTCGTAGGGGTCGATGCCCTCATCGACCCGAACCAGAACATCCCTGCACATCTGCGGGACGATGTGGGCATCGTCCCCTACGAGTTCTATTAGGGTTCTCGGAAGAACCGGGAGATTGCCACACCAGTGTTGCGACACTGGTTCGCAATGACAACGTATCTTTTGGCTCTCTGAGACAGAGTAAACGCCCCGAAGCGAGACGCTTCGGGGCGGGATTGGAATAGAATTACTTTCCCAGGGCAGTCTGTACGGCCTCAGGAAGCTCCGGAACCGGAGTATCGTGATCGATCTGGATTTCCAGGGTCAGGCCCACGTTGGCTGTCAGCACAGCCAGCTTGGTGGTGCCGTCGCAGGAAATCCGGGCATTCTGGATTCTGCCGTCTTCCACCCGCAGCTGCAGGCTGCCGTTGTGGTAGTCGATGGTCAGATCCTGGGCCTTTGGCAGGATAGCAGGTATCAGCTTTTCCATGGCGGTGGAGGACAGGCTCACCGTGTAGATGGTAGTGCCCGCCTCGTTTCTGCTCTGGAACTGCGCTGCCTGGAAGGTATCGTAGAGCACATTCGCCAGGGCTGCGGCATCGGTTTCCACCCCGACGCCGCCGGTGACGGCCCGGCCCTCGGCGTTGCACAGGGCCTTATCTGTGAAATAGACGGTCTTATCGTCCTTTTCCACGGCACTGATGGTGGCGGTCTGCGTCTTCCAGGCGTAGTACCGGAAGCCTTCCTCTACGGACAGGCTCCCCAGATCCGCGCTCAACGTCACCTGGGCGCCTAACGGGTTGGTGGTTTCCAGGTCAGCCCAAGCCTGGATCAGCTGAATCAGCTGATCGGAGTAGACCTCCGTAGGCGCGGTACTGCCGAAGAGCAGCTGCGTATTCACTTGGCTGGGGATGCTCACCTTTTCCACAGGCAGCACATCCACCGTGGCGGTTACCGAGAAGGGAGTCTTCACCGAATCCGCCAGATTGCCGGCACCGGTGAAGCGAATCTGCGTCAGCGCATCCTCCTGGGTGATCACGTCCACCGTCAGGCGGCCGGTCTGGGGCAGCCAGTTCTGGACGCTGGGCAGCAGGAGCTTTGCCAAAGCTATGGCCTGCTCCCCATCCACGGTAACGGTATAGACACCGTCCACCGGCTCCACCTGGGCGGATTGACACAGGCTCAGAAGCTGAGGGGCCAGCTGGCTGTAGTCCGGGGCCGCCGCATTCAGCTTGAAGGCCGCGCCGCTTTCCAGATACACCACACTGTCGCAGTAGTACAGGCACCGACCGTTTTCGGTGATCACACTGACCTGCTTGGTGCCTGCCTGGGTGGTGGCAATGTCCGCGGTGAAGTCCGCGTTCTTATTTTCAATCTGGGCCTGAACCGTCAGGGACATATGCTGCTGATCCTGATCCACATAGGTCTTGAGGATGTCGTAAACCTGCAGCTTTTGACCCAGATCCTCCACGGGTTCTTTGATGAAGAAGAAGGCAATGGCCGCCAGCACCAGTGCCATGGCAATCAGCACAGCGGCGATGATTTTCCGCTTTCGGCCCCGCTTTCTGGGCTTCTTCCCATCGGGAGTCGGCTCCGGGACGTTCTTCTTCCGGGAACGCTTGATCCGGATGGTGCACAGAGCCAGCACCGCCAGCACCACAAGGCCTGCCGCAATCAGCAGCAGCTGGGTTCTGCCGGAGGCCATGGGAACCGCGGCCGTCAGCTCCACCTGGGCACCCACCGCCTCAAAGCACAGGTAGGTCCCCATGGTTTCGGGATGCACCTTCATCCAATTGCCGTTTTTCAGCACATACAGCTGGGTATTCTCCTGACTGGGCAGGAAACGGATGGTGTGGCTCTCCAGACCGTCTGCCGGGATGGTGATTGTCCACTGCTCCTGCTGGGTCAGGCCCTCCTTATGGAAGTCAACGGAGGCGCCCCGCTCCGCATCGATGGCATCCCGCTCCTGGAACTGGCCCTGAACAAAGAAGACAGGCCGGCCGTCGGAGCGCTTCTCCTGAGCGTTCAGAGAAGTGATGTAGGGCAGGTAATCCGCGGTGACCACCGTGTCAAAGCGCAGATCGTTCAGCTCCCGGGTGTCCCAGCGGGCGTAGCAGCCCTCCTTCTGAGGAATGTCCGGGAATACGCTGTCGTCAAAGGAATCGCCGTAGTGGAAGGACTGGGACTTGACCGTCTTCCCGTCCGCCACAAAGCGAAGGGTCAGCTCCCGCAGGGACTGGGGCAGAGACTGGAGCCGCTGCATCTTCTCGTAGGTCACAGGCTCGGCAACGGAAGCGTAGCTCACCCGGTTGATGCCGGCCAGGGTGTCGGAGACAAAGTAGTTGTTGGTGAATACGCCCGCGTTTCCGCCGGAAACAGCACCCACAAACTGCTTATATTCCGTAACCTCCACCATGGAATAGCAGCCGGTGACGGTGCTGGAATCACCGCTGACATCCTCCTGGATACCGCTTCCCACCACGCCGCCGACATAATTGTTGCCGGAAAGGGTGCACTTGGCGAAGCTGTCCCGAACAGTGCCGCCGGTAAGTCCCGCGATGCCGCCTACATAATCGCCGTTTTCGCTGGAAATCCGACCGTAGCCCCGGCTGCCCGTAATGAGGCCAAGCTCCATCCGGCCGCAGATGCCGCCGGCATAGCTGCGCTTGGCCGTAACGGTGCCCACGTTTTCGCAGCCGTCCACGATGGCCTTCAGCTCATACCGCCGCCGCTGGGTCAGGCTGCCGCTGGGGCGATCGTCCTCCGGATCCACGGAGGATTCCAGGCCCATCGTACCGGTAATGCCGCCCACGTTCAGGTCGGCCTCCACGATGCCCGTGTTGGTGCAGCCAGCCACCCGTCCGTCGGCAATGTCGCTCAGATCCACGGCGGAAATATCCGTCACCGTGTCCTTCTTCGCGTCCTCGGTGGCAAGGGCAAAGGTCTTGGAAATGGACTGAATCTGGCCGGAAATGGCACTGACATCATCGGTCAGAGTGCTCAGACCGTTGCCAACACTGCGCTCCAGGCTGCCGCCGGCATTGACCATACCATGGATGGAATCGCTCAGGCTGGACAGAGCGTCCTGGTTGAATTCCAGATTTTTCGCCGACTCCACCAGGTCATTGACAGCGGAGCGGGCACTGCTCTGATAGCCCGTCAAAGTCTGGATGCTGCTCTGGATGTTGCCGCCGCTGGCCGCGCCGTTGCTGCCGGCCCGACTTACCAGATTGCCCAGATTTTCAAACTGCTTGCTCAGAGTCTCCAGATAGTCCTGGGAAAGGAGGGTCTGGACATGGGGCTCGATCTGACCCACAATGCCGCCCACATCCTTCCGACCCATGAGGTAACCGCTGTTCTCGCAGTTTTCAATGAAGCCGCAGTTCCGGCCGGCAATGCCGCCCAGATTATAGCCGATGTGAGGATAGCCGATGGTGCCGGCATTGCCGGAGGCGGCAATGGTGCCGCTGGAATAGCCGGCGATACCGCCGGTGTCGCTGGCGGCATCGGATACATGCAGGTCTGCCTTCCGGCCAAGATCCAGATTGAAGTTCAGATCCAGCTCGGTAACGTCAATCGTCGGATCCACACTTTCCGTATTGATGGACATGGCGCTGCGGCAGCTGACGATCTTGCCGTCGTTATAGCCGGCGATGCCGCCGGTCCGGTTGCTGCCGGTGAGGCTGCCCTCGGCGGAGCAGCCGTTCAGGGTGCCGTAATTGCTGCCGGCGATGCCGCCGGTATTGCGCTTGCCGGTAACGGTGCCGGAGAAGGCGCAGTTTTCCAGGCGGCCGTAGTTTTCGCCTACGATGCCGCCGGCGTTGCTGCCCTCTCCCCCGGGTTCCACGGTGCCCTCCACGGTCAGATTCCGAATCCGGCCGGTGGACTGGACAATACCGAAAAGGCCCGCCGGGGCAAAGTCGCCGATGAGGTTCAGATCGGAGATCACATGGCCGTTGCCCTCAAAGATGCCGCCGAAGGTGGCAATGGGTGCAAAGTCCACCCCTCTGAGGGAAATATCCGCCTCCAGAACCACCCGCTTATCCAAAGACCAGGTATCCAGGGAGCAGTTTTTCCCCAGTGCCACCAGATCCTCCGCAATGGAGATGGAAATGGTTTCCCGGATTTCGATGGGGTGGGTTTCCTCCGGTTGGGTTTCCTCCGGCTGGGTTTCCGTCGTCTGCGCCGCCTGCGTCGGCTGGGTGGTCTCCTCCGCGAAGCCCCGGAACGGAAGCCCCAGAAGGAGCACCAGGGTCATGACAACTGCCGCTAGCTTACGCTTCATGGTCGCTTCCTCCTTCCTGGGATTCCGGGAGCGTCTGTGGCTCCTGATTGCTCTTTCCGCCGATGAGATTCAGATCCACATCGCCGTTGATATCTGCCCGGATGATGCCGTTCACATAGCCATGGATCTCACCGCGAACCAGTCCGTCCACCCGGATATGTCCGGAGCTGCTGACCCGGGACAGGCTGGTTTTCGGCATGGAGAAGGAGGTCTTGTCCACAATCTCGCTGCCGATGAGCAGAATCTGAGGCAGCACGAACATAACCAGAACCATGGAGATGATGGTGCCCCGACCAAGGCTCTGACCGATGCCCACAATGGCGGCATGGGAGGTCATCATGCCAATCAGGATGCCCGCGCTGGCCAGAATGGAGCCGGAAGTCAGAATCGTGGGGAAGGCGATGTTCATGGTCTCGATGATGGCCTCTTTGTGAGACATCTTGGTTTTCAACTCCTGATAACGGCTGGAAATCACGATGGCGTAGTCGATATTCGCGCCCATCTGAATAGAGCTGACCACCAGGTAGCTCAGGAAGAACAGGGGCGATTTCGCCAGGGTGGGATACGTAAAGTTAATCCAGATGGAACCCTGGATCACAAGAATCAGCAGGATCGGCATACCCGCGGACTGGAAGGTAAACAGCAGCACCACCAGCACGATCAGGATGGACACAACGGAAACGATCAGGTTATCCGTGGCGAAGGAGGACTTGAAGTCCTGATCCACCGTGGAGTTGCCCACCAGATACAGCTCTCCGTCCGGATAGTAGCTTCGGGCAATCTCCCGAATTTTGTCCAGGAAGTTGTAGGTGGCATCTCCGTCCTCGGGAAGGGTCAGATAAATCAGCACCCGGTTATAATCCTGACCCTGAAGCTGCTTCTTCGCGGACTCCATCTGCACCTGGGCATCCTTCAAATCGGCTGTCTGCTCGTCATCCAAAGTCACAAGGCCCTCGTCGATCTTATCGCAGACAAAGAGCATCATGTCGATGAGCGGCACCTTATAATTGTTAAGGCCGCCGATGATCTTGGCGTAATCGTCCTGATCGGCGGCATAGGCGGCGTACACCACCTCGGCAACCTCATAATCCAGACCCGCCAGCTCCGCAAACTGACGGGGATTCAGCTTATCGGCCAGCATGTAGCCGTCCATGGCCTCTACGTTGGAAAGGCCCTTGCTGTAGTCCACCTCGTCGTAGGTGTCCAGCTCGGCCAGCATTTTCGCCTCCACATCGTAATCCGTCTTGGGATAGACCAGCGCCACGAAATTGTTGGCGCCAAAGTTGTCGGCGATTTTATTCTCAGCCACCTGGACATAGTTCAGCTTCGGCGTGGCGATGCCGCCCAGGCCATAGGCATAGGGGCAGTTATTGGAAAAATGGAAACCGACCACTACCAGCGCCAGGAAAATAGGCGGGATGAGAAAACGGGTCTTATAGTCGAACGCGCCCACAAAGGGGATTTTCGGAACGAAGTTCTTATGCTTGGTTTTCTCCATCCAAGGCCCGAAGAGCACCAGGAAACCGGGCATGAACACAAACACGGACAAAAGTGCGAACAGCACGGCTTTAATCAGGTTGATCGCCATATCCGGGCCGATCTTAAACTGCATGAACATCATGGCGATCAGGCCGCCGATGGTGGTCAGGCTGCTGGAGCCGATTTCCGGAATGCCCTTGCTCAGGGCGGTGATGGCCGCCTCCCGGATGGGCAGACCGTTCTCCCGCTCCTCCTTGAACCGGTTGCACAGAATGACCGCGTAGTCCAGGGACAGCGCCAGCTGCAAAATGCTGGTCACGGAATTGGACACGAAGGAAATGGTGCCCATCAGGAACTGGCAGCCCTGATTGAGAATCATGGCGGTCACGAAGGTCATCAGCAGCACCGGCACCTCCGCATAGGTCTGGGAGGTCAACACCAGCACAACCACGACGATAATCGCGACGATCACCATGATGAGGTTTACCTCCTGCTGGATGATCTCCGCGGCGGAATCGCCCAGGTCGGTTTTCACATAGTAGTCCTGGGTGGAAAGGGCATTCTTCACCGCTTCCAGGCTATCCAGGCACTTGTCGTCCTTCTCACTGTAGTCAAAGGTGATGGCATACAGGGCGGAAACATTCCGGTAGTCGTCCTCTTCCTCATAGTCGATGCTCTGGACGCCCTTAATCTGCTCCAACTCATCGCAGATGGACTGGGCCCGCTCCCGGGATACATTTTCTACCATTACCTGAGCCGTTCCGTAGGTAACGAACTCCTCGTCCATCAGATCCAGACCCTGCCGGGACTCGGAATGATCCGGCAGATAGGCCTTCAGATCGTTTTCCACCGTAACCCAGTTCCAGGAAATGGCGGAAAAAATCAGGCAGATCACCAGCACCGATCACGATAGCACCGAAAGCATCACAGACATCACAAGGAGCTGTAAT
>UQXG01000073.1 GCA_900544945.1 uncultured Eubacteriales bacterium | reverse complement strand
CCCCGTTGTTTGCGAAACGCAAATAACGGGGCTTTTAAGTTACATTTGTGTTTATTTGACGCTTATCCCCCAAAGATACTCCTTGCAAACCCCTACTTCCTGTGATAAAATAAGCTGAAAATCCTGGAAAATTGGATTATCGGGAGTTCTCACGAAGAAGCAAGGAGGAATCCATCGGAATGATCAAAAATATCGCGGATTATCTGGAAATCACGGAAAAACAGTTTGGAAGCAAAATCGCCTACACCGATGAAGCCAGAGAGATCACCTTTTCTCAGCTGAAGGCGGACGCTCTGCGAATCGCCGGCGGTCTGCTGGATTCGGTTGCCATCGGCACCCCGGTGCTGGTGTACATGAATAAGAGCGTGGAGGTCATCGAGGCCTTCCTGGGCGTTGCCTACACCGGCGGCTTCTATGTGCCCATCGACATTCAGATGCCCTACGAGCGGGTGAAGCTGATCATCGACACCCTGGGAGCCAAGTGCCTGATCACCCGCCGGTGTGACGAGCTGCCCGAGGAAGTCAAGCGGGAATGCACGGTATTCTACATAGAGGATTTTCTGGCAAATGATGCCGTTCGCACCGAGGAAATCCAGGCCCGGCAGCGTCGCTCCATCGATACAGATCCGGTTTACGCCATCTTCACCTCCGGCTCTACCGGGGTACCCAAGGGCGTGCTGGTCAGCCATCGCTCCGTCATCAATTTTACCGAGTGGTGGTGCGAGACCTTCGAATTCGACGAAACCGAGGTTTTCGCCAACCAGACTCCCTTCTACTTTGACGCCTCCGTCAAGGACATCTACGCCACTTTGCGCTGCGGTGCCACCATGCACATTGTCCCCCGGAAGCTGTTCTCCCTGCCCAAGAAGCTGGTGCGGTTCCTGATCGACAAAAAAATCACCTGCATCGACTGGGTGCCCTCGGCTCTGTGCATGATCGTCAACTTCCGGGCTCTGGACAAGGAAAAGCCGGAAACCCTGAAAAAGGTCATGTTCCTGGGGGAGGTCATGCCCACCAAGCAGTTCAATCTGTGGCGCAGAGCCATGCCCCAGGTGAAATTTGCCAACCTCTACGGCCCCACCGAGGCCACCGGCGACTGCACCTACTATAAAATTGAGCGGGAATTTGAGGACACCGAGCCCATTCCCATCGGCTACGCCTGCAATAATACAGAGGTTCTGCTGCTGGACGGCGACCGTCTCGTCACCGAGCCGGAGACCGTGGGCGAAATCTGCGTCCGGGGCTGCTCTTTGGCTCACGGCTATTTCAATAACCCGGAGAAAACCCGGGAGGCCTTCGTCCGCAACCCCTTGCAGCCCAACTATTACGAGCGGATTTACCGTACCGGCGACCTGGCCAAGTACAATCAATACGGCGAGATCGTCTTTCTTGCCCGGAAGGACTCTCAGATCAAGCACATGGGTCACCGGATTGAGCTGGGCGAAATCGAGACGGCTCTGGGAGCCGTCCCCGGGGTGCGCAGAGGCTGCTGCCTGTATGAGCACAAAACCCAGAAGATCGTGGCCATCTACGAGGGCGAGTTGGATCCCAAGGCACTGACCGAGCAGCTGAAGGGCAAGCTCCCCGCCTATATGATTCCCAACCGGTACGAGGTTCTGGCGGAAATGCCCATCAATCTCAACGGAAAAATCGACAGAACGCTGCTGAAGCAGCAGTATATTAAGGAGAATTGACATGAAAGAACAAATTCTGGAGCTGCTGGAGTCCATCCGTCCCGACGTGGACTTTCAGAAGGAGCAGCATCTCATTGACGACGAAATTCTGGAATCCTTCGATGTGATTCAGATCGTCACCACCCTGATGGACGAATTCGACATCTACATTGATGCCGACGACATTGAGCCGGAAAATCTGAACAATCTGGACGCCATCTGCGCTCTGGTAGAGCAGAAAAAGTCCGAGACCTGAATGGAGGCTCCATCCTTTTCCCCGGGGGATGTCCATATCTTTCCGGGCGAGCTGATTGACGAGCGGATGTATCTCATCCCCGCCGGGGACGAGCCGGTGGTTATCGACCCTCACGCCGATGACGAATTGCTTCCCCACCTGGAGGGAGCTTCACTGGTTCACGTCTTTCTGACCCATGAGCACTATGACCACATTTCCGGGGTCAACTGGCTCCGGGAGAAGCTTCCCTGCCGGGTTTATGCCTCGGCGGTCTGCGCCGAAAGCATGGAAAAGATACCCAACAGCACCGTGCATTTTCCCCTGCTCTTCATCGGCGACCCAGAAAAGTACGCCTGGGCAAAAAAGAACCTGCCCCTGCCCTATGTCTGTCAAGCAGACGTGCGGCTGGCCGCTTCCCCCGCCGCCCCCCTGCCGGGCGGCGACTGGCTTGCCTGGGCCACGCCGGGGCACTCCCCCGGGGGCATGTCCTACCTGTACCGGGGGAAATATCTGTTCTCCGGGGACAGTCTGCTGGGCAACGGCATGGAGCTGAAATCCGTCGGCGCCAGCCAAAGGGCTCTGGCCGGGACTCTGGAAAGCTACCAAAAGCTCCCCGGGGAAATTCTGCTGTTTCCGGGCCACGGCGATCCCGCTCCTCTGACTGATTATTTCTCAAAAGCAAGGAAGTACTATCCATGGATCTGAAATCTATCGCCTATGTGGGCTTTGCCGCCATCGTGGCAATTGCCTACTATCTGGCCGGCCGGTTCAAAAACGGCCAGAAAATCGTCCTTCTGTGCGCGAACCTGTTCTTCATTCTGGCCGCCTCCGGGCTGAAATCTCTGGTCATTATCACCGCCTGCGTGGCCATTTCCTTCTTTGCCGGGCTGCTCATCGAGAAGAATCTGGGGCAGAAGGAAAAAGCGAAAAAATTTTTCTGGCTGGACGTGATTTTGTCCCTTGCCATTTTGTGCTACTTCAAATTCTTCCGGGACAGCTTTGAGGCGGTGCGGCTGTTTTTCAGCCACCGGGGGCTATCGATCAGCACCCTAGTCAGCCCCATCGGCATCTCCTATTTCACACTGACCATGATTGCCTACGCCAATGATATCTATCACAAGAAGCACCCGGCGGAAAAGAACTTTCTGAATTATTTCGTCTTCATCACCTATTTCCCCTCCATTCTTCAGGGGCCCATCAACCTATATAAGAAAACCGCTCCCCAGTTCCAGCAGATTCACAAGCCCAATGCCGATCGGATGATTATGGGGATCCAGCGTTCCCTCTGGGGCTACTTCAAGAAGGTGGTCGTCGCCGACCGGATCGGCATTCTGGTGCTGGGGATTCTGGGGGAGGAAACCGCCGTGGGCTTTACCCTGTTCTGGGCCATGGTGCTCTACAGCTTTCAGATCTACGCCGATTTTTCCGGCGGCATCGATGTAATCATGGGCATTTCCGAAGTGCTGGACATCCGGCTGCCGGAAAACTTCCGGGCTCCGCTGGTGTCCCGGAGCGTCACCGAATACTGGCAGAGATGGCACATGTCCCTGGGCGAATTCATGGAGAAATACCTGTACTATCCCATCGTGCTCAACAAATCCGTGATGAAATTCTCCAAGAAGATTCCAAATTCCTACCTGAAAAAGGTGTTTTCCGCCACTCTGGCCTCGGTCATCGTCTTTGTACTGGTAGGCATCTGGCACGGCACCGGCTGGAACTATGTGGTCTACGGCTGCTATCAGGCTTTCTTCGTTTCCTCCGCCACCCTGCTGGGGCCCTGGTATAAGCGTGTTCGGGCGAAGCTGCATTTATGCGACAGTGCCATCAGTTGGCGGCTGTTCCAGACTCTGCGCACCTTCCTGATCCTGACCTTCGGTCGGTTCTTCATCCGAGCCGGGTACCTGCGTCAGGCCTTTACGCTGTTTGGACGAGCAGCCCGCTTTAGTCCCGGGCAGATTCACATTCTCTTTGACGACAGCCTTACCGCCTTCGGCCTGGACGCGGCGAACATCCGGGTCATGTACCTGGGGATCCTGCTGATGATCGCCGTGGACATTCTCCACGAGCACAAGATCAAACTCAGGGAAACCCTGATGAAGCAGGACATTGTCTGCCGGTACGCGGTGTATCTGCTGGCGGTGTTTTCCATCATCATTTTCGGCATTTACGGCCCGGAATTCAGCAGCGCCTCCTTCATTTACCAGGGCTTCTGAGGCAGGAGAGATTCTTTTATGAAAAAATATATCATTCGGGTCGTGGCCTTTGTGCTGCTGTTCTGCCTGTGCTTTTCGGCGGCACAAAGCGTGCTCCATTACCGCTGGTCGGTGGAGGATGATCTGTATACCAAGAACATCCTCTATTCCCGGGCATCTGACAATTCCATCGATATTCTCGCCATCGGCACCAGCGAGCTCTACGACGGCTACACCCCCATTGTGGGCTATGAAGAAGCCGGGGTCACCGGCTTCAACTTTGGGATGGCCTACCGCTCTGCCATGACCGCCTACTATCAGCTTCTCTACGCCCTGGAGTACCAAACTCCCTCCGTGGTCGTCTGCGATTTCAGCTGCCTGTTTGACGATATGCTGCCAAGCGAAGCTGAGCCTGTCCACCGGAAGGTGGTAGAATGTATGCCGGACAAGAAGCTGAAAGAGCAGCTCATCCGGGAAATCTGCGCCGTAGACAAGAGCCAGTCCTACCTATCCTGGGAGTTTCCTCTTCTGCGCTATCACTCCCGGTGGAATGAGCTGACGGACGCGGATTTCTCCCGGGACTATCTGGTCAAGGCCGACTATCCCAGCTATCAGAAGGGGGCCGGTATGACCGACATTCCCCGGGCGGGTTCTCTTTCCGCCATCGTGCCGGAGCTATGGAACTGCGCCGGTGCCGAGCCGGAGCCTATGTCCCAGTACAGCATCCACTACTACGATTTAATGATCGAAACCTGCAAAGAGCGGGGAATCCCGGTGGTGGCCGTGTTCATGCCCAGCATTTCCCACGCTTTTCACTCTGCCGTTCGCTGGGATGCCACCAAGGCATATCTGGATTCCCGGGGCGTTCCCTATCTGAACTACTGCACTTATGAGCAGGTCCAGCGGCTGGGACTGAATCTGGATGACCACTACTGCGACGACTCCCACCTGAATGTGGCAGGCTCGGTAATCTTCACCAAAGCCTTCATCCATGATTTGCAGGAGATTCTGCCCCTGCCCGACCATCGTGGCGATGCCCGCTACCAGAGCGAGTGGGACGTGCCGCTGACCCAATTCCGGGAAAAATATCCCGCATTGTAAAAACAGGCTCCCCTGGACACTGAGGGGAGCCGTTTTTTGCGGAAAAGTCCGGCAATGGTCTTTCTTTTTCGTATCATCCCCTTTCCATTTTGGGAAAAATGTGCTATAATGTCACCAATCTGAAACTGGAGGCAGCCCCATGGTAATCAAGCAGCCATTTTACTATCCCCCAGGGAAGTCCGACCGCACCCTGCACATCTATCTGCCTGAGGGCAAGGGCGGCCGTTTCCCGGTGATGTACTTTTTCGACGGGCACAATCTGTTCTTTGATTCCGATGCCACCTACGGCAAGTCCTGGGGGCTGAAGGAATTCCTGGACGGCTGGAGCAAGCCTATGATTGTCGTGGGCATGGAATGCAGCCATACCGGCAACCAGCGGCTGGAAGAGTACCTGCCTTACCCTGCCGCCGGTGACAACGCGGGAAAGCTCACTGCCAGGGGAGACGAGACCCTGGACTGGCTCATTACTCGGGTGAAGCCCTACATCGACGGCCGGTTCCCCACCATTCCCTTCCGGGAATGCACCGGCATCGCCGGCTCCAGTATGGGCGGCCTGATGGCCATCCGGGGGGTACTGGGCTATAATCGGTGGTTTTCCAAGGCCGCCTGCCTGTCCAGTGCCATCGGCTTCTGCCCGGAGGGAGTCTTTACCGACGCGGCCATGGCTCCCATCAGCGCCAATACCCGGGTTTACCTGTCCTGGGGCTCCCGGGAGGCCTGGGGCCGTCAGGGCCCGGAAAACCGGGATGACAACAGCCAATCTTACCGCTGGAACCAGGGTCTTGCCCGGGAAATCCGCCGGAAGGGCGGCGCCACCCTGGTCTACTGCCAGCCGGACGGCGGCCACTGCGAGGCAGACTGGGAAAAGCAGATCCCCCAATTTATGGATTTTCTGTGGATGCGTTGATTTCCCCGTAAAAGCGAAAGAGCAGACGCTCCCGGCTTCAAAAACCGGGAGCATTTCTATATCAAAATCATATAGCAGTTCTCTGGAATTTGGTATTTTACTTTTTGGGAAATTGGTATTATAGTTAAGCCAGAAAGAAAAACAAGCCAAAATTCAGAAAGGAGATGGCATTATGAAGCTGGTTAAGAAGATTGAGATGGTTCTGGACGCTTACTACGAAACCTTTAAGCACTAACTCGCCGTATACCATTTTTGTATCAGAAAGGAGAAGCCTTATGAAAGTTTCTAAGAAGATTGCTGAATTGCTCACCGAGTACTACGAAACCTTCAAGCACTGACACCGGCTGTGGCAGCCGTCCGCACCGAAAGGAGAAGCCTTATGAGAATCGTTGAAGACGCCGAAATCCTTCAGGCGCGCCGCTACACGACCTTCCGTTTTTGATTCCAACGAGAAGAGGGAGTCCATGACAAATACCGACCATTCATAAACCCCGTCACTTGCGAACGCAAATGACGGGGTTTTTCGTTATTCCTCTTCCAGGAAGTCCGCCGGGTGAGCCTGAAGATCGTCCTGAACGTAATCCAGAAAGGCCTGGGAAAGCTCGCTCATCGTGGCGTCCCGCTTGTGCACCAGCAGGTATTGCGCCTGCCGGGAAGGCTCCACAATCCGCCGGGAGACCATGCCCGGCATGGGCGCCGGAGTGGTCTGGGGAAAGATAGACACCCCCACATTGGCGTGAGCCATGGCCAGCACATCCAGAAAATTGGAGTGCTCCCCCACAATGTTCGGCTCTGCCCCAACCAGCCGGAACCAGCTGCGGATCTCGTCAATCCGGGAGCTTCGGTGGGGCACGATCAGCGGATACCCTGCCAGCTCCTTCAGAGGCAGCGGCTCCCCAGGCTGAGCCGCCAGGGGATGGTTCTCCGAGAAAATGGCGCACCAGGGCTCATCGCCTACGGGAATGCCTTCCAGGTGTTCGCTGTCATAGGGTGCGGCAATCACGCCCAGCTCATAGTAGCCCCGGAGAATCTGGTCGCTGATATCGTCACTGCTGCCGTTGGCAATTTCAAAACGCACCAGGGGATATTCCTCCCGGAATCCTGCCAGCCACCGTCCGGTGAGAAAGGCGGCAAGCCCCGCCACGCTGCCCAGGCACAATGTGCCGCTGAGACCCATGGCAAAGGAGGACACCTCCTCCCGGGTTCGTTCCGCCAAATCCAGAAGCTGCTCCGCCCGCCGGTAGAGAAGCAGCCCCGCCTCGGTCAGCTGAAGGCTTCTTCCGCCCCGGACGAAGAGCTGGGTGCCCAGCTCCTCCTCCAAATTCCGGATCTGGTTGCTCAGCGGCGGCTGGCTCATATTCAGCCGCTGGGCCGCCCGGGTGAAATTCAGCTCCTCCGCTACAACGGTAAAATAATTCAGGCTCCGAAGATCCATGGATTTCCCTCCCGATTCCCGTAGGGTCTATCTGAAAACCGTCAACACGCCCAAACAGCGGGTCTTTTCCACCTGCTGGGCACCATTTTTTCTTGCAATACGCAGAGTATTCCTGCAAAAAAATGGCTTCATCAGGAGAAAAATCCCTCACCGTTGGTCATATTTCCGGTTTTCAGATAGACCCTAATTTCCTGCCATAATGGTAGCACATTTTCTGCCGTTTTGCAACGGAAAATGGCAAAGAACTGCCCCATGCCGATGGATTCCGGCATGGGGCAAGATGCCACAAAGGGAGCAATCCGTCAGCGTTATTTCTGATCCTCCGGGAAGGCATACCGGGCCTGATACCGGGCGTATTCCTCGGCGAAGGCAGCGCTCTCCTGAAGCTCGCCGGCTTTCAGGGAATTCAGGTACTCATGTGCCTCCAGCTTGCCCTCAGACACCTGCAGAATCTCCACCGCCACATTGGAGCAGTGGTCTGCCGACCGCTCGAAGGCGGTGAGCAAATCCTCCAGCACGAAGCCGTACTCCACGCTGCAAGTGCCCTCCCGGAGTCGGCGGATGTGCCGGGACTTGATCTCCCGAACCAAGGCATCCACCACCTGCTCCTGAGGCTCCACTTTCCGGGCCAGTTCCCGGTCAAAGCTCCGGTAGGCCTCTACCGTCCGCCCCAGGATGTCGGAAACGGCCCGCTCCAGCACCTCCAGCTCCCCCTGAGCCTGCTGGGAGAAGACGATCTTCTTCTCCTCCATTTCCAGCGCCGCCTTGCCCACGTTCACCGCATGGTCGGCAATCCGCTCCACATCGGAAATGGTGTACAGGAGGGTATTGAGAATCCGGCTGTCGGCAACGGACAGGCTCCGGCTGGACAGCTGCACAAGATAAGTGCCCAGAGCGTCCTCATAGCGGTCGGTATTGTTTTCCAGTTCCATCACCCGATCCAGGCTCTTTCTGTCAAACTTCCGAATCAGCCCCATGGCCAGACGCATGGCCTGGGCAGAATCCTCCGCCATCCGGGTAGCAATGTCCTGGGAGCGCTGAATGGCAACCGCCGGGGTGGCCAGCAGACGCTCGTCCAGCAGCACCGGCTTCTCCTCCTGCTTGTCATCCGGCACGGACAGGGTTGCCAGCTTGACCAGCAGCCCATTCAGCGGAAGCAGCAGGGCGGTGACGCAGACGTTGAAGGAGGTGTGGATGACCGCAATGTTCATCTCGCTGCAGGTATCCCCCAGGAAATTCCAGGGATGGAACAGGCCGATTCCGTAGAACACCAGAACAAAAAGCAGACTGCCGATGATATTGAAGTACAGGTGCACCATAGCCGCCCGCCGGGCATTCTTGTTGGCACCGATGGCGCCCATCATCGCCGTAACACAGGTGCCGATATTCTGACCCAGGATTACCGGGATGGCGCAGCCGTAGGTCACAATGCCGGTGGCGCACAGGCTCTGCAAAATGCCCACGGAGGCAGAGGAGGACTGGATAATGGCAGTCAGCGCCGCGCCCACCAGAATTCCCACCAGAGGATTGGAGAAAGAGACCATCATCCGGACAAACCAGGCCTCGTCCTTCAGAAACTCCATGGAACCACTCATCAGCTCCATGCCGGTCATCAGAGCCATGAAGCCCAGCAGGATCCCGCCGATGTTCTTCTTTTTCTCGGAATTGGTAAACATATACAGCACAATGCCCAGGGTACCCAGCAGCGGAGCCAGGGTGGTCGGCTTAAACAGCTGCACAAGCAGGCCGTCTCCCTCCAGACCGCTCAGGGACAGAATCCAGGCAGTGACCGTGGTGCCCACGTTGCTGCCCATGATGACACCCACGGCCTGCTTCAGGGTCAGAATGCCGGAGTTGACAAAGCCCACCACCATTACCGTAGTGGCCGAGGAGGACTGAATCACCGCCGTCACCGCCAGACCCAGCAGAAAGCCCTTGGGCACATTGGAGCTCATCTTCGCCAGAATGGTCTGGAGCTTGCCGCCGGCGGTGCGCTCCAGGGATTGCCCCATGGTATCCATGCCGAACAGGAACAGTGCCAGACCCCCCAGCAGGGAAATCAGCTTCAAAAAATAAAAAGTCATGCTTGTCTCTCCTTATCGTTATTTCAAGCTATCCATTCTATATTATAAGGAACCGCCGGAAGGAATGCCATCGGTTCTATGCAAAGCTTATGTAAAGTTCCTGTAAAGTTTCCGCTCGGAAATTTCCTTCGTTTTATCTGTGTCCCGGAAATCCATCCCGGTCTTTCGTCATTTGGGATAAAACCGTATTGAATCTTTGGTGTGCATGTGCTATAATGCACATAATCCGGCGGGGAGGCAGTCCCCGCACTGTCGGGAGGTATTCTGAATGAAGCGTATTATCACCATCGGAAGAGAATTCGGCTCCGGCGGCAGCGATCTGGGTCGCAGACTTGCCCGGGAGCTGGGCATTCCCTACTACGACCGGGACATTATCCTGCGCACCGCCAAGGCCAGCGCTCACCTGACCCCGGAACAGGTTCGTCAGTGGGACGAGCGGGTGCCCATGGAGTTTGGCTTTACCCAGAGCCTGTTCAATTTCTACAGCCGCCCTCTGAGCGAAGAGCTGTGGAACGCCCAGGTAAAGGCCATCCGGCAGATTGCGGACAAGGAAAGCTGCGTCCTCGTAGGCCGGAACGCGGACTACATCCTCAAGGAATACGACCACTGTCTGCGGGTGTTTGTCCATGCGGACAGAAGCTGGCGGCTGCTGCGGGTGCGCAAGTCCATGCCCGATACGCCCTGGGACGAGCTGCAGTCCGACATGGATACCGCCGACCGAGCCCGCCGGGCCTACTGCGAAAAAATGACCGGCAGAGCCTACGGAGACTGCCGGAATTATGACCTGACTCTGTGCACCAGCACCCTGGGCTTCGAAAAAGCGTACCAATTGCTGAAGAGTGCCGCCGAAATGATGGAATAATTTGTGAGTTCCGTAGAATATGGACAATTGTCCTTCTCTCGTGTTGATTTTTACTTGGGAAAGTGGTAAAATACCGGCATGATGTTTGGTGATAAAGGTGTGATGTGTGACATTCCACCGTCTTTTTCCCGTGCATCTGCGCCGTATCCGGCGAAAATCCCATTTTTGTAAAAAACAGAGGAAAGGATGAATTGTTATGAAAAAGTTTACTGCACTGTGTCTGGCCATGGTAATGGTTCTGTCTCTGGCTGCCTGCGGCGGCTCCGCAAAGCCCGCCGAGACCCAGGCCCCCGCGGCTGCCGCCACTGAGGCTCCCGCCGCCGCTGCCACCGAGGCTCCCGCCGCTTCCGGAAAGAAGTGGGTCATCGCTTCCGACACCGTCTTCAAGCCCTTCGAGTACACCGATGCTTCCGGCAACTTCGTGGGCATTGACGTGGACATCGTCGCAGCCGTTGCCGCTGACCAGGGCTTTGACTACGAGATCAAGAGCCTGGGCTGGGACGCTGCCATCGCCGCCTGCCAGGCCGGCCAGGCTGACGGTATGATTGCCGGTGCCTCCATCACCGAGGAGCGGAAGGCCAACGGCTGGCTCTTCTCCGATGGCTACTACACCGCCACTCAGTCCATGACCGTGGCCGCCGATTCCAACATCACCGGCTTTGACGGTCTGAAAGGCAAGGACGTTGCCGTCAAGACCGGCACCCAGGGTGCTGCCTACGCCGAGACCCTGAAGGACGAGTACGGCTTCAAGCTGGTCTACTTCGAAGATTCTCCCACCATGTACCAGGCGGTTCTGGGCGGTCAGTGCGTTGCCTGCTTCGAGGACACCCCCATCATGCAGGCTACCATCAAGGATAACGGTTTGGCTCTGAAGTGCCTGGAGGATACCGCAAACGCGGGCGGCGATTATGGCTTCGCCATCTTCAACGCCGACAACCAGGAGCTGCT
>UQXG01000072.1 GCA_900544945.1 uncultured Eubacteriales bacterium | reverse complement strand
AGCCTTTCTTCTGCAAGGTCTTTTTGAGGTTCAGTTGTTCTTCCAGTAGTTTCCGGCGATTTTTCATTGACTTCTCGTTTTTTTCCTGTATACTAGGGGTAAGGATAGAAAAAGACAAATCCGGTTCGGCATTATCAGTGCATAGCACTGTTGATTGCATACTTAATTACAATGGAGGAAACACGATGAAGAAGATTATCTCCCTGCTGCTGGTTCTGGCCATGGCTCTGACCCTGGTCGCCTGCGGCGGAAATGCTGCCCCCGCTGCCACCGAGGCTCCCAAGGCCGACGCTCCCGCCACCCAGGCCGCTCCCGCCGCCGACGGTGAGAAGACCACCGTTACCATGATTGCCGCACAGTACGGCCCCAAGACCGCCGACTGGTGGGCTGACTTCGAGAAGAAGTTCGAGGCCGCCAACGACAGCATTGACCTGGTTGTGGACTGCGTTTCCTGGAACGACATCTACACCGTGGTCAACACCCGGATCGCCAACGGCCAGGCTCCTGACCTGCTGAACATCGACGTGTTCGCCGACTACCAGGCTGACGGCCTGCTGCTGCCCGCCGAGGAGTGGTGCTCTGCCGAGACCTACGCCAAGTTCTACCAGGCTTTCCTGGATCAGTCCGTTGTGGACGGCACCGTGTGGGCTGTGCCCGATCTGGCTTCCGCCCGTGCTATGTACTACAATAAGGACATCCTGGAGCAGGCCGGTGTGGAAGTCCCCACCACCTGGGACGAGCTGACCGCCGCCTGCAAGACCATCAAGGAGAAGTGCCCCGATGTGTACCCCTGGGGTATCGACATGACCACTGACGAAGGCCAGGCCGCTTTCGCCTACTACACCTGGAACAACGGCGGCGACTTTGTTGACGCCGAGGGCAACTGGACTCTGAACTCTGCCGAGAACGTGGCCGCTGTTGAGTATGAGATCGGCCTGGTCAAGGAAGGCCTGACCAACTCCGACCCCGCCAACGAGACCCGCTACACCCTGCAGGATCTGTTCTGCGCCGGCAAGCTGGCCATGATGATCGCCCCCAACGCACTGTCCAGCCAGGCCGGTGAGGCCGGTGTGAACTACGGCTTCGCCGCTATCCCCAACAACTCCGGCACCTCCGTCTCCGCCGGTGTTATGGACCGGATCATGTGCTTCGACAACAGCCAGGACGACGCCACCATGGCTGCCATCACCACTGTTGTTGACGCTTTCTACGACGATGAGCCCTACTCCGAGTGGGTTCTGATGGAGGGCTTCCTGCCCGCTACCACCGCCGGTGGTGAGGCCTGCGCCGCTGCCGACTCCGCCATGGGCGCCTGGATCGACATCGTTGGCTCCGCTAAGTTCTACCCCACCGCCAAGGCCGAGTGGGCTGACGTGAAGCAGGGTGTCATCGATGTGGAGCAGCAGGCTCTGCTGGGCGGCAACGTTCAGGAGCTGCTGGATAACCTCCAGTCCGAGATCGCCGGTTAATTTCCCACAACCGACACCGCTGTAACCTAGCATTCCAGTGGGCCGGGCTTTGGCCCGGCCCACTGTCCGTCTCAAAAGTGCCGCGCAATCGGCAAGCGCGCGTGTTTTCCGCCAAGTCCGGTGACCCGGGGAATTCCGGTCTGTCTTCCATGCAGCCTTTTTCAAAGTGCTGCCGCACGAGAAGCCGCGTTTTGAAAGCGGCTGCATATCAAAGGGGGTACCATCCAACATGAAAAAACCGTACAAGCTGCAAAGCACGGCAGAACCCTACCTGTGGATTCTGCCCAGCGTCATCCTGATGGCAATTTTCATTGTCATTCCCATCGGCTTCGTCTTCCGCATGGCCTTCAGTCAGGTCACAAAGGCCGGCCTCATCAAGGGCTTCTATGGCTTCAAGAATTTCCAGAAGGTGCTGGAAAGTGCCAAATTTGCCATGGTTCTGAAAAATACCATCGTCTGGACCATTCTGGTCGTGGTGCTGTCCACGGTGCTGGGCTTCATTCTGGCGCTGCTGCTGAACAATGAATTCAAGGGGCGGAAAATCGCCCGAGCCATCGTTGTCTTCCCCTGGGCAACCACCCTGGTCATTCAGGCCTCTGCCTGGAAGTTCATCATCAACACCGACTACGGTGCCCTGAACACCCTGCTGAAAACCCTGGGCATTATTCAGCAGAATGTGAACTGGACGCCTACCCCGGAGGCCTACTTCGCCTGGGAAATCGCCTGCGGTATTTTCGTCACCATTCCCTTCGTCTGCTTCACCGCCCTGTCCGGCCTGCAGAGCATCGACAGTGCCCTGTATGAAGCGGCCACCGTGGACGGTGCCAACTACTGGCAGAAGCTGTTCCACATCACCCTGCCCCTGGTCAAGCCCAGCCTGACCGTGGCTACGGTGCTGAACATCATCTATGTGTTCAACTCCTTCCCCATCGTCTGGACCATCACCAAGGGCGACCCCGCCAGCCGCACCGACACCCTGGTCACCTACCTCTACAAGCTGGCCTTCTACAACGGTAAGCAAGGCGAAGCCGCCGCGGTATCCGTCATCGGCTTCCTCATTCTGCTGGTGTGCGCCAGCTGCTACATGGTTTCCACTCTGAAGAAAGGAGATGAATGATTATGACCCTGGAATCCTCCCGCATCAACTGGGGCAAGCTCCTGAGCCGAATTCTATTGTACTTCGTGGTGGTGCTCATCAGCCTGTTCATTCTCTATCCTTATTTCGTGATGTTTACCACCGCTCTGAAAAGCCGCAATGAGATTTTTGCCATGGACGGCAGACTCTTCCCCGTCAAAGCCCTGTGGTCTAACTTCGCTGACATCTGGGTCAAAGCACCCATGGCCAAGTACATGGTCAACTCCGTCATCATTGCCGCCGGTTCCACCGCCATCGCCATGGTCTGCGGCATTCCCGCAGCCTATGCCCTGGCTCGGATGCGGTTCAAGGGGCAGACCGCCTTCCTGGGCTTCATCATCGTCTCCCAGATGTTCGCTCCCGTGGTGCTGCTGATCGGCATCTACAAGGTCATGCAGGTACTGAACCTGACGAACTCCTTGCTCGGTCTGATCTTCATCAACGCTGCCTTCAACCAGGCCTTCACCATCTGGCTGCTCCGGGGTACCTTCCTGTCCATCTCCGCGGAGATGGAGCAGGCCGCCACCATCGATGGCTGCAACCGGATTCAGGCCATGTTCAAGGTGCTGCTGCCCGTGGCTGCCCCCGGCATCGTCACCACCCTGATCTTCATTTTCATCAACGCCTGGAACGAGTACACCGTGGCTCTGTGCCTGATCTCCACCGAGACCATCAAGCCTCTGACCGTGGGCATCAACATCTTCAACGGCTACAACATCATCGAGTGGCAGTACCTGTTTGCCGCCTCCATCTTTGCCATCATCCCCGTTGTCATCCTGTTCATGTCCATCGAGAAGAACCTGACCAGCGGCCTCACCGCCGGCGGCGTCAAGGGCTAAAAAATGGCCCCCTTGTGCAAAGGGGGCTGGCAGCGAAGCTGACTGGGGGATTGTCAAAATGAAAAGTTCTGATCTCCTCAGTCATGGCCTTGCGTGAGACGGTCATGATAGCTCCCCTTGGTCACCAAGGGGAGCCTTTTTTCGTCCCGCCAGGGGACATTTTTTCTTATGGGACGTGACTTTTCTGACAAAGCGTGCTATGATAAAAGAAAAATTCCTCAGGAGGAAACAAATATGACTTATTCCGAAGTTCTTGCCAACGCCCGGCAGGCCATGAGCCCCAACTGCAAGGCCTGCCCCGTGTGCAATGGCCGTGCCTGCACCAACCACGTTCCCGGCCCCGGCGCCAAGGGCGTAGGCGACAACGCCATCCGGAATTTCGACGCCTGGCAGCGCATCCGGGTGAACATGGACACCATCCATGAGGGCGGCGATCCGGACACCTCCCTGGAGCTGTTCGGAAAGCACTTCCGCTACCCCTTCTTCGCCGGCCCTGTGGGGGCGGTGACCATGCACTACTCCGATAAGTACGACGACCTGGCCTACAACAACGTGCTGGTCAAGGCCTGCGCGGAAAACGGCATTGCCGCCTTCACCGGCGACGGTCTGAACGCCGATGTGATGAAGTCCGCATGCAGCGCCATCGCCGCCTGTCAGGGCATGGGCGTGCCCACGGTGAAGCCCTGGAACCAGGAGACTGTGAGCGCCAAGATGGAGCTGGTACACGCCTCCCACTGCTTCGCCGTGGCCATGGACGTGGACGGCGCGGGTCTGCCCTTCCTGAAGGGCATGAATCCCCCTGCCGGCAGCAAAACCGTGGAGCAGCTGGCAGAGATCGCCAAGATGGCGGGCAAGCCCTTCATCGTCAAGGGCATCATGACCGTCAAGGGCGCTCTGAAGGCCAAGCAGGCCGGTGCCGCCGCCATCGTGGTCAGCAACCACGGCGGCCGGGTTCTGGACCAGTGTCCCGCCACCGCCGAAGTGCTTCCGGCCATTGTGGAGGCTCTGAAGGGCAGCGGCGTGAAGATTCTGGTGGACGGCGGTCTGCGCAGCGGCGTGGACGTGTTCAAGGCTCTGGCCATGGGCGCAGACGCGGTGATCATCGCCCGCCCCTTCGTTTCCGCGGTTTACGGCGGCGGCGAGGAAGGCGTGAAGCTCTACATCGACAAGATCGGCGGGGAACTGTCCGATGCCATGACCATGTGCGGCGCGAAGAGCCTGAAGGACATCACCCCGGATATGGTTTTCGTCCGTTAAACAATGGAATATCCGTCGGCTCCCCTTGGGTTTTCAAGGGGAGCCGATTTTTTTCCCGAGAACCATCGTAAGAACGCTCCCTTGGCTCCCCCTTTGGGGGAGCTGGCAGCGAAGCTGACTGAGAGGGTAAAATAAGCCCTCTCCGCCTCCGGCACCTCTCTCAAAGGGAGAGGCAAGTCCCTCATCCGTCTCGCGCTTGCGGGAGACGCGCGAGCCACCTTTACATTATGGAGCAATTGCCACTGGCAATTGTTAGATTTTAATTCGCTGCGCGGAGCACCACCCGGAGGGGAAGGCATAAAAGCCATTTTCCCGCAATGCAGGAATTCCTGCGCAGAACGCACAATATGAATATTTCATGAATTAAGTTTTTGGTAATTGTAAACGAATCTTCTCAGTCGCAGACAATTGTGCTTCACAAACGGACAAGTCGGGTGTATAATGAGCCCGTTATCTCGCCATCCCATCCGGAAGGCACTGGAAAACGAAAGGAACACCTATGGATCTCACCCCCGAGCAGCAGCTGAACCGGCTGCTGGATGCCTATTCTCATGCCTATGATGTGGAGCGTGACGTGACCGTTGAGGGCACTGTCTATCCCGCCATGGCTACCTACTTCCTGCGCGATGAGAATTATCTGATTTCCAGAAAGCACGTTCTGTCGGCCATGGAGCAGCACGAATATGTGTACTTCCTCCAGACCGAGCACCTGAGCGCGGAGGATCTGCAAAAGCACATCGACCGCACCAAGGCGGCAGGGCTTTCCCTGGTTCGCCCCCATAAGGAGCACATGTTTTCCAATGTTGGCCTGGTGGTGCTGGCGGGTTCTATTTCGTCGGAGGCGAAAAAGCTGCTGAAGCGCACCCGCTTCCGCAAGTACTATATGCTGGGACTCCAAGGCTGGACGGAGTATCAGCTGGCAGCTATGGAAACATCCACGAAAAGCTTCTACTCCAATCCAGCGGGTGTGGGAGCCAGAAAGAATCTGGAGCGGAATTTCCGTCCCCGGAAAAAGTGAAAGAAAGGGAGTTATCAATCCAATGAACGGTCTCGTACTTCTTCTGATCGGAATCGCCGTTCTCCTGTGCGGCTACATCTTCTACGGCCGCTACCTGTGCAAGAAGTGGGGCGTCGGTGAAACCAACGAGCCCACCCCCGCGCACACCATGGAGGATGGCATCGACTACGTTCCCGCCAAGGCCCCTGTGCTGATGGGACACCACTTCTCCTCCATCGCCGGTGCCGGCCCCATTACCGGCCCCATTTCCGCCGCCATGTTCGGCTGGCTGCCCTGTTTGCTGTGGATTCTGGTGGGCGGCATCTTCTTCGGCGGCGTCCATGACTTCGGCGCCCTGTTTGCCTCCGTCCGCCATAAGGGCAAGTCCATCGGCGAGATCATCTCCGCCAACATGAGCCTGCGGGCAAAGCGTCTGTTCATCATCTTCTCCTACCTGACCCTGATCCTGGTGGTGGCTGCCTTCGCTTCCATCGTGGCCGGCACCTTCGCCGCCAAGTATGTGGACGGTCAGGTGGATCTGGCCGCCTCCGCTACCCCCGCCTCTGTGGCCATGGTTTCTCTGCTCTTCATCGTTATCGCCATTGCCTTCGGCTTCATGGTCTACCGCCGGAATGCCCCCATGGGCGTTTCCACCATCGCCGGTGTCATCGCCATCTGCCTGTGCATGGCCATCGGCATGAACTGGCATCCCATCTACCTGTCCAACACCGCCTGGATGTGGATTGTTGGCCTGTACATCGCCATTGCCTCCGTCACCCCCGTCTGGATTCTGCTCCAGCCCCGTGACTACCTGTCCTCCTTCCTGCTGTACGCCATGCTGGCCATTGCCGCCATCGGCGTTGTGATCGCGCACCCCAGCATGGTGGATTCCACCGGCGCGGGTCTGGTCGCCATCGGCGACGGCATGAACGCCGCCGGTATCAAGCAGCCCATCTTCCCGGTGCTGTTCACCACCATTGCCTGCGGTGCCATTTCCGGCTTCCATTCCCTGGTTTCCTCCGGCACCACCTCCAAGCAGCTGGATAAGGAGACCGATGCCAAGCCCATTGCCTACGGCGGAATGCTGCTGGAGTGCGTGCTGGCTGTCATTACCCTGGTCGCCATCGCTTACGCCCGTCAGACCGGCCACACCGCCGGTGCTACCGACATCTTCGCCGGTGGTGTCGCGGGCATGGCTTCTCAGATCGCCGGCGGCAACCAGAGCCTGTTCAACATCCTCTACACCCTGCTGGTTCTGACCTACTCCGCCTTCTGCCTGACCTCTCTGGACACCGCCACCCGTCTGGCCCGGTTCATGTTCCAGGAGTTCTGGATTGACGGCACCAAGGGCGAGACCCCCGAGAATGTCACCGGCGTGAAGAAGGTCATGGCCAACCCCTACATCGCCACCGGCATCACCGTGGTGCTGGGCATCCTGCTGGGTCTGAACGGCTACGCCAAGATCTGGGCGCTGTTCGGCTCCGCCAACCAGCTGCTGGCCGCTCTGGGGCTGCTGGCTGTGGCTACCTGGCTGGGCAACGTGGGTAAGGACAACAAGATGTTCCTGATTCCCATGGCTTTCATGCTCTGCGTCACCATCGCCTCCCTGCTGATCAACTCCTGGCAGCAGTTCAACGTCATCCTGGCCGGCGGCGCCGACTGGGGCCCCTACGTTCAGGTGGTTCTGGGTCTGATGCTGGTGATCCTGGCTGTGGTTCTGGCCATCGAGGGCGTTACCACCATCGCAAAGCAGAGAAAGACTGCCAAGGCCTGATTCTTCCACCCCGTAAAGTTCCCCGGATGCAATCGCATCCGGGGAGTTTTTCTGGACACATATGACCCCAATGGCCGACGTAGCAATCCGTTTTCCACCTTGGCTCCCACTCTGGGGGAGCTGTCACGAAGTGACTGAGAGGGTAAATATCGCCCTCTCCGCCTTCGGCACCTCTCCCATAGGGAGAGGCAAGGCGCACATTGCCTGCCGGTTGTCCCAGCTGTATTCCCACTTGCACTTTTCTAAAAATCGATTATAATAACAATGCTATGTCAAGTATCTGTAAAATTCTTGTTAGGAGGGTATGATCTGTGGCTAAGCCCAACCGGGGAATGCTGGAAGGCCCGCTGCTTCCCGCCATTGTTTCCTACGCGATTCCCATTATCTTCACAAGTTTACTTCAGCTGCTGTTCAACGCCGCCGACCTGGTGGTGGTGGGGCAGTTCTGCGGCAGTGTCAGCGTAGCCGCCGTGGGCTCTACCAGTTCTCTGACCAATCTGATGGTGAATTTCTTCATCGGCCTGTCCATCGGCGCGGGCATTACCGTGGCTCACGGTCTTGGCAGTCGGGAGGATACGGTGGTGCAGGACACCATCCACACCGCCATCCCCACGGCTCTGGTCAGCGGCGTGGCTCTGACCATCGTCGGTGTATGCTTCTGCCGCAATTTCCTGGAAATGATGGGCACTCCGGACAACGTCCTGCCCCTTTCCACCATTTACATGCAGATTTATTTCTGCGGCAGCACCTTCACCATGGTCTATAACTTCTGCGCCGCCATTCTCCGGGCCGCCGGTGACACCAAGGGGCCGCTGGCTTATCTGACCATTGCGGGAATTGTGAACGTGATCCTGAACATTTTCTTCGTCACCCAGCTGGATATGAACGTGGCCGGTGTGGCTCTGGCCACCACCATTTCCCAGGGCATTTCCGCGGTGCTGGTCATCCGAGCCTTGATGCGCCGGACGGATGCCTGCCGCTTCGACATTCGGAAAATGAAGTTCCACCGGGCCCAGCTGTCGAAGATTCTCCGGCTGGGTCTGCCTGCCGGCATTCAGAGTTCTCTGTTCTCCATTTCCAATGTGCTGATTCAGTCCTCCGTCAACTCCTTCGGGGACGTGTGCATGTCCGGCAGCGCCGCCTCCGCCAATATCGAGGGCTTCGTCTTTGCCATTCAGGATTCCTTCCAGCAGACGGCGGTAAACTTCACCGGCCAGAATATGGGCGCTCACAAGTTCCGCCGGGCCCGGCGGATTCTGTGGACCTGTATGGGCTGCGTCACGGTGGTGGGCATGGTCTTCGGTTTCTCCGCCTGGTACTTCGGGGAGCAGCTGCTGTCCATTTATATCACCGACTCCCCTACGGCTACGGCCTACGGCATGGTGCGGCTGAGTCTCATCACTCTACCCTATTTCCTCTGCGGCCAGATGAACGTGTCCACCGGCGCGCTGCGGGGCATGGGAGCCTCCCTGACGCCCATGATTATCTCCGTTCTGGGCATTTGCGCCTTCCGGGTATTCTGGATCTACACCTTCTTCCGAGCCTTCCATACGCCTGAGTGCCTGTTCGTCTCCTACCCCATTTCCTGGATTCTCACCCTGGCCGCCCAGATGATCGCCTACTTCCTGATTTGCAGGAAATACCCCAAAGAGGACTGCAACTAAAAAAACACCGCCTGCTTTTTCGCAGGCGGTGTTTCGTTTCTCGCTTTCTTAGCCCAGCACGGTTCCGTCGGGGTGGAACAGAGGCAGCTTTTCCAGGTAAATCAGATCCTTGCGCTCCTGGGCATCGCCCTCGGCAAGGATAGCCATCCGGCCGCAGATAATACCGCCGGCCTTCTCCACCAGGGCTTCCAGGGCATGGAGGCTTTCGCCGGTGGAGATCACGTCGTCCACAATCAGAATTTTCTTACCCTTCATCAGCGCAGCGTCCGCGCCGTCCAGATACAGCTTCTGCTCTTTGGCAGTGGTGATGGAGTGGACACTGACGCCGACGATGTCCCGCATGTACAGCTTGGGGCCTTTGCGCGCCAGGATGTACTTCTGGTTCCCGGCCTGACGGGCCATTTCATGGGCCAGAGGAATACCCTTGGCCTCGGCGGTGATGATATAGTCATATTCGGGAGCCCGGGCCAGCAGCTCCTTGGCGCAGGCCACGGTCAGCTCAGGGTCGCCGAAAATGACGAAGCCCGCAATGGACAGATTCTCGTTCAGGGGGCAGATGGGAAGATCCCGCTCCAGCCCGGCGATGGTCATATGATGGTACATGGGAAGCATCTCCTTATTCTTGGGAGCAGGGCTCCGTTTATCTGGTTTTATTATACAACGGGGGGACGAAAAGTCAAGGCGGCGCTACATAATTCGGCAGAAGATGCGGAAAAACCCCCGATGGTTCGCCCATCGGGGGTTTTCGCTTGGGGTTTGGAAAGAAGAGAGGTAGAAAAGAGGAGTTTCTCGGAAGAGCAGCGGCTCACGGCTTCCGCCGCTCTTCTTGATTTACAGTTTACCGGCAGATTATGGCCGAAGTATAAACGCAAAGAAAAGGATTTGTGTATGAATTCTGAAAGAATTCTGAATGGCCTGATTTTCTTGACTTTGGAGCGGATTGTGTGGTATCCTATAACCAAACACAGGAGGTTGTGCGCTATGAATGATTATGAAATTGCTCTTACCTTAGAAGCGGAAACCGTGGCTCACCGTCGGTATCTGCACAAGAATGCGGAGGTCGGGCTGGACATGCCAAAGGCGGTAAGCTATGTCATGGCTCAGCTGAAAAAAGCCGGATTGCAGCCGGAAACATGCGGTCACGGCGTTACCGCCCAGCTGGGTCAGGGCGGGAAAACCCTGCTTCTCCGGGCGGATATGGACGCTCTGCCCATGCCGGAATCCAGCGGTGAGGCCTTCGCCTGCCCCACCGGAACCGAGGCTCATGCCTGCGGCCACGATTTCCACGCCGCCATGCTGCTGACCGCCGCGAAAATTCTGAAACAGCAGGAGGCCAGCCTCCAGGGAACCGTCCGCTTTATGTTCCAGCCAGCGGAGGAAACCTTTGAAGGCAGCCGGGATATGATTGCAAACGGCATTCTCCAAGGTGTGGACGGTGCCCTGGCCTTCCACGTTTCCCCCGGAAAAATGCCCGTGGGGCTTGTGATGTACAACAGCACCGGCACCATGATGTTCTCCGTGGACGGCTTCCGGATTACCATTCACGGCAAAGGCGGCCATGGAGCCTATCCCCATACCTCCATTGACCCCATCAACATCGGCGTACACCTTCACCTTGCTCTTCAGGAGCTGATTGCCCGGGAAGCGGATCCTACCCATGCCTGTGTGCTCACCGTAGGCCAGTTCTCCTCCGGTTCCGCCCCCAATATCATCCCGGACGTGGCGCTGATGCAGGGCACGCTGCGCACCAACAACCGGGATTCCCGGGACAAACTGGTGCGACGCATCGAAGAAGTTGCCCAGGCCGTTGCCAAGGTTTACGGCGGCAGTGCGGAGCTCCAGTGGATTTCGCGGGTACCGCCTCTGATTTGCAGCTCCGCACTGACGGAATCGGTGGTGCGCTATCTGAAAGAGCTGCCCATCCCCGGGCTCAGCTTCTACCCCGGGGCTTCCGCCAGTGCCTCCGAGGATTTTGCGGTGATTGCGGAGGCGGTGCCCTCGGCATTTCTGTATCTGTCCGCAGGTTTCCAGGATGAACGGGGCGCATACCCTGCCCATAATCCCAAGGTGCGCTTCAACGAGGCGGTGTGTCCCATCGGCGTTGCCTCCCTGGTTCACTGCGCCAAACGCTGGCTGGAGGATAATGCGTAAATCATGCAGCCGTGAGCTTAGCTCCCGGCCGTAGGTGGATAGCGCCGTTTATTACCGGATTTTTCAGCCCGCCGCACGCTTGTGCCTTTGGAGATTCCTTGCCATTGAGCCTCGTGTGCGCTGTGCTGAATGTAAGTTTATTAAATCGAAATTTATTAAGGAGGATATGAATGAAACTGTTTTTA
>UQXG01000071.1 GCA_900544945.1 uncultured Eubacteriales bacterium | reverse complement strand
AAACCGCAGACTGGGGGCAAAAGATCCGCTATCCAGCCGCCGACGATTTATTCAGAGTTTCCCTAATCAAAAAATAGCAGGCGCGTTTCCTAAGCAAAGGCGGTTCAGGGCCGGAGGCTGCGGAGATCGGCTGCCTGCTTGTGTTGTCCGTTTTCCGGCGTATGCCCGGAAACGGCACAGAAAGGAGCATTTTATTGGCTGAAAAACTGAAAATTATTCCTCTTGGCGGTCTGGATGAGATCGGCAAGAACTGCACCGTACTGGAGTACGGCAAGGACATGATCGTGGTGGACTGCGGCGTGGGCTTCCCGGAAGAGGACATGTACGGCGTAGACCTGGTGATCCCGGATTTTTCCTATCTGGTTGCCAACCAGAAGAAGCTGCGGGGCATGTTCATCACCCACGGTCACGAAGATCACATCGGTTCCATTCCCTATGCCATGCGGGAGGTCAACTGCCCCATTCATGGCACTGCCATGACCAACGGTCTGATCAAGCTGAAGCTGGAAGAACACAAGCTGGCCGACAAGGTCAAACTCATCACCCACAAGCCCGGGGATGTGGTCAAGGCCGGTGTGTTCCAGGTGGAGTTCATCCATGTGAACCATTCCATCGCCGACGCGGTGGCTTTCGCCATTCACACCCCCGTTGGCACCGTGGTTATGACCGGCGACTTCAAAATTGACCCCACCTCGAAAGACGGCATGATGGATCTTGCCCGTCTTGGGGAACTGGGCAGCAAAGGCGTCCTTGCCATGCTCTGCGACTCCACCAACGTCGAGCGCAGCGGCTACACCCCCAGCGAGAATCTGGTGGCCGAGAGCTTTGAGCGGCAGTTCCGCAACTGCGACCAGCGGATCATCGTCACCACCTTCGCCTCCAACATGCACCGGATTCAGTCCATCATCGCCACTGCCCAGCGGCATGGCCGGAAGGTGGCTGTCACCGGTCGGAGCATGGAGAATATGCTCAAAGTCGCCCAGGAGCTGGGCTATCTGAAGGTAAAGCAGGGCACCATCGTGGATATTTCCGCCATCAAGAGCCTGCCGAAAAACAAGATCGTCATTGTGTCCACCGGCTCCCAAGGCGAGAATATGTCCGCCCTGTACCGGATGGCCTTCAATACCCACAAGCAGGTGGAGATCACCTCCGGCGACCGGATTATCATCTCCGCCTCCGCCATTCCCGGCAATGAAAAGTCCATTTCCAAGATCATCAACGAGCTCTACCGGAAGGGTGCCGATGTGGTCTACGAGAAGAGTGAGGGGCTCCATGTGTCCGGTCACGCCTGCCAGGAGGAGCTGAAAATCATTCACGGGCTGGTGAAGCCCCGGTTCTTCCTGCCTATTCACGGCGAGCAGCGGCATTTGCAGATTCACAGCAAGCTGGCTCAGGCCATGGGCATGAATCCCCGGAACATCTTCATCGGAGAAATCGGCTCCGTGTTTGAGTTCACCGCCAAGAGCTGCAAGCTCAAGGGCACCGTCACCGCCGGCCGGGTCTTTGTGGACGGCAGCGGCGTAGGCGACGTAGGCAGCGTGGTGCTCCGGGATCGGAAGCACCTGGCTGAGGACGGCATGATCGTGGTCTGCGTAAATCTCAGTGCCGAGGACGGCTCCATCCTTACAGGGCCCGACATCATCACCCGGGGCTTCATCTATGTGAAGGAGTCCGAGCAGCTGATGGAGTCTCTTCAGAACGTGGCCACCGAGGCCATCGAGCGGTGCCAGCGCAAGGGCGTCCGGGACTGGTCTGCCATCAAGTCCACGGTGAAGAACGACCTGAGCGGCTACCTGTACAAAACCACCAAGCGCAACCCCATGATTCTGCCGGTGATTTCCGAGATTTAAGTTAGTATGTCATTGCGAACCAGTGCAGATGTTACTGGTTCGCAATGGCATCTTTTTTCGACAGGCTCATAAAATAAGGAAGAGATATCTTATGCGCTACTATTTTGCCCCCATGGAGGGGCTGACGGACAGCATTTACCGCCGGGAGCACCACCGATTCTTCGGCGGCGTTGACCGGTACTACATGCCCTTCTTCTCCCCCACCGTCCACCGGACATTCACTTCCCGGGAGGCCCGGGAGCTGCCGAAAGCGGACAGCGTTCCCTTTTGCGCCGTCCCCCAGGTGCTGACAAACGACCCGGAGAACTTTCTCTGGGCGGCGGAAGCCTGCCGGGATCTGGGCTATGCCGAAATCAATCTGAACGCAGGCTGTCCCTCGGGCACGGTGGTTGCCAAGCGCAAGGGCAGCGGAATGCTCCGGGATCTGGACAGTCTGGCAAGCTTTTTTGACCGGATTTTCGCAAAGTCTCCCCTGCCTGTTTCCGTGAAAACGAGACTGGGAATGGAGGAACCGGAGGAATTCGAGAAAATTCTGGCGCTATACAACCGGTATCCCATCCGGGAGCTGATTGTCCATCCCAGGGTTCGCAGGCAGTTCTACGAAGGGCAGGTTCAGATTGAATGGTTCCGCTATGCCGCAGAGCATACGGCCATCCCCCTGTGCTATAATGGAGACATCCGTTCTCTTTCCGACGCAGCTGCGCTGAAAGTCCAGTTTCCCGGGCTGGAGGCCGTGATGATTGGCCGGGGACTGATTGCCGATCCGGGAATGCTCGCAGGCGGCACGGAGATTGACACACTGGAAGCTTTCCTGAACGCCCTGATGGACAACTACACCCTGGAATTTTCCGGCTGCCGGAACGCTCTGTTCCGGATGAAGGAAAACTGGGCCTATCTGCACAATCGGTTCGCTGGCAGCGATAAACTCTGGAAGCAGATGCGCAAAACCACCGACGCGGCGCAATTCCGGGCTCTCAGTGCCCAGGTGCTCCATACCTGTCCGCTGGTCTGATAACAAAAAAGTGCGTGCCGCGGAATGCGGCACGCACTTTTTCTCATTACAAATTACTGCTCCTTCTTGCGGATAACGAAGGCGGCGGCAGCGAGTACTGCCAAGCTGGCTCCTGCCAGAATCCAGACGTTGTTGTCGCCGGGGGTTCTCTCTACGGCAGCAGGCTCTTCCTCGGTCTGTTGGGTATTCAGCTCCACATAGCCCAGGAGAATCTTGTCAAAATCCGCCTCAACGGTGTGCTTCTCCAGAATGCTGTTCAGCAGCTCGTTTGCCCGGGCGTTGGACAGGTCGCTTCTGGCGGATTCCTTCCAGACGGGGGTGCTGCCCACGAAGAACATCAGGTGATAGCCGAACTCGGTCTTCACAATGCCGTAGTCGCCGGGCTGACGCACATCGTCAAAGCACCAGTCGTTGAATGCCTCCACCATCTGACCCTCGGAAACCCCGGTGTACAGGCCGCCGTCGGAGGCGGAGCCGTCCTGGGAATTGGCCTTGGCCAGCTCGGCAAAGCTGTCCTCGCTCTTATCTCCCTGCTCCCACTGGGCAAGCAGCTCCTCGGCCTTCTGGCGGCTGGCTTCCCAGGCGGCATCGTCAAAGGTATCGGTGCGGATATTGTCGGTGGTTGCGCCCTCGGGCATCACCAGAATGTGGCGCACGTCCACGGTCTTATTGTCCTTGGTCAGGCCGTTCTTCTCATAGGCCTCGGCATTGTCGTCAAAGTACTTCTCCACTTCCTCGTCCGTCGGCTCCTGGGTCTGGCACAGGTCGGAGAAGTAAACGCTGCCGGTGTAGTAGAGCTTCAGAAAATAGCTGTAGTCGTCCAGGGTAGCGCCCACGCCCACATCGTCCTTCAGCAGCTCCTCGGCGTTTTCAAAGCCGTACAGGGGAGCGCTCTGCTCCAGATTCTCGATGGCGGTGTCCAGCTGAGCCTGGGTTTCCTCGTCCAGCTGGAAACCGGCGGCTTCCGCCTCGGCAGCGGTGGCCTGGTAGTTGCGCCAGCTGTTCAGGGCGCTTGCCAGGAAGAATTGCTGCCAGGTGCACTGGGTATCGGCAATGGCGCAGGTCTGCATATCCAGAGGCTTGGTCGGATCCAGGCCGACATAGGAGGCATAGGAGCCGTAGCTGCTCAGGAAATTCCGAACCTCCGTCCAGTAGAACATTTGCAGCTGGCCGTTGGTCAGGGTGTCATCGCCCATCCGGGCAACCACCGTGTCGTGGGCGGCAATCACGTCCTCGTCAGAGGCGGTGTAGGTGCCCTTGGCGGTTTCGTCGTCGGGATTGCCGTCGGCGGGGATGGTGGCAGGAGCCTCGGTTTCACTTACCTCGGTGGTCTCCACCGCCGGGGCGGGACTCCGATCCATGCCCAGGAAAATCACCGCTGCCAGCACTCCCAGCAAAATGGCCACGCCCACGATCACCAGGGCAATCTTGGCAGAGCTCAGCTTGGTCTTCTGGTCACTATTGTTTCCACAGGCGGGGCTTTCGGAAGGGGTTTCCGGCAGCTTCGCCTGATCGTTCTTGTTTTCTTCCATGAATGAATCCTCATTTCTCCCTTGAAGTAACCGCTGATGAAATCGTCTGCGGTTCTCAGCGGATCTTTTGCCCCGACTGTGCAGTTTGAAAAGCTTGAAATACATGCAGTATTCCGGCGCTTTTCAAACCTTCATTCGTGCCAAAATCTCTCGCTGATAACTCTTGCCGATTTCATCATTGGTTACTTATTCAGGTGTTTAGCTGAATCAGTCTACCACGTTTGTCTCATAAATGCAACTGCTGACACAGTTTTTTTACATTTTCCCAGGCGCAGCCCTCTCCGGGTCGGATTTTCACACTTGCAAAAGGAGGCCAAAAATGATAATATTTATGATTGAGATGTTATCCGCAGAAGGAGTTTTTTATGAATACCAAAACCACCGTGATTTCCCAGGCGCAGCTGGACAGCCAGTTCGCCTGCTGTGATAAAATCGCCGCTTATTGGAAGGAAAAAGGCGTAACCCCCAGAGCCTATGTAGAGACCTACGGCTGCCAGCAGAACGAGGCGGATTCCGAAAAGCTGAGGGGGTATCTTGCCCAGTGCGGCTACGCCATCTGCCAGGAGGCCGAGGGTGCGGACGTGGTCATTCTGAACACCTGCGCCATCCGGGAGCACGCGGAGCAGCGGGTCTTCGGCAATCTGGGAGCTTTGACCCACACCAAACGCCGTCACCCGGCTCAGAAAATTTTCCTGTGCGGCTGCATGGCAGGCGAAACCAAGGTCTCCGACCGGGTGCGGCAAAGCTTCCCCCTGGTGGACGGGGTATTCTCCACCCACCATCTGTGGCAGTTCCCGGAGATTCTGTGGAACGTGCTCAGCGGAAAGAAACGGCAGTTTTTCATTGCCGATGAGCCAGGCTCCATTGCCGAGGGCATTCCTCAGGTTCGGGATTCCCGGCTGAAGGCCTGGGTGTCCATTATGTACGGCTGCAACAACTTCTGCACCTACTGCATCGTACCCTATGTCCGGGGTCGGGAGCGGAGCCGGAAATTTGAGGACATTCTGGCCGAGTGCCGGTGTCTGATTGAAGGCGGTGCCAAGGAAATTACCCTGCTGGGTCAGAACGTGAATTCCTACGGCAAGGATCTGCCTGAGGGGAAGGACTTTGCCGACCTGCTGGCTGCCATTGCCCAGCTTCCCGGCGATTTTCTCATTCGCTTCATGACGAGCCATCCCAGGGACGCTTCCGAAAAGCTCTTCGACACCATGGCAAAATATCCGAAGATTGCCAAGCAGCTGCACCTGCCCTTCCAGTCCGGATCGAGTCGGGTGCTCAAGGCCATGAACCGGCACTATGACCGGGAAACCTATTTGCGGAAAGTGAATTACGCCAAGGCCGTCATGCCTGAGCTGGTGCTGACCTCCGACGTAATCGTTGGCTTCCCCGGAGAGACCGAGGAGGAATTCGAGGAAACCATTTCCCTCATCCAACAGGTGCACTACGACAGCCTGTTCACCTTCATCTTCTCCCCCCGACCCGGCACTCCCGCCGCCAAAATGGAGGATCCCACCCCGAAAGAAGAGAAAAACCGCCGGTTTGATCGGCTGTGCGCCGTCCAGAACGCCATTTCCGAGGAAATTCACGCCGGTTATGTGGGCAAGACCCTGCGCTGCCTGGTAGACGGTCGGGACAAGGACATGCTCACCGCCCGCACCGAGGGCGGACGGCTGGTACGCTTTGCCGGAAGCGACAGCCTCATCGGCAGCTATCACGATCTTACCATCACCGGTGCCACCACCTGGAGCCTGACCGCCGCTCCAGTCAAGTAACCAATGACGAAATCGTCTGCGGTTCTCAGCGGTTACGCAAATAACAGAAAGAGGTTACGCCCATGGCAAAACCCACAAATGAACTGACGCCCATGCAGCGGCAGTATCAGCAAATCAAGGAACGCAATCAGGACTGCATTTTGTTTTTCCGTCTCGGCGACTTCTACGAGATGTTCAACGAAGACGCCAAGCTCGCCGCCCGGGAGCTGGATCTGACCCTGACCAGCCGGGATCGCTCCAAGCCCAAGGAGGAGCAGACCCCCATGTGCGGCGTGCCCTACCACAGCGTGGATTCCTACATTGCAAGGCTTGTTCAGAAGGGCTACAAAGTAGCCATCTGCGAGCAGATGGAGGATCCGGCGCTGGCCAAGGGGCTGGTGGAGCGGGACATTACCCGAATTGTCACTCCCGGAACCGTCACGGAAAGCTGTATGCTGGACGAAAGCAAGAATAACTACATGGGCTGCCTCTACGGAGAGGGCGGCCGGTTTGGTCTTGCCTTCTGTGACATTTCCACCGGTGCTTTCTTCGTCACCCTCTGCGCCGATGCCCAGAGTGTGGCCTCGGAACTGGGGCGGTTCTCCCCCAGTGAAGTCATGCGCTTCGGCACGGATGTCAGCAGTGAGGCCATTGAAGATGCCCTGTTCCGCCGCCTGAGCTGCTGCGTGGATGAGGGCAAAGACGGCCAGTTTTCCCTGGAAGACTGCGAGGCGCTTCTGGAAAAGCATTTCTCCCAGAGCCTTGCCCAGATGGGGCTTGCCGGAATGCCCGCTGCCGTTGTCGCCGCGGGTGCGCTGCTGCAAACCCTTTTAACCCTGCAAAAAAACGATCTGGCCCATATCCGCCAGCTTCAATACTACACCACCGGCCGGTTCATGGAGCTTGACCTGGATGCCCGGCGGAATCTGGAGCTGACGGAGACCATGCGTTCCAAGGAAAAGAAGGGCACGCTCCTGTGGGTGCTGGACAAGACCCACACCGCCATGGGCGGGCGGCTGCTGCGCTCCTGGCTGGAAAAGCCCCTTCTTGACCCGGTGGAGATCACCCGCCGCCACGCCGCCGTGGAGGATTTGGTAGACAATGTGATTCTTCGAGGTGAGCTGGAAGAATCCCTGCGGGAGGTCACCGACTTAGAGCGGGTCATGGCTCGGGTGGTCACCGGCACCGTCAACTGCCGGGATCTTCTGGGGCTTGCTCGGGGTCTGCGGGCACTGCCGGAGGTAAAGCGTCAGCTGGAAGGCTGCTCCGCCCCCTTACTTACCAAGCTGGCTCAGTCCATCGACCCGCTGACGGACTGCGCCGATGAAATCGAAAATACCATCGTGGACGAGCCGCCCCTGACCGTCCGGGAGGGCGGCATCATCCGCAAGGGTGCGGACGCCGAAGCCGATCGCCTCCGGGACATTATGGAAGGCGGCAGCGGCACCATTGCCGCCATCGAGGCCAGCGAGCGGGAGAAAACCGGCATCCGCACCCTGAAGGTAGGCTTTAACCGGGTCTTCGGCTATTATATTGAAGTTTCCAAATCCTTCATCGACCAGGTGCCCGCAAGCTACATCCGCAAGCAGACCCTTGCCAACTGCGAGCGTTACATCACCCAGGAGCTGAAGGAGCTGGAAAACCAGGTGCTCACCGCCAAAGACCGGCTCACCGCCCTGGAATATCAGATCTTCACCCGGCTCCGGGAGCACCTGGCTCAGCAGGCTGCCAGAGTTCAGCTGACGGCTCAGGCCGTGGCGGCGGCGGATGTGCTGTGCTCCTTGGCCGCCGTGGCCGTTCAGCGGGGCTACTGCCGTCCGGAAATCACCCTGGGTCGGGAGATTTCCATCACTGACGGACGGCACCCGGTTGTGGAAGCGGTTCTGAAGGACAGTCTCTTTGTCCCCAACGACACCAACCTGGGAAGCGACGATAACCAGGTGGCCATCATCACCGGCCCCAATATGGCCGGCAAATCCACCTATATGCGTCAGGTAGCCCTGATTGTCCTTATGGCTCAGATGGGCTCCTTTGTCCCCGCCCGGTCGGCAAAAATCGGCCTGGTTGACCGGGTGTTCACCCGGATCGGTGCCAGCGATGACCTGGCCTCCGGTCAGTCCACCTTCATGGTGGAGATGGCAGAGGTGGCCTCCATTCTGAAATACGCCACTTCCCGGTCTCTTCTGATTCTGGACGAAATCGGCCGGGGCACCTCCACCTATGACGGCATGGCCATTGCCCGGGCTGTCCTGGAATACGCCGCCAATCCCCGGCGGCTGGGCGCCAAGACCCTGTTTGCCACCCATTATCACGAGCTGTCCACCATGGAGGACAAGCTTCCCAACGTGAAAAACTACAACATTGCCGTGAAAAAGCGGGGGGAACAGATGATTTTCCTGCGGAAAATCGTCCCCGGTGCCGCCGACGACAGCTACGGCATTGAGGTGGCCAAGCTGGCGGGTATTCCTAACCCGGTGATTTCCCGGGCAAGAGAAATTCTCGCCGAGCTGGAAGCCGAGGGCGTAGCTCCCGCTCCCGCAAAGCAAAAGGAGCCGGAGGATCAGGTGAGTATGCTGGACTTAACGGGGCAGCAGGTGATTTCCGCCCTGTCCGCCATCACCGTGGAGACCCTGACCCCCATTGAGGCCATGAACGAACTGTACAAGCTGAAAAAGCTGCTGAATTGATTATGAGAAAAAGCGTTACTTCCCGCTCCTGTCCCAACTCCCAGGAAACGGTCTGGGGCTTCTGCTGGTTTGCCTTTCAACTTCTGGTGCTCCCCGGGCTTCTGACTTTTGCCAACGGGAAACTGTCCCGGCCCCTGACCAGTGCGGAGCTGAATTTTGTCTACTATGTTCTGAATTTTACGGCAGTTCTTATCATTTTCCGGGATTTTCTCTCCTCCGCCGCCACCCAGACGGTGAAGCACCCGGCCTATCTGTGTCAGGCGATCATCTTAGGTTTTGTTGCCTACTATGCTTGCCGGATGGCCACCGAGTATCTGGTGGGACTGCTGGTGCCGGGGTTTTCCAACTATAATGATGCTTCCATCGCCGCCATGGAGCGGCAGAACCGGCTGCTGGTGTTTCTGGGCACGGTGATTCTGGTGCCCCCCGCCGAGGAATGCTTCTACCGGGGGCTGATTTTCCGGAATCTCTACACCAAGTCTCCCTGGGCAGCCTACCTGGTGTCCATGCTGGCTTTTTCCATGGTGCACATTGTGGGGTACTTGGGAAGCTACACTACCGGTGAAATCCTCATTGCGGTGCTCCAATATCTGCCCGCCGGGCTGTGCCTTGCCTGGAGCTACACCAAGGCGGACACCATTTTCGCTCCCATCGCCATTCACGCGGCGGTGAATTTTCTGACCCTGTCCTCCTGGAGGTGACACAATGCCCAAGATTTTGCAATTATCTTCCCATGTGGCCAACCTGATTGCCGCCGGTGAGGTGGTGGAGCGGCCTGCCAGCGCCGTCAAGGAGCTGCTGGAAAACGCCGTAGATGCGGGAGCCTCCAAGGTGACCATCGAAATCCGGGACGGGGGCATGACCTTTCTCCGGGTAACGGACAACGGCTGCGGCATGTCTGCCGAGGACGCCCGCACCGCCTTCCTGCGCCACGCTACTTCCAAGCTGCGCACGGAGGAAGACCTGGCCGCCATCGGCACCATGGGCTTCCGGGGGGAGGCTCTGGCCGCCATCGCCTCCGTCAGCCGGATTGATCTGATGACCAAAACGCCGGGAAGCCTGTCCGGGGTAAAGCTGCATCTGGATGCCGGAGTCATCACGGAGGAAGCCGAGGCCGGGTGCCCGGACGGCACCACCATCCTGGTTCGGGATTTGTTCTACAATACCCCTGCCCGGATGAAATTCATGAAATCCGACACCGTGGAGGGCAGCCGGGTGGCCGCCGCCGTCCAGATGCAGGCTCTGGCTCATCCGGAGGTGGCCTTCCAGTTCCTCCGGGACGGAAAGCAGGTGCTTGCCACCCCCGGCTCCGGAAAATTGCAGGATGCCATGTACTGCGTCTACGGTCGGGACTGCGCCAGAATGGTGGCCGTGGAAAGCCGGTGGGAAAGCTACACCCTCTCGGGCTTCGTCACCCTGCCCACGGATGCCCGACCCAGCCGGAACCTGCAAACCTTCTTCGTCAACGACCGCCCCGTCAAATCCAAGCTGCTCATTGCGGCATTGGAGGAGGCCTATCGGAATCAGCTGATGGTGGGGCGGTTTCCCGGCTGTGTGCTTCACCTGAATCTTCCCGCCAACGCCGTGGACGTAAACGTCCATCCGGCAAAAACCGAGGTAAAATTTCTCTCGGAAAAGGCGGTTTTCGACTGCGTACACTATGGGGTTCTGGGTGCTCTGAACAAAAAGCCCGACCGGCCTGCCGTTCAGTTCAAGCCCCAGCCTGCCCCTATGCCGCCGGAAAAGCCGACTTCTTCGCCAGAAGCAAAGCCCGCCGAAAAGAAGGAAGCCTTCTTTCGCACCATGACCGCCCAGGAGTACAAGACCTTCTCCGCCGCCATGGCCGATGCCCCCAAGCCCCGGCCGGAAGCCGCCGCGGCAGCGGCGAAGAAAATTCCCACCGGTGGAAATATGCCTCTGCGGGAATTTGTCATGCTGCCCCAGGTTCGTCAGGCTGCCCGGCCGGATCCTGCCCCGTCCCTGCCACCGCTGCCTGAAACGCCGAAGCCGTCGGCGCCGGAAATGCCCGTGAAAGCACCGGAACCGGAAATGGAGCAGACCGCTCTGGAAATGCCCAAGGCGGACACCTGGCGGATGGTGGGTGAGCTGTACCGCACCTATATTCTGGTGGAGGAGGGGGACAACGCTTTCCTCATCGACAAGCACGCCGCCCATGAGCGGATTCTCTTTGAAAAGCTGAAGGCCAATCAGGAATCCATTTCCGGTCAGACTCTCCTACAGCCCGTGCCCGTCCGTCTCAGCCCTGCCGCTGCGGGAGAGCTGCTGGGAAACACGGAGCTTCTGGAAGAGCTGGGCTTTGAAATCGAGGAATTCGGGGAAAATACCGTCCTTGCCCGGCAGATTCCCATGGATTTGAGCGAGGAAGCCGCAGCGGAGGCGCTGGAAACCCTGGCAGATGATCTGCTGAACGGTCGCCGGGAAAGCCGGGATACGGTGCGGGATACTTTACTTCACACCGTGGCCTGCAAGGCCGCCATCAAGGCCGGGTGGGTCAGCGACGAAAAGGAGCTGCTTGCCATCGCCAAAGCCGTCATGGAGCGGGAAGACCTGAAATACTGCCCTCATGGCCGCCCCATCTGCGTGAGCCTGAGCCAGAAAATGCTGGAAAAGCAGTTCAAGCGAATTTAATCCTCACCATGTCGATTGCTGAAGAAGAGGA
>UQXG01000070.1 GCA_900544945.1 uncultured Eubacteriales bacterium | reverse complement strand
CGCCGCCCAGGCGGTCTGCCGTGAAACGGCAGAATAAAATGATGAAATCATTTTAAAGAAATAGTATTAGGAGAAATCTATGCTTTACGGAATGACCAATCCCCACGGGGGAGACATTTACGGCGGGGATGTGCGTCTGGATTTTTCCGCCAATACCAACCCCTTCGGCACGCCCCCTGGGGTGCTGGATGCGGTGAGCCGGGCTCTGCCGGACATGCACCGGTATCCGGATCCCTACTGCCGCCGGTTGGTGGAGAAAATCGCGGCGTTTGAAGGGGTGAATCGGGACGATATTCTCTGCGGCAATGGCGCGGCAGAGCTGATTTATGCCTACTGTGGGGCGGTGCGCCCGAAAACCGCTTTGGAGCCGGCTCCCACCTTTTCGGAGTACGCTCTGGGGCTGGCTCAGGTGGGCTGTCGGGTGAAACCGTACTACCTGACCCCGGACAGAGACTTTGCCCTGGATTCCCATTTTCCGGACTATCTGACGGAAATCCTGCCGGAGGCGGTGTTCCTGTGCAATCCCAATAATCCCACCGGAATGCTGATTCACCCGGCGGTGCTGAAGGAGATTTTGGATGTGTGCCGGGAAAACCGGATTCGGCTGTTTGTGGATGAGTGCTTCCTGGATTTGTCCGACGACGGGCAGAGCATGAAGGGCTATCTGGCGGAGTATCCAAATTTATTCATTCTGAAAGCCTTTACCAAAAGCTACGGCATGGCGGGGATTCGTCTGGGCTACTGCCTGTGCTCGGACAGGGAGCTTCTGAAGGCCATGTCCCGGACGGTGCAGCCCTGGAATGTGTCCGGTCTTGCCCAGGCCGCAGGCCTTGCCGCCCTGGACGAAGGCGACTTCCTGGCGAAAACCAAGGCTCTGATTCAGACAGAGCGACTCTGGCTGAAAGAAAAACTGGAGGCCTTCGGCTTCCGGGTATTTCCTTCTCAGGTCAATTACCTGCTCTTTCAGGGCCCTCAGACCTTGCACCGGGATTTGAAGACCCGGGGCATCGCCATCCGGAACTGCGACAACTATCCGGGGCTTACCGCCGGCTGGTATCGGATTGCCGTCCGGCGTCATGAGGAAAACGAAGCGCTGATCGCTGCCATCGGCAGCTGTCTGGAGGTGTGAGCGTGGCAAAAAATATTATGATTCAGGGCACCATGTCCAACGCGGGCAAAAGCCTGCTGTGCGCCGGTCTGTGCCGGGTGTTCCGGCAGGACGGCTACCGGGTGGCTCCCTTCAAAAGTCAGAATATGGCGCTGAATTCCTTCATTACCGCGGACGGCGGAGAAATGGGTCGTGCCCAGGTGGTTCAGGCGGAGGCCGCGGGCATTGCCCCGGATGTACGGATGAACCCCATTCTCCTGAAGCCCACCACCGATGTAGGCAGTCAGGTGATTGTGAACGGCAAGGTTCTGGGCAATATGCGGGCCATGGAGTATTACCGGCGCAAGCGGGAGCTGGTGCCGGAGGTGATGCGAGCCTATGAATCCCTGGCCTCGGAATATGACATCATTGTCATTGAGGGAGCGGGAAGCCCTGCGGAGATCAACCTCAAGCAGGAGGATATCGTGAATATGGGCCTTGCCAAGATGGTGGATGCGCCGGTGCTTCTGGTGGGAGACATCGACCGGGGCGGGGTCTTTGCCCAGCTTTACGGCACGGTGGCTCTGCTGGAACCGGAGGAACGCTCCCGGATCAAGGGCACGGTGGTCAACAAATTCCGGGGAGATCGGGCCATTCTGGAGCCGGGGCTGAAAACCCTGGAGCAGCTGTGCCGGGTACCTGTGGCGGGGGTTATCCCCTATGTTCATGTGGATATCGACGACGAGGACAGCCTGTCCCAGCGGTTCTGCCGGGATACGCAGAGAAAGCTTGTGGACATTGCGGTGATTCGTCTGCCCAGAATCTCCAATTTTACGGATTTTTCGCCCTTTGAGGGCTACGGAAACGTATCCGTCCGGTATGTGGAGAGTGTGGAAGACCTTCACAATCCGGATATGATTCTGCTTCCCGGCACCAAGAGCACCATTTCCGACTTGCAGTGGCTGCGCCAGTGCGGGCTGGAAACGGCCATTCAGAAGTCCGCCAGCGCAGGTACCCTGGTCATGGGAATCTGCGGGGGCTATCAGATGCTGGGCACCTGCATATCCGATCCGGATCAGGTGGAGGCCGCCGGGGTCACGGAAATTGCCGGAATGGGACTTTTGAATATGGCTACGGTTTTCCGGGGGGACAAGGTGCAGACCCAGACCCGGGGAACCTTTTCGGGAATCACCGGAATGCTGGAGCGCCTCAACGGCCTTGCCTACGAGGGCTATGAAATCCACATGGGTCGCTCCCAGGAGAAAACGCCGCCGGTGCTGGGCAGCGGCAACGTGTTCGGCAGCTACATTCACGGTATCTTTGACGCACCCGGCATTACGGATGCCATTTTACGAGCCATCTGCGCCGGGAAGGGTCTGGACTTTGAAGCGCTGGAAAGCTGTGACCGCACCGAATACAAGCAGCGGCAGTATGACATTCTGGCAGATGCCGTCCGGCATGGGCTGGACATGGAACTGGTGTACCGGATTCTCAATCGGGAGGTCTGACCGTGCCAGGACTGATTCATCTTTACTGCGGAGACGGCAAGGGAAAAACCACCGCCGCTTTGGGTCTGGCTCTGCGAGCCGCCGGGGCGGGGAAACAGGTGGTGTTCACCCAGTTTTTCAAGGACGGAAGCTCCTCGGAAATGGAGCCTCTGGCAGCCCTTCCCGGCGTCCGGGTGTTTCACGCGGACACGGTCAGGGGCTTTTACCGGAACATGACTCCGCCCCAGCGGGAGCAGGCGGGGAAGGATTATACGGCTCTGTTCCGGCAGGTGACGCAGGCAGCGCAGGAAGCGGATCTTCTGATTCTGGACGAAATCGTTTCCGCCTGCAACCGGGACGTGGTGCCGGAGAAGCTGGTCACGGATTTTCTTCGGGAGAAGCCTGCCCGGCTGGAGGTGGTGCTTACCGGCAGAAATCCTTCTGCCGCCCTTTTGGAGCTGGCAGACTATATTACGGAAATGCGGAAGCTGCGCCACCCCTTTGACCGGGGAATTGGCGCGAGAAAGGGAATCGAGTTCTGATGCGGGACAGGCTGTATGTATCCACCATCGACCGGGAGGCGGGGAAGGTTGCCCGGCAATACGGTCTGGGCATTGAAATTGCGGAATTCTGCACCGCCTGGAATATGGACAGGGAGCTTCCTGCTGTGGAAAAGACCCTGGAAGAAACCCTGGCCGGTGTTTCCCGGCGTGTGCTCCATGGCCCCTTCAACGAGCTCTTTCCCTGTGCCATTGATCCGAAGGCAAGACAGCTTGCCGCTTTTCGGTTTTCTCAGGCGGCAGCTCTGGCACAGACCTATGGCGCCGGGAAGCTGGTGCTTCACGGAGGCTTCAATCCCCAGATGTACTACCCGCAGTGGTATGTGGAGCAGTCCGTGCTTTTCTGGAAGGACTTTCTGGAAACCCTGCCAGAGGGGCTTACGGTCTGCGTGGAAAACGTTTTGGAGCCTACGCCGGACATGCTTCTGGACATCGTCCGGGGGGTGGAGGATCCCAGGCTTCGGATGTGCCTGGACGTGGGTCATGTAAATGCCTATTCCAAGGTGAGCGCGAGGGATTGGATCGAAAAATATGGGGCTTATCTGTCCCACCTGCATATTCACAACAATGACGGCACCTGGGATACCCACAGTGCCCTGTTTGACGGAACGCTCCCAATCCGGGAGCTGGTGGACATAGCCATGCGGGAGACGGAGGCAACAGCGACTTTGGAGCTGCCGAAGTGCGAGCCTTCCGTAAAATGGCTGTTGGAGGAATGAGCATGGAGCAAATACTCAGAAAAAGCATGGAGGCAATCTGTCCCCTGGATGTGGATGCCATGGAGGCAGCCAGAAAGCGGCAGATGGCTCTGGCCAAGCCCCCGGGAAGCCTGGGACGGCTGGAAGATCTGTCCGTCCAGCTGGCGGGCATTACCGGTCAGGTGCACAATACGGTGAACCGGCAGCACCTTCTGGTCTTCGCCGCGGATAACGGCGTGGTGGAGGAAGGCGTTTCCAGTGCCCCCCAGTCCGTCACCCTGATGCAGACCGTCAACCTGACGAGAGCGAAAACCGGGGCTTCGGTGCTGGCAAAGCACTTCGGCTGCGGCATCACCGTCTGCGATGTGGGCGTGAATGCGGTGATCAAAGAACCGGCGGTTCTGAACCGGAAAATTGCCTTCGGCACCCAGAATATGACAAAGGGCCCGGCCATGACCCGACAGCAGGCGGTGCAGGCCATCCTCACCGGTCTGGAACTGGCGAAGGAAACCCCGGCGGATGTGCTGGGCATCGGCGAAATGGGCATCGGCAACACCACCACCTCCTCCGCCGTCCTCTCCGTGCTTCTGAACGTGGAGCCGGAGAAGGTCACAGGCCGGGGCGGCGGCGTGACCGATGAGGGCTTCCGGAAGAAAAAGGCTGCCATTCAGAAGGCAATTGCCGTGAATCAGCCGAATCCGGAGGACGTGGTGGATGTACTTGCCAAGGTGGGAGGCTTTGACATTGCCGCCATGTGCGGGGCTTTCCTGGGCTGCGCCCTGACCCGGCGGCCGGTGGTCATCGATGGCTTTATTTCCGCGGTGGCGGCTCTGTGCGCCGTCCGGCTGTGTCCTGATGTCCGGGGCTTCCTGGTTCCCAGTCACGCCTCCTTTGAAATCGGCTACTGCCTTGCCATGGAGGAAATGGGTCTGACGCCCATTTTCCAGCTGGGAATGCGGCTGGGGGAGGGCAGCGGCTGTCCGCTGGCGTTCCAGGTGCTCTCCGCCGCCTGCGCCGTCATCAATGACATGGCAACCTTCGACCAGGCGGGCATTGACGACGGCTATCTGGAAGAGATTCGTCAGGGAGATAAGTTCTCCGTGGAGGCGGCCACATGAGGGTATTCCTTTCCGGCGGTGCCAAAAACGGAAAATCCGGCTATGCCCAGCACCTTGCGGTGCAGCTGGCCCAGGGTGGGAAGCACTACTATGTGGCCACCATGATTCCTGTGGACGAGGAAGACCGGGAGCGAATCCGGCATCATATCGCCGACCGGGCAGGGATGGGCTTTGAGACCATCGAGTGCGGCACGGACATTCTGTCCTGCCTGAACCGGGCAGAGCCGGAGGGTACATTCCTCCTGGACAGTGTCACCGCATTGCTGCAAAACGCCATGTTCCCCAAGGAGAAGGGCTATGCCCTTGATCTGGAAGCTGCGAATCGATGCGCTGCCGATGTGGCGGAATTTGCCGGGCGGGTTGCCAACGCGGTGATTGTCAGCGACTATCTCTATTCCGATGCGGAAGTCTATGACCCGGACACGGAAGCCTACCGAGCCTGTCTTGCCCGAATTGACCGGATGCTGGCAGCCCGGTGCGACACGGTCATCGAATTTTCTGCCGGACAGAAAATCATCCACAAGGGAGGCTTGCCGGAATGAAGGAATATTTGCACGGCTTTATCATGTGCCAGAGTATGTTCTGCGCCATTCCCTGTCCGGTGCAGCTCTGGGACGAGAACGCCAGAGACCGGATGCTTCCCATGCTTCCCATTGTGGGTCTGGAAATCGGAGCCTTGTGGGCGCTCCTTGGATGGATCACAGGGCAGCTGGGACTGCCTGCCCTGGTTCGGGGGCTGATTCTGGGGGTGTACCCCTATCTCGCCACCGGCTTTCTGCATTTGGACGGCTTTATGGACGTGACCGACGCGGTGAAATCCTGCCGGGATTTGGCAAAGCGGCGGGAAATCCTGAAGGATTCTCATGTGGGTTCCTTCGCGGTCATCGGCCTGTGCCTGATGGTGATTGCCCAGGTGGCGCTGTTTGCCTCCGTTCCCGCCGGACAGAGCAGCCGGATTCTTCTGTTTATCCCGGCGGTAAGCCGGTGCGGCTCGGCGCTGGCCGTGACGGGGCTTCCCGCCATGTCTACCAGTCAGTACGCTTCTCAGAAAAAGCCCACCTCCCGGCTCTGGTGGCTGGGTGGGCTGACCTGTCTTTTGGTGGGTCTGAGTTTTGCTTTCTGCGGAAGGCTGGGCTTTGTGACGGTGGGATGCCTTGTGGGCTATGGCTTTGCCCTTTATCGGGGCTATTCCAGCCTGGAAGGCATGAACGGTGACATTGCGGGCTATGCCCTGACTTTGGCAGAGCTGTTGGCGGCGGCAGTCTATGCCCTGATTTAGGAGGAAACTATGGTTTTGATTATCGGCGGTGCCTATCAGGGTAAGCGTGATTACGCAAAAAATGCCTACCACCTGACGGAGGATGATATTTTTACCTGTAATGGCACGAAAATCGACTTTTCGAAGAAATGCATCGACCGGCTGGAGGAATTTGTGCTGGCCTGCGTCCGGGAGGGAATCGACCCGGAAGGCTATTTGCGGGAGCACGAAGCACTCTGGGGCGACCGCATTCTGATCTGCCGGGATATTTTCTGCGGGGTGGTGCCCATGGATCCGGTCATCCGGAAGTGGCGGCATACCACGGGTCTGTGCTGTCAGTATCTGGCAGGGCAGGCGACCCGGGTCAGCCGGATTTTCTGCGGACTGGAGCAGCGGCTGAAATGAGCATTTATCTGATTCGCCACGGGAAGACCCGGGCAAATGAAGATCATCTCTACTGCGGCAGCACCGATCTGCCCCTGTCCCCGGCGGGACAGGCGGAATTGGGGGAGCTGCGCTACGACATTCACCCGGCCCGGTTTGTCACCAGCGGAATGCGCCGCACGGACGAGACCCTGAAAGCTCTTTTTGGAAACGTGCCCTTTACCGTGGATGCCCGGTTCCGGGAGGCGGACTTTGGGAGCTTCGAGATGAAAAGCTACGACACGCTCAAGGACGACCCGGCCTATCAGGCCTGGATCACCGGGGATAACGAGGCCAATGTCCCGCCCCAGGGGGAAAGCGGCGTACAGATGACCCGGCGGGTGCTGGCGGCTTTTTCCGAGCTTCCCGACGGCACGGCTCTTATCTGCCATGGCGGCGTCATAGCGGCGATTATGGCGGCCTGCTTTCCGGCAGAGGGAAAGCACCGCTATCAGTGGCAGCCGCTTAACGGCCATGGCTACGAACTCAGCGGCGATACCTACCGCCCGATTCCATAAAAATCCCCCGGGGTGCGGCAGCACTCCGGGGTTGTTTGTTTTCAGATAGACCCTAGAAAGCCGGGTGTCAATCCGACAGCTTCACCACGAAGGTATCTCCGATTTTCTTCATAGAGCCGTAGTAGGGATATACACTCATTTCGGCAAATTCCGGGGAGGCGGCAATTTCCGCCTCCTCCGCCTGGGAAGCGAAGGGAATGGCAAAGCCCACATACTGCTCCAGAAACCGTTCCTTGGAGTAGCTGTCCGGCTTGAAGCCGGTGACACCGGTGAGAGTGTCGGTGAAGGCCATGTGCTCCGCGTAAAAGGCCGGATCCTGCCAGATGCCGATGACGGCCAGCTTGCTTCCCTGGGTGAACTCCGGAGAGGCCTTGATGTCTCCAATCAGGGAGGTGTAGAAGGCGTAGGCATTTTCGTAGCGCAGGTGCAGCGTCAGATAGGATTCGTTGGCAATGTAGATGTTCACGGTCACAATCAGGGCACAGAGCACCGGAAAAATATTCAGCACCGCCCGGCGAAGCTGCGTCACCGGCGGGCAGGAATCTGCCAGCAGGAGCATCAGAAAGTACACGTTTACCACACTGTAGAGCACAATGGTATGGATGGAAGTCGGGGCGATGAAGAGGAAAATGCAGCACATCGCCAGGGGAAACAGCACCAGCGCCGCAATGAGCAGCACCAAATTCAGTGTCTCACGCTTCCTTGCCCGTACCCGGACGATCAGCAGAATTCCAGCGGCAAGCCACAAAAGCCCATGAAGAATTCTGGATGCCTTTGTGGGTACCAGGGAATAAGTACCGCTTGTAAAAACGGAAAAGAATGTGCGGTAGGCGAGCAGGGCGTTTACAGGCAGGGACAGAGGGGAGAAGGCCATGCCGTCCGTGGCGTAGCCCGCCATTGTTTGGTGGATCAGACTAAGAGCCAGCTGGGCAATCCCGTAGTACAGCCCCAGGGAAAGAACCAGGAAGAGAATATAGCCGCAGCCGTCCCGGAGCACGGCCTTTCCGTCCTCGTCCTCCAGAAGCCGGCGGATGACCACAATCACCAGCAGTCCGGCGCACAGCCCAATAAAGGCCTGATAAATGCCCAGAGCGAACACCAGGCAGCCAAGGGCCGCCAGATGATACCGCCGTTCCTGCCGGGTCACAAACCAGGCGGACAGCACCGTCAGCAGAAAGGCCAGACCGTGGCTGCTGCTCATGAACATATAGCCGAGAGTGCCCGTGAGAGACGGAAAGGTGACTACCAGTCCCGCCGCCAGCACCTGCGCCCAGGAGCTTTTCAGAGGCAGCAGGTGCACCAGAACGCACACAGCCACCGCCAGAAAGAAAATGGTGAGAATGCCGTAAATCCAGGGCATGGACACATTGGGAAACAGGTTGTCCATAAAGCACAGCCCCCAGCGACCCAGCACCACGCTGCCGCCCTTGGAGAACAGGGCATTGGCCTCGTCGTGGTTCACAAGCTTATTGGCGAAGGCGAAGCCGTGAGCCAGAAAGCCGAAGATCAGCGCGGCGCACAGGGGTACCCGGTTTTCCTTGGCCTTTTTGGAAAGCCAGAGAAGGAGCCGCTGAAAGAGCAGGGGATTGGATTCTGTCATGAAGGGACACTCCTTTCGTTTGCTCCATTATAGCCTGATTTCGGAACAGCGTCAATAGACAGAAAAACCGCCCCCGTTTCCGGGAGCGATTTGACGGTTACATATCGTACACGCCCATGATGACAATGCCAGCGAAGGTGACGAGGATGCACAGATAATGCTTCCAGCTGAGCTTTTCCTTCAGGAACAGCCGGCTCCACAGAACGCTTGCCATGCAGTAGGAGGCGATGATGGGCGCGGCCAGGGCGGACTCGCCGCTGGCCAGGGCGTAGATGTAGAACAGCTGGCCGATGGTTTCGCAGACGGCACCCAGATACTTGGGAGCCTCCATTTTCGGAACCAAGGGCTGCTTCTTGATCAGGCAGGTGTAAACGAACATGACGACGCCTGCTGCCAGGAAGGTCAGCTCATAGGCCACGTTGGCGGATTCCTCATTCAAGGTCTCCAGAACCAGGTCATCGGCAAAAGTGCCCGCGGCGTCCAGCACACAGTAGGCAATGGGCAGAGCCAAAGCCAGCCAGCTTTTGGCGTACTTGTAGTTGGAGGCCTCCTGCCGGGCAGCCCGAAGGGCATCGTCCTCATTGGCCTCCACAAAGCCCAGGCCGATGACACCGGCGCAGCACAGCACAATGGCCAGATACTGGGCAGGAGCCATGGCTTCCGCAGTGCCGCTGACAATGGCGATGATTGCAACCAGCGCGCCGCTGGCGTTGCAGATGGGAGACGAAATGGACAGCTCAATGTAGCGCAGACCCACATAGCCAAGGGTCATGGAGCTGATGTACAGCAGGGAAATGGGCAGATAGGTCCAGATCACCGACCAGGAGATTTCCACGCCGCACAGGAAAATCTTGTACAGTGCATGCAGACCCATGACAACACCCACGGCCATGACCATCTTGTTCTGGCTATAGGGATCCTTGGCATCCCGACAGCCAATCTTGGAGAAGAAGTCCGAACCAGACCAGCACAGCAGCGCGATAATAGAAAACCAAAACCAACTCATTTACAAATACCTCTCTTTTTTACGTTACAGATTCACGAGACCGGCATCCACCATTTTTTGCAGGCTCATGAGAATTCCCAGCTTGGCGTGATTCCAGGTCAGTCCTCCCTGGAAGTACACCGCGTAGGGCGGGCGGATAGGGCCGTCGGCGGACAGCTCAATGGAGCTGCCCTGGACGAAGGCACCGGCTGCCATAATGACCTTGTCATTGTAGCCGGGCATGTCGCTGGGGTAGGGGGTGGCGAAGGAATCCACGGGAGCGGCGGCCTGAATACCTTTGCAGAAGGCCACCATGCCCGCCTCACTGCCCAGCTCCACGGCCTGGATGATGTCGTGGCGGCTCTCCACGGCATTGGGCACGCACCGGAAGCCCAGGGGCTCATAGAGATTGGCGGCGAAAATCGCACCCTTCTGGGCTCCAGCCGTGACGGTGGGAGCCAGGAAGAAGCCCTGGAACAGGCTGGTCATCAGACCCAGGTTGGCTCCGACCTCCTTGCCCAGGCCCGGTGCGGACAGACGATAGGCGCACCGATCCACACATTCCTGAGTGCCGCAGATATAGCCGCCGATGGGAGCCAGACCGCCGCCGGGGTTCTTAATGAGAGAGCCGACAGTCATATCCGCGCCTACGTCCGAAGGCTCGATGGGCTCCACGAATTCGCCGTAGCAGTTGTCAACCATCACGGTGACGCCGGGCTTTACCTGCTTGCAGAAGGCAATCAGCTCCCCGATCTGGGATACGGAGAAGGTGGGGCGGGTGGCGTAGCCCTTGGAACGCTGGATGGTGATGAGCTTGGTCTTTTCGTTGATGGCTTTGCGGATGCCCTCGTAATCGAAGGTGCCATCTTCCTTCAAATCCACCTGCCGATAGGTGACTCCGTATTCCGCCAGGGAACAGGGACTCTTCCGGATACCGATGACCTCCTGCAAGGTGTCGTAGGGCAGCCCCACCGGGGACAGCAGCTCGTCGCCGGGCAGCAGATTGGCACTGAGGGCGACAGTCAGGGCGTGGGTTCCGCAGGTAATCTGGGGACGCACCAGGGCAGCCTCGGTGTGGAACACGTCGGCATAGACCTTTTCCAGGGTGTCCCGGCCAAAGTCGTCGTAGCCGTAGCCGGTGGTGGCGGTGAAGCAGCCGGCGGAGACCCGGTTTTTCTGCATGGCCCAGACCACCTTGGCCTGGTTGTATTCGGCTACCTGGTCAATGGCGGCGAACCGGTCGGCAAGTTTTGCCAGCCGCTTCTCGCCGTAGGCGTAGACCGCCGGGGAAATTCCCATGGTTTCATACAATTCCAGCAATTTTTCCATATTTCTTTCAACCCTCGTTTTTGACATGATGGAGTATTTCATCCGCTAAATCGTGGAGCACCTCCGGTCGGGAGATTACCAGACCCGTCTCCTTGTCTCCCAGAAGGAGCAGCGTATCCCCGGGCTGAATCCCGAACAATTCCCGCGCCTCCTTGGGGATGACGATCTGACCCCGGTCTCCCACCTTGGCGGTGCCGAAGACCCGCTGCTGCCGGTTTTTCCCGAGAATATGTTTGCCCGACGGCATAGCATCACTTCCATAAATCATACTTTTCATACTTTGCAACGCATATTATACGGAAAGAACCTTCCGCCGTCAAGGCTCTATCCCACTGAATTCTGGCCGGAAAGACAGAAGATTCTTGTGAAAATAGGACAAACCCCCTTTCGGCATTTGCCGAAAGGGGGTTTGGGTTTTATACGAGTTTTTAATAAAACGCTTAAAAGCGTTTTATTAGGCCGCAGGAATGCGG
>UQXG01000069.1 GCA_900544945.1 uncultured Eubacteriales bacterium | reverse complement strand
GGGGTATGCCGCATCCGTAAGCCAGCTTCGCTGGCAACGGCTGCGCTATATTTCCTGCTTTTGATGCTGAAGAGTAGGCGAAAAAGATCCGCTCTTCAGCCGCAGACGGTTTATTCAGAGTTTCCCCCAGTTTGTAGGGGCGGCCATTGGCCGCCCTTGCGCCGAAAGGCATAAAAACAAAAAATCAGGGACGATTGCCCGTTTTTTGCAACCGTCCCTGTTATTTTAATTCAGATTCAGCTTTCTGTCAACCAGCCAGTACATGAGGAAGTAGCCGCCCAAGCTCAAAGCTGTCATCAGCAGCGCCGTGCGGCCAAAGAAGCCGGACATTGCCGCCAGCGCACCGTCGCTGAGCACATCGTTTGCGGACATCAGGAAGGCTGTGGCAATGGAAATCAGCACATGGATGCCATAGAACACGGCAACCGCCGCCAGAATTTTGTGCTTCTTGGCAATCAGGGAGCCGACGGTCACCGCCAGCATCAGCATCACCAGGCTGTTGATGGCGCCGGAAAGGGCGCTCAACATTCCTCTTGCCATAACGCCCCAGGGAATTTCCCCGGCATGGGTCTGCACCAGACTCCAGAACTTTTCCCACAGCTCCGGAAAACGCTCCCACACCGTCGGATAGAAGCCCTCTATTCCGGCGAAGGCAATGGCCAGCCACAGGACACCGCAGGCGCAGATCACCAGGGTTATCAGAACCATACCAATGGCGGTATTTACAAGACTTGCCAGCAAATTCTGATGGGTGTTTACCGGCAGGGTGAAGGTCAGGTAGCCTTCGTCGGTAAACCGGCTCTTGTAAAACCGCCCCATGTATACCAGCACAGCCGCCGCGCCCACCACCGCCAGTGCAATCATCGCTGCGATCATGAACAGCACACTGAGAATCCCCAGCGCATCGCTTCCGCCACCGTCGTGGGTGTTGACGTAAAACAGATAGCACATGGTCAGGCCGCCCAGCAGGCTGGCTCCCAGGCTGATCAGGCACAGAATCCCCAACATTTCGCGGGTGGATCGCCACTCGTGTTTCAGCAATTTGGCAAACATTTGAATACCTCCCGGAACAGTTCATCCAGCGATTTTCCGGTTTCCTCCCGGACCGTGTCGGCTTCCCCTCTCTGAATCACCTTGCCCTGATACAGGAACAGGAATTCATCCAGCACCCGCTCCACGTCGGAAATCAGGTGGGTGGAAATCAGCACCGTTGCGCTGGGGTCGTAGTTGTTGATGATTGTGTTGAGAATGTAGTCCCGGGCCGCCGGATCCACGCCGCCGATGGGCTCGTCCAGCAGATACAGCCTTGCCCGCCGGGACATGGTCAGCACCAACTGCACCTTCTCCTGGGTGCCCTTGGACAAAGTGCGGTACCGGGCCTGGGGGTCGATTGCCAGGGCATTCAGCATCTGCTGCGCCCGATTTACGTCAAAATCGGCGTAAAAATCCCGGAAAAAGTCCAGAAGCTCCGCAACTTTCAGCCGTTTATTGAAGCAGGTGCGATCCGGCAGGTAGGAAACTAGTGCCTTACTGGCAGGGCCGATCTTCTCCCCGCAAATGGTAATTTCCCCGGCCGTTGGGGTCAGCAGCCCCGCCGCCAGCTTGATGAAGGTGGTCTTGCCGCTGCCGTTTGGGCCCAGCAGACCCACGATTTTCCCCTGGGGCAGCTCCAGGTTCAGATTGTCCAGAGCCGGGCTTCCGTGATACCGCTTGGTAAGCCCGGATGCTTTCAATACGCTTTCCATGTTTACTCCTCCTTTTCCAGCTCCAGCAGCAGCTGTGCCGCCTGACTGGGGGTAATACCGAATACCATAAATTTCTCGGCGCATTCCCGCGCCAACTCCTGCAAAACCGCTTCCCGCATTTTTTTCAAAACCTCCGGATTTTCCGTAACCGTCCGGCCGCTGGTGCCGCCGCTGACCAGCAGTCCCTCCCGTTCCAGTTCGGTCATGGCCCGCTGCATGGTGTTTGGGTTCACCTGCGCCTGGGCAGCCAGCTCCCGCACCGAGGGTATTTTCCCGCCGGGGGGCAGCTCCCCTTTCACGATGCCGCCGCGCATCAGCTCCATGATCTGCTGATACACCGGTCGGTCACCCGAAAACTTCCAGTTCATTGCGTTCATCTCCTTGTGCTACTGTATTAGTGCACTAGTACAGTAACACATTCATACAGTTTTGTCAAGGGCTATTTTGAAAATTAGCCGACAATACGGCCACAGTGGAAAAATGCGAAGCCTGTCCCCATCTAAAATCCCTCCGGGGGCAATGTTCTTGTCCCGGCAAGAACATTGATAAGTAAGCGGGCTTAGGGGGCGCTGCCGACAAAGCCGCCCCCCTAAGTACCCCCCGGCCGCACCGCCGGAATTGCTCCAAAATATTTCGGATTGCTTTTACAAACACCGCAATCATGCGGCAGGACAGGTTGCATTTTCTCCTGGTTGTGGTATAATACCACCCAAAGATATCAAATGAAGGAAGGCTATCCTATGAACCGAATCGTTACCATGGTGCTGAAAAATCTGGGCATGGTGCCCGGAGCCTGGTTCAAGCTGTGCCGCTACGCCAAAAATCCGGATAAGTATCCGGAGTCGGAACGCTACGCCCATATCCAGTATATCCTGCGCTGCGCCGTCAAGGGGGGCAACGTGGATTTGCAGGTGGACGGTCAGGAGAACATCCCCGCCGAAGGGGGCTTCATGCTCTACGCCAATCACCAGGGCATGTTCGACGTGCTGGCCATCGCCGCCACCTGCGACCGGCCTATCGGCGCGGTGCTCAAGCAGGAGCTTTACGACATTCCCTTCATCCACCAGATTGCCCTGTGCACCAAGTCCTTCCCCATGAACCGGGAGGATGTGCGTCAATCCCTGACCGTAATCCAGCATGTGACCCAGGAGGTCAAGGACGGACGTGGCTATCTGATCTTCCCCGAGGGCACCCGGAGTAAAAAGGGCAACGAAATGCTGGACTTCCACGGGGGCAGCTTCCGGTGCGCCACCAAGTCCGGCTGTCCGGTGGTACCCATTGCCCTGGTGGACTGCTTCAAGGTGCTCGATCAGCCGGGCAGCAAGCCGGTGTCCGTCCAGGCGCACTATCTGAAGCCCATCACCGCCCAGGAATACGCCGGCATGAAGCCCGCGGAGCTGGCCGCATTGGTAAAGCAGCGGATTCAGGAAAAGCTGGACGAATGCCTGAAAGCAGAAGAATAAAAAGACCGTCACTTTGCTAAAACACACTGGTGCGGGAGTACCCAAAGGCTCCCTTGTGCAAAGGGAGCTGGCAAAAATCTTTGATTTTTGACTGAGGGATTGTAAAACTGCGTCAATGAGAGCACGCAAAAACATGGGAGTTCTGATCCCCTCAGCCCCAGTGTGCGCACTGGGGCAGCACAAATTATGGTATGATTGCCACCGGCAATCATCAATATTCTAATTCGCTGCGCGGAGCACCACCCTTGATCAGCAAGGGGAGCCTTGGGCGGCCGATGACCGCCCCTACAATGTAAATAGCTAAATTCTCACTATATTGAGAAAAAACCGGGTGATTTCCTCAGAAATCACCCGGTTTTTCATTTCAAAGAAGCGCTGTTGTTCAGCACCAGGGTGCTGTACAGGAACAGCACGTCCTGGCCGTGGAAGTCCAGGAAGCTGTCCAGCTTCGCTGAGCTCACATAGCGAATATCCACCAGAGTCACCTTGGCATAGTCTTCCAGCAGCAGCGGCACCAGGGAGCTTCCGAAGGAATCCCGGAACACAATCAGCTCCCGGTCGGTTTTGGCGTTGGGGTTTTCAATCGTCAGCAGTGCCCGGGCACCGGACAGGAACACATCGTAAGGGTCCCGGCTTTCCGTCAGCTTGGCGGTGTCGTAAACCGCCCCGGTTTTCCCGGTTTCGTAGTCGTAAACGGTGCATTGCCGGAGGGTTTCGCTTTCCAGCCAGGTCAGAGTATCCGGCTCCATAGGCAGAGCCGCCTGGCCGTAGTAGACCCCATAGAAGGGTCGCTCCGACTGAATCCGCGAATAGTCCTCCCCCTTCGGCGCCGTCACTCCCAGAGCATCACAAATGACCGTTGCCGCCGGAAGTAAGCATTCCTGCCGCCAGTGGGTGTCCGTCCGGTAGTAGTCCCCGGCGGTCAAAGCCTGCCGCAAATCAATCTGCACCGCCCAGGGCAGCCCCGTCTCCAGCTTGGCATACAGCGCGTCATAATCCATGGCCAGATGTCCGCTGGACTGCGCCAGGTAATAGCCCTTATCCGGAACCATGGCGAAAAAGCATCGGCTTTCTCCCAGTAAATTCTCGTGAATGGTGTCAAACTTTCGGATGGCCGCCTCCAGGGAGGTCTCGTTCAGGGGGTACTCCTGCTTGACGGCGATGCCCTTGGTCAGGTAAATGCCGTTGTTGTCCCTCATTCCCAGCACCTGGGTGTGAAACAGGGATTTCAGCGTCCGGAAACCGTCCCGCAGGGGAAACTGATCCAGACTGTAGTCTTCAAATTTCTCTCGGAACTTACCGCTTTCCAGGGCGGAAAGGGAAAACTCCGGCATTTGCGCCAGGGGACGCCGCTCCGCCTGGGAAATGTCCTTCGGCGTGTGGAACCAAACCGCCAGCGTCAACGTGGCCCAAAGGGTCAGCAGCAAAATCGTCTGATATTTTTTCATGGCATTACCTCAGAACCGGAAGTACAGGAAGGGGCTGAAGGAGCCGTCCACCAGATAGCCGGTGGCCACCAGGGCAAGTCCAATCCAGAAAAGGGGCTGAATTGTCCGAATAAATCCGTTTTTCTCCAAATACCGGCCGTAATTTCTTACCACCGGTGTAGCCCCCAGCAGAGAAATGAGCAGCAGGGGCAGGAAGCTTCCCAGATAGTACCCGGTTTCCGCCGTGAAGGCGGGCAGTCCGCCAAAACCGAACAGGGCGGCAAAATCCCCTGCCGCCTGGGAAAGAGACTGGGCATTGAACAGCACGAAGCTCAGGCACACCGCCAGCAGCACATAGGCCTGAAGGACAGGATCTGGCAGCCTTTGCAGCCCCGGCACCCACTTTTCCAGAAGCAGCAGCCCGGCGAAGACCAGACCCCACAGGACAAAATTCCAGGCCGCCCCGTGCCACAATCCCGTGAGCATCCAGACAATCAGGATATTTCGCACCCATTTGCCCCGGCTCACCCGGTTGCCCCCCAGGGGAATGTACACATAGTCCCGGAACCAGCCTCCCAGGGTCATATGCCACCGCCGCCAGAATTCCGTAACGCTTTTCGCGCAGTAGGGATAGTCGAAATTCTCCGGAAACCGGAAGCCGAACATCCGACCCAGGCCGATGGCCATGTCGGAATACCCGGAAAAATCAAAGTAAATGTTCAGCATAAAGGAAAGGGCGTACAGCCAGGCAAACACCACCGAAGGGGCGGTACTCTGCCGGTAAAGATTTCCCAGCAGTGCCAGATTGTCCGCCAGAATCACCTTCTTGGCAAGGCCGATCACAAACCGCCGCAGACCCAGGCCGATGTCCTCCAGGCTGTGCTTTCTCGTTTCCAGCTCCCGGGCTACGTCCCGGTAGCGGACGATAGGCCCGGCAATCAGCTGAGGGAACAGAGCCACATAGGCCCCGAAGGAAATGAGATTCCGTTGAGGCTCCACCTGCCCCCGGTACACGTCCACGGTGTAGCTCAGGCACTGGAAGGTATAAAAGCTGATGCCCACGGGCAGAGCCAGCTTCAGAAGGGGCAGGCTCAGGCCGGTAAGCGCGTTGAAGCTGGAAAGGAAAAAGTCCGCATATTTGAATAGCCCCAGCAGCCCCACGCCCACGCAGACGGACACCGTCAGCCACAGCTTTTTATGCCTTTCGCTTTTCCCGATGGCAAGGCCGCAAAGGTAAAAGGCCAGAATGGTCGCTGCCATCAGCAGCAGCAGCTTCGGCTCTCCCCAGCCGTAGAACAGCAGACTTGCAATCAGCAGCACCGCGTTTTTTCCCTTCCTGGGGGTGAGGAAATATACGATCAGCACCGCCGGGAGAAAGTAGTATAAAAACGGAATACTGGAAAAAACCATAGCTTCTCCTTCATTTTCAAAAAAGGCAGCGGCACCGCCGCTGCCTTTTTGTCATCAGATTACAAAGTCCAGCTCTCTGCCCGCCACGCTCTGGAAGGCATCCACAAAGCTCTGGGCGGTCATGCCGTCCTCGGAAGCCAGCATGATGAGCATCACCACATCGCCGCAGCCGGCAACCATCATATCGTCGGCCTCCACGCAGATCCACTTCCGGGGGTTGATGCCCTCCTTCATGGCCTGGGCAACCTCCTTAGGATCCACCGCGTCCGCCGTGCGAACCATCACCAGGGAAAAGGCGATGGAGCTCATCATCGGCTCAAAGAACGCCGCCTGCTTCAGCTGAGCCGGATCGGACAGGCCTGTGGTGCTCTCAAAAATCCAGGTTCCCTCCTGGCTGGTGTCCGTCAGGTCAATGGCGGCAACCTCCCCGTCAAATCCGGAAGGCTGCTTCTCCAGAACTTGGTTCAGCAGTTCCTCAACGGTGCCATCCAGATTGGTATTCCCGGGAGCGGTGGTCTCGGTGCTGTCTTTTCCGCAGGCTCCCAGGGACAGCAGCATGGTCAGTGCCAGCAGGGCACAAAGCAGTTTCTTCATTTCAGTTTCCTCCTAAATGTCGTTTCTTACGCTTGCAAAGGCAATCATATCCAATTGAAAGCAAAATCATTCCCGTGAGTACACCGCAGGTGTCGATGCCCACATCCCGCAGTCCCGGCCCCCGGTCGGGGACAAACAGCTGAATGGACTCATCCACACAGGCAGCCGCCACGCCCCACAGGGCCGCCGGAAGCCGTCCTTTTTGAAGCATTCCAAAAAGCCAGGTCAGACACAGACCCAGGGCGGTGAACTCCGTAAAGTGAGCCAGCTTCCGCAGCGGAAACACGCTTTCCTCCGGAAGCACCTCCCCTTCCGGCAGCAGCATCTCCAGTACATGCTCCACCTGGTCGCTGATGGCTCCGGAAATCTCCCCGGGAAGCAGGGAGTTGCCCCAGATAAAGGCCAGGCACACAGCGGTGAGCGTCCAGCAGAGGGTCATTCTTTTTTTCGTGCGAATCAAGCCAGCACCCCCAGATGCTCCAGTAGAATCTTCACGCCCAAAAGAATCAGAATCACGCCGCCGGCAATCTGCGCCTTCTTTTCAAATCGGCTGCCGAAGACATTGCCCACCTTCACGCCGATGGCGGAGAGAAGGCAGGTGCACAGGCCGATGAGCGGGGCGGCAAAGAAGATATTCACCTGTCCCACCATGGCCAGGGAAATGCCCACGGCCAGAGCGTCAATGGAGGTTGCCACCGCCAGAATGAACATGGTCTTCACGGAAAGGTCTGCTGTTTCCCCTTCCGTATCCTCGGACGCAGCTTCCTTGAGCATGTTCACGCCGATCACCGCCAGAAGCCCAAAGGCAATCCAGTGATCCACCGCCTCGATGGCCGCGGCAAACAGGGTTCCCAGGAAATAGCCCAGGGTGGGCATCAAGGCCTGAAAGCCACCGAACCACACCCCGCAGGTCAGTTCCGAGCGCAGCGTAGCCTTCTTCATGGCAAGTCCCTTGCACACGGACACGGCGAAGGCGTCCATACTCAGACCCACTGCCAGCAAACTCAGCTCTCCGATTCCCATAAAAAAGCCTCCGTACCAGAATTTAAGGAACGTAAAATTCTCCTTAACCGACACAGAAGCTGCAAAGAGACTGAGCCGGCCCTCCAAGTCTCGTCATTTCAGGTGGAACCGGGGTTTCCCCAGTATGTCGATTCCGCCCCGGGCTTTCCCGCCGACTACTCCCTCTTCTGGGTTAAGTTATAACAAAAGCCTCCCGGTTTGTCAAGACAAACCGGGAAGATACACAGTTATTTAACAATTTTTCCTATTTTTTCCTTCTGGGCAGAACAATGGTTTTTCCAGCAAAACCAGATCGATTCCGGAAATGCCGTTGAAATCGCAGGGCACGATGCCGATTTCCCGATAGCCAAGGCCAGCGTACATTTTCCGTGCCCGGGCGTTGCGCCGGTTGGTGTCCATCCGAAGGACACGGCAGCCGTTTTCCCGGGCGTATTGCTCATAAAATGCCACAAAGGCCTTGCCATAGCCCTTTCCCCCGGTATTGGGGTCGATGGTCAGGGTATGCAGCACCATGACCTCCTCGTCCCGGGCCGGAAACTCCCAGGGTGCGCCGTAATATTCCGGCACCTGGGTCTGGTTGAGAATGGCCGCGCCTACCACCTTTCCGCCCTCTTCCATGACAAACAGGTCGCCCCGCTCAAAAGCCGCCTGGGCTGTCCCCTGCGTGGGATACACTCCCCGAACCCAGCCGATTTCCGCCTTCCCTGCCTCCTCGGCATCGTGAAGCCGGTCGTAGATGGCGGCGATGGCCGGAATATCCACCTGGACTGCTTTTCGAATCATGCCAACGCCCCCAGCATTTTCAGAATAAACTCTACAATCAGCACCGCCGCGCTGCTGCTCAGTGCCACCACGATCAGGCTCTTGCCCCGGTAGGCAAGGAGAATCGCCACTGCCAGAGCCGCCGCCCCGCTGATGACCGAGGCCGTACTGGAAAGGATGGCCGGGAAGGTCATGGCGGTCAGGCACACATAGGGCACATAGTAGAGGAAGGAGCGCAGAAATCGGCTGCGGATAGGCTTGCGGAAAATGGTCAGGGGCAGCACCCGAATCAGATAAGTAGTCAGAGCCATGGCCAGGATGTACACATACAGATTCACGCTGCCGCCTCCTCTTTCTCCTCAATGGGCAGAAGCCAGGCGCAGATGCCCGCCGCCGCCACGGTGCAGATGACGATGGAAATGCCCGCGGACACCTGCTGAAGCACGGGTATCCAGGCAAAGGCACTGCTGCAAAGAAGCGCCAGAATCACGGAAACCAGAACCTTCCGATCCTGCTTGGCAGGGGGAATCACAATGGCTACGAACATGCCGTAGAGCATGACGCCCAATGCCGCCTGGATGGAATGGGGCAGCACGGAGCCCGCCAAACCGCCGCACAGGGTACCCAGGGTCCAGCCCACAATGGGGAGCGTCCCCAGACCCAGCAGATAGGGCACCGTCAGCGGTTCCGTCCTCGCCATGGCCAGGGCGAAAATCTCGTCGGTGTTGAAAAAGGCAATGAAAAGCCTGGGCAGCAATCCGATTTTTTCGCCCATCCGCTGGCTCAAAGCCAGACTCATCAGGGCATAGCGGCTGTTGATAATCAGCTGGGTCAGAATCATTTCCCACAGGGTGGCCGCCGCCACGATCACCGTCAGCCCCGCAAACTGACCGGCACTGGTCAGATTGGTCAGGGAAATCAGGGTGGCACTCCAGGCGGAAAGGCCCTGGCTCACTGCCATGGCTCCGAATCCAAAGCTCACGGAAAAATAGCCCATTCCCACCGGAAGACCCCGGTTGACTCCGGCCCGGTACTCTTGAAAGTTCATTTCTGTCTTACCTCGTTTTACTCTTCTGTCATTCCCTGATACTCCAGCATTTCCAGCACCTGCTGGCCCCGCTGGGTCAGCGCCATGCTGCCACGGATGGGAAGGCTCTCATAGGCAGGCCCATACTCCGCTTTCAGAGGCTTGTCATAGTCCAGGGAGATCAGGTTCTTTTTTTCCAGCAGCTGCAAGATCAGGGAAACATCCTCCGGGGCATCCGGCTCCGGATAGCAGGGGGTCAGATCTCCCATTTTCCGGGCTACCGGCAAAAAGGCAAACTGACCCAGCTTTTTCAGAAATTCGATTTCCCCGGAGCTTACCACCAGCTCCCGGGCACAGCCGGAGCATCCGGCGCAGCCCCCGGCGCAGCCGCCGCAATTTTCGCAATTACTCATGGTTCATCCTCCAGAAACCTTTTTATTATAGCAACCGGCCCACAGTCTGTCAATTTTCAGTGTGTACAAAAACCCGTGAAAAAACCGGTGTGAAACTCACACCGGCTTCTTCTCCATCCAATTTGCGTAGTGCTGCTTCAAAGCCCGGAAGGATTCATCGGAAATGGTATGCTCCATCTTGCAGGCATCCGCCAGGGCGGTGCCCTCCGATACCCCCAGCTCAATCAGCAGCCGGGACAGCACCGTGTGCCGCTCATAGATTTTTTCCGCCACTTCCCGGCCCGCGTCGGTGAGAATCAGGGCTCCGGTGTCCTCCACCCGCACATATCCTCCCTTACGCAGAATACCCATTGCCCGGGAGACGCTGGGCTTGGAATATCCCAGATACTCGCCCACATCTACACTGCGGGTAAAGCCGTTTTTCTGGTTCAGCACCAGAATGGCCTCCAGGTACATCTCCCCGGATTCATGGAGATTCACAGCAATCCCCCTCCTTCATTTGTCCGAATTCTAACAATTAGGATACCACAGCTTTGGGCAGAATGCAAGAACTTAAGTTTTTTCTTTTCCGGGTACTTTTCAAATGAAGAAAAATAGTGTAAATTGGGAACCAGAAAATATAAGGAGGAATCCCCTATGGACTACGCAAAAGAATCCCTGCGGCTGCACAAGCAGTGGGGCGGCAAGATCGAAGTCACCTGCACCGTACCCTGCGCCACCAAGGACGACCTGTCCCTGGCCTATACCCCCGGCGTGGCCGCCCCCTGTCTGGAAATTCAGAAGGATGTAAACAAATCCTATGAGCTGACCCGGCGGCACAACCTGTGCGCCGTCATCACCGACGGCTCCGCCGTACTTGGCCTGGGCGACATCGGTCCGGAGGCGGGTATGCCCGTTATGGAGGGCAAGTGCGCCCTGTTCAAGGCCTTCGGCGACGTGGACGCCTTCCCCATCTGCATAAAAACCAAGGATGTGGACGAATTCGTCAACGCCGTCTACCTGATGTCCGGCTCCTTCGGCGGCATCAACCTGGAGGATATCTCCGCCCCCCGGTGCTTCGAAATTGAGCGGAAGCTCAAGGAAAAGTGCGACATTCCCATCTTCCACGACGACCAGCACGGCACTGCCGTCATTACCCTGGCAGGTCTGACCAACGCTCTGAAAGTGGTGGGAAAAAAGAAGGAGGACGTGAAGATCGTCACCTCCGGTGCCGGCGCGGCGGCCATCGCCATCGTGAAGCTGCTGCTCAGCGCGGGCTTCCGGAACGTGGTCATGACTGACCGGCAGGGCGCAATCTACGCCGGACGGGAGAACCTGAACTGGATCAAGGAAGAGATGGCCCAGGTGACGAATCTCCAGAAGGAAACCGGCAAGCTGGCAGATGTCATCCAGGGAGCCGACGTGTTCATCGGCGTGTCCGCCCCCGGAACGTTGACCACCGAGATGGTTGCGACCATGAACAAGGATGCCATTGTCTTCGCCTGCGCCAACCCCACGCCGGAGATTTTCCCGGACGATGCCAAGGCGGGCGGAGCCAAGGTGGTTTCCACCGGCCGCAGCGATTATCCCAATCAGATCAACAACGTGCTGGCCTTTCCGGGCATTTTCCGGGGTGCTTTTGACGTTCGGGCCAGCGATATCAACGAGGAGATGAAGGTAGCCGCGGCCAATGCTCTGGCCGGTCTCATTTCCGACGAGGAGCTGAACGAAAACTACATTATTCCCGCGGCCTTTGATCCGAGAGTAGGCCCGGCCGTTGCCAAGGCCGTAGCCGAAGCCGCCAGAAAGTCCGGCGTAGCCCGAATTTAACGAGTGTTTTCAAAAACCGGTGTCATTGCGAGCCAGTGCTCACACTGGCGTGGCAATCCCCCGGTTCTTCCGAAGACCGATTAGGAGCAAGTAGGGG
>UQXG01000068.1 GCA_900544945.1 uncultured Eubacteriales bacterium | reverse complement strand
CGCTTGAAAATGCTGAAAATCTCGTCGATGTCGCCCATGTCCGCAGGCTTGGTAGGCTGACGGGAGGCGGCCACGGGGGTGTCGATGTCCTCGGGCACGAAGCTGGGGGTGCTGGGTCTGGCACCGGCCGCGGCCTTGGGCGCGAAGGCATTGGTCTCTGGCTTCATTTCAAAGCCCGTGGCAATGACGGTGACCCGCATCTCATCCTGGAAGTCCTCGGCGATGGTGGCACCGAAGATAATGTTGGCCTCGGGGTTGGCGGCCTCCTGCACAATGCCGGCAGCGGTCTCCACGTCGTCCAGGGTCATCTCGGAAGAGCCGGTGACGTTCACCAGTACGCCGGTGGCACCGTTGATGGAGGTCTCGAGCAAGGGGCTTGACACGGCGGCGGTAGCGGCCTGCTCGGCCTTCTCCCTTCCGGAAGCGGTGCCCACACCCATATGTGCCCGGCCCGCGTTCTTCATGACCGCGGAAACGTCGGCAAAGTCCAGGTTGATGATGACATTCTTGCAGAAGCCAACCAGCTCGGAAATGGAGGTGACGGCCTGCTTGAGCACATCGTCGGCAATGCCGAACGCGTTGGCGAAGGTAATCTTCTGATCGGTGACGTATTTCAGCCGGTCGTTGGGGATGATGATGAGAGAATCCACCTTGCCGTTCAGGTCGGCAATGCCCTGCTCGGCCTGACGCATCCGGTTGGCGCCCTCAAACTTGAAGGGCTTGGTCACAACGCCCACGGTGAGAATGCCCGCCTCGTGGGCAAGGTCAGCCACAATGGGAGCCGCGCCGGTGCCGGTGCCGCCGCCCATACCGGCGGTGATGAAGACCATATCCGTGCCTTCCAGCGCCTTGGAAATGGCCGCACGGGATTCCTCGGCAGACTTCTTGCCGATCTCCGGCTTGGAGCCCGCGCCCATGCCGCCGGTGAGCTTCTCGCCGATCTGGAGCTTGTTCTCGCAGACGGACTTGTTCAGATCCTGCTTATCGGTATTGACAACCACGAAATCCACGCCGCCCACACCGGCCTCGATCATGCGGTTAATAACATTATTGCCGGCGCCGCCCACGCCGATAACCTTAATTTTGACTACGCGATCGGTTATATTCTCGGACATATTACTCTTCCTCCTATGTATCTGTTCGCTGTCGCGGCTAACCCGCTTACGACTATTTTTACTCATGCTCCCTCTATTCTATCCTGAATTACGGATTTGGTCAATAGAAAATCCTTTGGATTGGCAAATAATTTACAAAAAAATGACAGTTCGGGATGGCCTGACGGCTTCATCAGGCTAATAAGCGGGTGCTTTCCGGGCATTTCCTTTAGGAGAAGGGGGTATAGCCCACCTGCTTTTCCCAAATGGTGAAGCTGCAGTCCAGAACGCCGGACTGATACTCACTCATCTGAGCGATAACGGAGTTCATGCAGGCGATTTTGTAGTCGAGCCTGGTGCTGTCGCCCAGATTCACCTGATAGCGGGTGCCGTACCACAGCACGATGTCGTCAATCCGGCTCACGTCCACGCTGGCCGCGCTGCCCACAATATCGTTGGCTTCCAACGCCTTGAGAATCTCCAGCGCCGCATCCAGCCGCTGGGCACCGGTAGTGGTCACCGGCGTAATCTCGGCCACAGTTTCTCCAGAGGGATCGGTGGTATCCGTCACCGCCGGGGCGCTTTCCATGGCAACCGCATGTTCATTGGGCACGGGGTTGTCCAGGTTGACGCCCAGAATCTGGGTTTTGTTGGCAACCGTAGAGCTGGTGCCCTGGGTCACCACCCGGCCGCTGGAGTTCATCAGCCACCACTGGCCGGTTTCGTCCTTGACGGCATAGACGACCTCGTCTTCCTCGATGATAATATTGACAGTATCCGGCAGCTTTATACCGAACCGAACCTCCCGGACATAGGGTCGGTTGGCCTGAATCAGTGCCGCCGCCCGGGCGTGGCTGAAGGTCAGCAGATTGTCGCCCTTATTGATGCCGCAAACCTCGGTGATGGCGCTTTCGCTGTAGACCTTGGCGCCGGAAACGTAGATGTGCTGAACCTTAAAGAATACGGACAGTCCCACGGTCAGTGCCAGCACCACGGCAACCACCGTCACCAGCTGCACCACCAGCCGATTCCGGCTGAAGGCCGCGGGCTCGGTGTAAATCACCGCCGGGGTAGGCTGTCCCTGATGGCCGGATTTCCGCTTCCGCTTCTCGGTCAGCTTTTTGAGTGCGCTGCTGACGTTCTTGGCCAGACGGGAAATGGCCGGTTCCTTCTTGGGCTTGCTGCTGCCGTAGGTGCGCCGCTTGTTGGGAATGGGGTCTAAATCCTCTGGCCGCTTTCTGGGAGCCTTCCGAGGGGCTTTGGCTTTTTCCGGGGTGCGCCGGGTTCTTTCCGGTCGCTCCTGGGACGTTTTCCGCCGCCCGGCGGACGTGGCCTGTGCCTGGCGAGTCTCCTCCGTCCGAGCCATCTGGCGAGAATTCCGGCGTTCAGAATCCTGCCGACTCGCTTCTTTTCCCGGCTCCCGGCGTTCTTCCGTCCGTGGGGCACGCTGCCGGGCTTCCCGGGTTGTTCGCTCCGGGTTTTCCGGACGGGCAGTCTCCGGAGTCCGAGGCCGCTCCTGACGGGGCTGCCGAGGTGTCTGCCGGCTCTGGCGCTCCTGGGTCTGGGGTTTTCGCTCCCGGGGCGTCTCGTCAGAGGGCTTCTGACGGCGGGGCTCCTCCCGCCGACGGGTCTCCCGCTGTGCCGGGGGCGCAGTGCGGGTTCTTTCCGCCTTTGCCTCCGGTTGCCGGGGCATTCTGTTCTCCGGCTGCTTTGTACCGGCGGAATCCGGCCGGGAAGGCCGCTCCTGCCGGGGCTTTTGTGTAGTTTCCATGGTTATCCTCCAGGGACGGCTAGCGTCCGGTTATCGTCCGGTGATCTCCTCCACAATGGCGCAGATCCGGTCTGTGGAATCCGGCCTCAGCTGAGCGTGAAGCTTCCGGGACATCTGAGCCCGGCGCGTTTCGTCGGCAAGAAGCTGGCGAATCAGGCCGTAGAGTGTTTCGGCGGTGCAGTCCTTTTCCAGCAGCACCACCGCCCCTCCGCCGGATTCCAGCACCCGGGCGTTCTTCTCCTGGTGATTGTTGGTCACGTTGGGAGAGGGTACCAGAATACAGGGGGTTCCGGAGGCGGCGATTTCATTGCAGGTAGCGGAGCCCGCCCGGCCGATGACCACATCCGCCGCGGTGAGCACCGTGGGCATATCGTAAATGTACTCCCGGATGTCGATGGCCGGGCAGTTTTCGTAGTCCACGCCGTTGTCCTTTACCCGCTTGGGCATCCATTCCTTGCCGAAGCTGCCGGTGGCGTGGATGTGATGGAAGGGGAAGCCGTCGGCCTGCTCCAATACCATCATGTCGGCAATGGTCTCGTTCATCACCTTGGCTCCCTGGCTTCCGAAAGCGGAGACTACCAGAGGCTCGGCAACGCCCAGAGCCTTCCGAGCCTGCTCCTTGGTGGTAAAGAGGAACTCCTTGCGCACAGGCATTCCCACCACCTCCACCTTCTCCGGGTGCTTGTAGTGCTTCACGCTTTCCTCGAAGGCCACCAGCACCCGGGTTGCCCGGCTGGCAGCCATTTTGGTGGTTACACCGGGAACGGCATTGCTCTCGTGGACACAGGTGGGGATTTTCATACTCTGGGCGGCATACAGCGCCGGAAAGCTGGCATAGCCGCCGGTGCCGATTACCGCGTCCGGCTGAAAGTCCCGGAAAATCCGCTTGCATTCGCCAACGGCACCCAGCACGCACTTTACGGCATGAAGGTTCTGCTTCAGTCCCGCGGCGTTCAGCTTCCGGCTCAGGCCGGAGCCGGGCAGGCACCGAACCTCGTACCCTGCCTGGGGCACTAATCTCTCCTCCATATGGCCTTCCGCGCCGATAAAGAGGATCTTGCAGTCCGGGTATTTTTCCCGCATGGCGTTGGCCACGGCAATGGCCGGGTTGATGTGACCCGCAGTACCGCCGCAGGTAAAAATCAGGTTCATAGGGGTTCCTCCTGGATTTTTCTGTGATTTCTGTATCGGGATATCTGTAAAACGATCCCCATTTCCCCCAGGTTCACCGCCAGTGCCGTGCCGCCGTAGGAAAAAAACGGCAGGGCAATGCCGGTGGATGGGAGCAGGTTCGTGACAACGCAAAGGTTCAAAAGGGTCTGGACGGCAATCAGCGTCACAAGACCCGAGGCCAGCACCGTGGAAAACCGGTCGGCTCCGTGCAGGGCAATCCAATAGCCCCGAAAAATCATAGCGGCGAAGAGCGCAATGATGGCAAGAGCTCCCAAAAGCCCCAGCTCCTCGCAGCAGATGGCAAAAATATAGTCGTTATACTGAAAGGGTAAATAAAGATATTTTTGTCGGGATTTGCCGAAGCCCAGGCCGAAGACACCGCCGGAGCCGATGGCATACAAAGACTGCAAAATCTGATAGCCCGTGTCCCCCGGGTCGGCCTCCGGATGGAGCCAGGCGGTGACACGGTCACCGGCATAGCCCATGAAGCGGATGTAGACGATTACGAACACCGCCGCCGCGGCGGCTCCCGCCAGAAGCCATTTCGGATTCGTCCCGGCAACGTACATCATCACCACCGCCACCATGCCCATGAGCAGGATTGCGGAAAGGTGCTTTTCCAGTGCCAGGGGCACTAAGATGCCCAGCAGTGCCGTGCCGAAGCCCAGCACCCCGAAACGGAATTTTTTGGCCTCCGGCCCGAACCGACGGGTCAGCCGGGCGAACAGGACGATCATGGTGAACTTTGCCACCTCCGAGGGCTGGAACTGGATTCCCGCAATGGTAATCCACCGTCTGGCCCCGTTGACCTCCTGACCGGCGGCCAGCACCAGAAGCAGCAGCACAATGCTCGCGCCATACATAGGCCAGGCCAGCCGATGCCAGAGCCCCACCGGAATCCGGCTGAAGGCATACATGGCCCCAAGGCCCACAATGGCGCAGACCCCCTGCTTTTGCAGGTAACGGGTGGAGATGGCATAGCCGGTGTCGTACTGGCTCTGGGCGGAGCTGGCGGAATAGAGCATCACAAGCCCCACCGCCAGCAGCAGGAGCACCAGAATCAGGAAGGGATAATCAACCGTGTCCCCCGCCGGGTGTCGGCGGCGGTTCTCTTTGGCATGGAGCCGCTTCTCCATTGCCAAACCTCCGTTATTGGAATCAGCCGATCAGGCCGGAAATGCCGAACCAGGCGAGAATGCACATAAAAGCCGCAACTCCGGCAAAGACGAAGACCACCTTCTCTTCCTTCCAGCCGCACTTTTCAAAATGGTGGTGAATGGGGGCCATTTTGAATAGCCGCTTGCCGTGGGTCAGCTTGAAATAGGAAACCTGCAAAATGTCCGACATGGCTTCGCAGACATAGATAAAGCCGACCAGAATCAAAATCAGAGGCATTTCCAGGGCGAAGGCCATACCGCAGACCACACCGCCCAGGAACAGGGAACCGGTGTCCCCCATGAACACCTTGGCCGGATGCCAGTTGTAGGTCAGGTAGGCGATCAGTCCGCCAACCAGGGAGGCGGGCAGCAGCGCCAGGTCAAATTTTCCCAGGGCAACGCTTGCCGCGGTGAAGAACACCATGACCGGCAGGGTATCTCCCGCGCACAGGCCGTCAATGCCGTCATTCAGATTCACGGAATTGACGCAGCCCACCATGACGAACATGGCAAAGAAAATATACACGAGGGGGTGCAGGTCAAAGCTTACGTTCCAGAAGGGAATGTACAGGTGGGTGTTCATAGCCCCGACCTTGTACATGGCATACAGAAACAGGGCGGAAACCGCCATCTGAAGCATGGCCTTCTGGACAGAGGTCAGGCCCAGATTCTGATGATGACGCACCTTGGTGAAGTCATCCAGAAAGCCGATGAAGCCGAAGCACAGAGCCAGCGCCAGCACAAAAAACACGGAATAATCCGTCATGGCGGGCAGGTTGCCCAGAAGGCACACGGTAGACGCCAGGATGAACATGAGTCCGCCCATGATCGGTGTGCCGTTCTTGCTTTTGTGCCAGGAAGGGCCGATTTCCAGAATGGAAGCCCCGGCCTTCAGCGCGTGGAGCATCGGCAGCAGCAGCTGCCCCAATGCCCAGGACAGTGCCCCGCCCACCACCGCGGTTATCAGGATTCGTGTCATGAATTGTTTTCCTCCGTTGTTATTTCTCTTCTTCCAGGAACGCCTTGAGCACCTTCTCCAGGTGCATTCCCCGGCTGGCCTTAAACAAAATCACGTCCCCGGGCTTGGCGGATCGCTTCAGAGCCGCCGCCATTTCCATGGGATCGTCAAAGGCCCGTCCCATGGGCTCGGGCATACCGCCGGTGATGGTGCCGTCCAGCACCCGTCCGGCGTGAGGGCCGTAGGCAAAGACCATGTCCGCCTTTTCCGCCGCAATCCGGCCGATTTTATAGTGCTCAGCCTGGGCGCAATCCCCCAGCTCCAGCATTTCGCCCAGCACCGCCAGGTGCCGTCCGGGTCGGTTGCCCAGCACATTCAGCGCCGCCGCCATGGACTCAGGGCCGGCATTGTAGCAGTCGTTGATGATGGTACAGCCCTTGGCCTCGAAAATCTCCTGACGGCCGGACATGTTCTGGAACTCATCCAGTGCCTTGCGAATGTGCTCCGGGGTGACCCCCAGCTTCAGTCCCACGGTCACTGCCGCCAGTGCGTCGGCAACGTAATGCTCTCCTTCCAGCTTCATTTCCACCGGGAAGGTCAGCCGCCCGGCCTCCACCCGGAAGCGCAGAATGCTGTCCGCCTGGCTGACATCCAGCGCCCGGACGTCGCAGCCCTCACTGCACCCGAAATAGGTGATGCGCTGCTTGGGTGTCATGTCCAGACAGCGCAGCAGGGTGTCGTCGCCGTTCAGGAGCAGCATTCCCTGAGGGGTCATGCCCTCTAACACCTCCAGCTTGGCCTGGCGGATGCCCTGCTGAGTGCCCAGGTACTCAATGTGCATGGTGCCGATGTTGATAATCACCGCCACGTCCGGGTGGGCAATACAGGACAGGTAGGCGATCTCCCGGAAATGGTTCATGCCCATTTCCAGCACCGCCACCTCCGTATCCTCAGGCATATCCAGGATAGCCATGGGCATTCCGATGTCATTATTGTGGTTGGCAGGGGTCTTGCTCACCCGGAAGGTACCGGCAAGCACCGCCGCAATCATTTCCTTGGTGGTGCTCTTGCCCACGGAGCCGGTGATGGCTACCACCTTTGCCCCAATCCGTTTCAGGGCTTCCCGGGCAATGTCGCCCAGCGCCGTCCTGGGGTCGGAGACGATGATGGCGGGAAAATCCCCCACCCGGCGGCTGCACAGCACCGCCGCCGCTCCCTTCTCCAGAGCCGCGGGAATGAACTCATGGCCGTCCCTGGCTCCCTGTAGGGTGACGAACAGCTGACCGGGCTGAAGGTTCCGGGTATCGTTTCCCGCACCCAGGAAGCTAACCTCCGCGTATTTTTCTTCTACCGTTCCGCCGCACCACTTGGCGGCATCCCGAAGGGTAATTCTTGGCATATCAGTCCCTCAATTCCTTTAAGTGGGCAGCAACTTCTTCCCGCTCATCTAAGTGACGTTTGTGTCCGCCGATATCCTGATAGGTCTCGTGACCTTTACCGGCAAGGACAATTATATCATTTTTTTCCGCAATGTCCATAGCGTATCTGATGGCCGCAGGCCGGTCTTCGATAACAATATATTCCCCGTCTTCCTGTTTTACCCCTTTTACGATGTCCTCGATGATGGCCATGGGCGCCTCCGTCCGGGGATTATCCGAAGTGATGACGGCAAGGTCGGAAAGCTGAGCCCCGATATGGCCCATGATGGGCCGCTTGATGGGATCCCGGTCGCCGCCGCAGCCGAAGACGGAAATAAGTCTGCCCTTGCAGAAATCCCGCACCGAGCGCAGCACGTTTTCCAGGGCATCCGGCGTATGGGCATAGTCAATGAGGACGGTGTAGTCCTTTCCCGGGGTGGGAACCACCTCCACCCGGCCCTTGACCCCCTGGGCCGTTCGCAAGGCCGCAGCGCAGTCATGAAGGGAAATACCCAGCTGATAGGCACATCCCAGCACCGTCAGGGCGTTGTACACCGTAAAGCCGCCGGGAATGGGCAGGGAAACCGGCTCCCGCGCTTCCCCCAGCACGGCAGTGAAGCGGATACCCTCGGCGTGGAGCTCCACGTCCTCGGCGTGAAGGCCTTTCGCCTGTTTCACGGAGGTAATCAGCACCGGGCAGGCCGCCGCTGCCAGAATTCGGTCGGAATAATCGTCGTCCATATTGATGACCGCCTTGCCGCACCGGCGGAACAGTTCCGCCTTGGCGTCGCAGTAGGCATCCATGGTCTTGTGGAAGTCCAGATGATCCTCGGTCAGATTGGTGAAGGCCGCCACGTCATAGCGGACGCCCCCCACCCGTTCCAGGGTCAGGGCGTGGCTGGAAACCTCCATCACCACATGGGTGCAGCCCGCGTCCCGCATCCGGGCAAAGAGAGCCTGCAAATCCAGGCTTTCCGGGGTGGTGCGCTCGGTGGGGATGATCTCCTGCCCGATCATATTAGCCATGGTGCCAACCAGGCCGACCTTGGCTCCCTGAACCTGCTCCAGCACCTGCTTGAGAAGCAAGGTGGAAGAAGTCTTGCCGTTGGTGCCCGTGATGCCCACCATAGTCATCTGCCGGGCAGGATTTCCATAGAAGTTGCAGGCAAGCAGAGCCAGAGCCAGCCGGTCGGACTCCACCAGAATATAGGGAACCTCCCCCTCCGGCTTTTTCGCGGTGACCACGGCGGCAGCGCCCCGCTCCAATGCCATGGGGATAAATCGGTTTCCGTCGGCGGCAAAGCCGGACACCGCCACAAACAGGCATCCGGGCTCCGCCTTCCGGGAATCATAGCAGATGGCGGTGATTTCGTCTTCCTGGTCCGCGGTGCATTCCAGAACGGGAATATCCTTGAGTAATTCTTTCAGCAGCATAAGCATTCCTCCCGGCTCCGGTCAGTCCCGAAGCCCTGTATCGGCAAAGGTAAGTGTGATGGTGGTTCCGGCGGGAACCAGCGTGTCTTTCGGCAGACTTTGCGCCGCGACGGTAACAGTGGGAGAAATCCCGTCGTTTCCCGTTACCAGAATGTACAGCCCCAGCTTTCCGGCAGCGTCACTCGCCTGCTGGCGGTTCATGCCGGTAAAATCCGGCATCGCCACGGTCTCCGCCTCCGGCGAGCCGCCAAGGTATAGCAGCACCTGGCTGCCCCCGGGGACGGTCTGCCCGGCCTGGGGCAACTGAGCGGTGACCCGGTCTCCGGTTCCCGTGAATTTCGCCGAAAGACCTATTCGTTTTAGTTTACTGCTTGCATCCTTTTCTGTCAAGTCGATATATTTCTCCAAAACAATTTCTTTTCCCTGGGTTTCCGACTGGGAAAAGTGCCGTTCCACCCCCAGATAGGGAAGAATGTCCCCCAGGACGGCTCCCACTGTGGGGGCAGCCATGACGCCGCCGGAAATGTAGATTCCCGTCTGCCGGGAGGGGGTGTCCAGTGCCACCAGCACGATGTACTCCGGGTCTTCCATAGGAGCGATGCCCACGAAGGACACGATCTTGTCCTGAACCCGCTGGCCGTTTTCGTCGAAAACGTCGATCTTCTCGCTGGTGCCGGTTTTTCCGCCGATGGAGAACCCCGCCACCTTGGCGTTTTTCGCCGTACCCTCGGAGACCACCGAGGCAATGAGCTGGCGCATAGTGTCCGAGGTTTCTTCCGAAATGGTGCGCCGCACTGCAGTCGGCTCCGCCTGCATCACCGTATTTCCCTCTGAATCCAGGATTTCCGAGACAATGTACGGCTCCAACAGAGTGCCCCCGTTGACCACCGAGGCGATAGCCCGCACCAGCTGCAAGGGGGTGATTTTGAAGGTCTGGCCGAAGGAGCCGGAGGTCAGGGAGGCGGTGCCCCACTTGTCGGTGTCCGTCACCAGGGCTTTGTCAAAAAACACGCCCTTGCTCTCTCCGGCCAGGTCAATGCCGGTTTTCTCCAGAATCCCGAATTTTTCGATGTATTCGTAGAATCGCTCCCCGCCCAGCTTCAGGGCGATATGGGCAAAGGCGATGTTGCAGGAGTTCTGTAGCGCCTGGGGCGTTTTCTCCGCCCCGTGTCCTGCGGAACGCCAGCAGTGAAGACGCTGGGCACGGCCGGGAATCTGCTCGGAACCGGAGCAGTGGAAGGAGGTGTTCAGGTCGATGGCTCCGCAGTCCAGAGCCGCCGCCATGGTCAGCACCTTGAAGGTAGACCCGGGCTCATAGCCGTCGGAGAGCACCCGGTTGCGCCACTGCTTCAGCCGGGCGGCGGACAAAGCCTGCTGATAGTCCTCCGTCCCCCGCAGGCTCTCAACCTGCGCCGCCGTCTTGGGGTCTGCCAGCTCCAGATACCGGTTGGGGTCGTAGCTTCCCAGGGTGGCCATGGCAAGAATTTCCCCGGTTTTGCAGTTCATCACCAGGCCAAAGGCTCCGTTCTGCACATCGTAGCGAGCAATCGCCGCCTGCATCTGCTTTTCCAGGCACTTCTGCACCGTAGCGTCCAGAGTCAGGATCACGGAATTTCCCTGCCGGGCGGAAAGATAATTTTCGTAGGAATAGGGCATATCCATTTCGTTGTTGCCCTTGGTGGTGACCACCCGGCCGGTTTTCCCGGACAGAAAGCCGTCATAGGCCGCCTCCACCCCCTCACAGCCGTCGTTGGAGGCGTTGGTAAAGCCGATGACCTGGGCGGCCAGGCTTTCGTAGGGATACACCCGCTGAGAAGCAGGTTCCAGGTGGATGCCCGCAACGTCCTTCCGGTTGATGTAATCCCGGATTTTCCCGGCGGCGGTCTCGTCGATTCCGGCTCCCACCTGCTTATAGCGCTTGCGGGTGTCGGCGGCCTGCTCGGCAATCCAGGCCGGGTCTTTGCCCAGAATCTCCCCCAAAACCCTTGAAAGATCGGCAACATCCGCCTTGGACTGCTTCAGTTCATGGGGGTCAAGATATACATTCTCCACGGTGACGGAGGTAGCCAGCACATTCATGTTCCGGTCGAGGATGTCCCCTCGGTGGGCGGTCACCGCCGTGCCACGGGTCTGATTGTTCAGCGCCTTGGCGGAATAATAGTCAAAATCACGCACCATCAGCTGGTACAGCCGCAGGCCGATGGGCACAAAGGCGGCGATTCCCAGCACCAGTGCCGCCGCCAGCACCCGCCGGTGCTGACCGGTGCTGATGCGCAGACGGTCAAATTGCTTTTCCCCCACAATAATCCCCCCATACCAGGCAGCACCGTATGGTAGGGTACTGCCTCTAAAAAAGGGCGGCAAGAGGAATGCCCCCTCGCCGCCCATTGCAGCTGCTATTACAGAATATGGGAGAAGGAATGAATTTATGCGAACAAGCCTTCCAGGAACCATTGCAGATTCTCCCACCAGGTGGGTTCCGGTTCGGGCTGGGGCACGGTCACATAGACACTGCGGGTCTCCAAGTCCTCCCGGGGTACCATCCCCAGAGCCTCCGCCTTGCTGCGGATGTCATCCAAATCATACTGGGAGCGGTACTCCTCTATCAGCTTGGCATTCTGGCTGCTCAGCCGGGAAACATAGCTGTCCATGACCCGATAGTTCGCCCAGTCGGTTTTCAGCTGCAAAGCGCCGACAATCATCACCGCCAGTAGCACCAGGGACACCAAAATGCCGCCGATGGCCACAGGATCCAGGCTGATCTCCCGGACGCTGCGCAGACGCTC
>UQXG01000067.1 GCA_900544945.1 uncultured Eubacteriales bacterium | reverse complement strand
GTTTTTCCCATAGAAAAAGGAAAATGGGTATGGTATACTGATAGCCGAATTTGGAAAAAGAAGGTATTTTTATGACCCCGACTGTCTGGACGTTTGTCATCGTCTGTCCTCTGATTTTCCTGGCGGGCTTTGTGGACTCTGTGGCAGGTGGCGGCGGCGTGATTTCCCTGCCTGCCTACCTGATTGCCGGTGTGCCCATTAAGATCGCCGCGGGCACCAATAAATTCGCCAACGGCTGCGGTACCGCTCTGGCCTCCTACAAGTACATCGTTTCCGGCAATGTGGACTGGCTGTGCGCCATTCCCGCGGCGGTGGGATCTCTGATCGGCTCTTCTCTGGGCACCTCTGCGGCGGTGTACCTCAACGAGGAGGTTTTGCAGATGATTGTCCTGGCGGCGCTGCCGGTGGTGGCGGTGGTGCTGTTCTTCGCCAGAGACTTTGGGAAAGTGGAAAAGCCCCCCAAGACCCGGGGGCAGACCCTGCTTCTGTCCCTGCTCATCGGTCTGATCATCGGCCTGTACGACGGTCTGGTGGGCCCGGGCACCGGCACCTTCCTTGCCATCGGCTTCTCCCTGGTGCTGGGCTACACCCTGCTCAAGTCCTCCGGCTGCGCCAAAATTGCCAATCTTGCCTCCAATGTTGCCTCCATGGTGATTTTCTTCCTGGACGGCGACCTGCTCTTTTCCGTGGGCATTCCGGCCATGCTGTGCTCCATGGCGGGCAACTATGTAGGAGCCCGGTTCGCAATCAAAGGCGGCAGCGACAAGATCCGCAGCATCATGTTCCTGGTGCTGGGACTGCTGTTTGTGAAGGTAGGGCTGAATCTGCTGGGCATCATCGATTTTTGACGAAGGAGGGGGCCTGGTGCGGCCTGCCCTTTGTGCAATCCACCAGATAAAGACAGAAATCCCTCCCAGGCGGAATTTTGGGTTGTAATTTCCTGAAATTTATGCTATCATACTTCCCGAGAACAAAGGCGTTCCCAATTGGACTTTTCGCGTCCATTTTGGGGACGCTCTTTTTATTTCGGGAAAAGGCCGGCCTCGGCAGCGGCGGCGGATTTCCCGGGAAATGCGAGGGATTACAGTATGGACAATTACTCCGGGCCGGCAGGCCTGTATGACCCCCGGTATGAGCACGACAACTGCGGCATTGGCGCGGTGGTGGACATCCAGGGTCGGAAAAGCCACAAGACCATGGACGACGCGCTGCAGATCGTGGAGCATCTGGAGCACCGGGCGGGCAAGGATGCCGAGGGCAAAACCGGCGACGGCGTGGGCATTTTAGTCCAGATCGGCCACAAATTCTTTCAGAAGGTTGCCGCCCCCCTGGGAATCACTCTGGGCGGCGAACGGGAGTACGGCGTGGGTATGTTCTTCTTCCCCCAGGAGGAGCTGCCCCGGAACCAGGCGAAAAAGCTATTCGAAATCATCTGCAAGAAGGAAGGACTGCCCTTCCTGGGCTGGCGGCAGGTGCCTGTGTGCCCGGAGGTGCTGGGTCATAAGGCCAGAAGCTGTATGCCCAGCATCTGGCAGGCCTTCGTGGGCAAGCCGCCCCGGATGAACAAGGGCATCGACTTTGACCGGCGGCTGTATGTGGTGCGCCGGGTCTTCGAGCAGTCCAGCCAGGGCACCTATGTGTGCAGCCTGTCCAGCCGAACCATCGTCTACAAGGGCATGTTCCTGGTGAAGGAGCTGCGGCTGTTTTACCTGGACTTGCAGGACGAGGACTACGAGACCGCCATCGGCATGGTGCACAGTCGGTTCTCCACCAACACCGCTCCCAGCTGGAACCGGGCTCACCCCAACCGCTACATTCTTCACAACGGCGAAATCAACACCATCCGAGGAAACGTCGATACCATGCTGGCTCGGGAGGAGACCATCAGCAGTAAGTACCTGAAGGACGATATGACGAAGGTCTTGCCCATCGTCAACCAGGGGGGCTCGGACTCGGCCATGCTGGATAATACTCTGGAATTTCTGCTCATGAACGGCATGGAGCTGCCTCTGGCCGTCATGGTGACCATTCCGGAGCCTTGGAGCAACAACCGGAGCATGGATCCCAAGAAGCGGGACTTCTACCAGTACTACGCCACCATGCTGGAGCCTTGGGACGGCCCAGCCTCGATCCTGTTCAGCGACGGCGACGTGATGGGCGCGGTTCTCGACCGGAACGGCCTGCGGCCCAGCCGGTATTACATCACAAATGACGGACGGCTGATTCTCTCCAGCGAGGTGGGCGTGCTGGACATTCCCCAGGAAATCATTCTCCGTAAAGACCGGCTCCGTCCGGGCAAAATGCTGCTGGTGGACACCGTCAAGGGAAGACTGGTGGACGACGAGGAGCTGAAGGCGGACTACGCCGGTCGTCAGCCCTACGGTGAGTGGCTGGATCGGAACCTGGTGAATCTGACGGACTTAAAGGTGCCCAATCAGAAGGTGACAGCCCCCAGCCACGAGGAGCTGGTGCGGCTGCAAAAGGCCTTCGGCTACCGCTATGAGGATGTGAACAATATTCTGCTGCAAATGGCGAAAAACGGCGGCGAGCCTGCCGGAGCCATGGGCAGCGACACCCCCCTGGCGGCGCTCAGCCACACCCATCCGCCGCTGTTTGACTACTTCAAGCAAATGTTCGCCCAGGTGACGAACCCGCCCATTGACGCCCTCCGGGAGCAGGTCATCACTTCCACCACGGTCTACGCCGGTGCGCAGGGTAACCTTTTGGAAGAGAAGGCGGACAACTGCAAGATGCTGAAAATCGACAACCCCATCCTCACGGAAACCGACCTTCTTCGCATCAAGTCCATGGATGTGCCCGGATTCCAGGTGGAGACGGTTTCCATCTGCTACTATAAGAACACCTCCCTGGAAAAGGCCATCGAGCGGCTCTTTGTGGATGTTGACCGGGCCTATCGGGACGGAGCCAACATTCTGATTCTGTCCGACCGGGAAATCGATGAATACCATGTGGCCATTCCCAGTCTGCTGGCAGTGGGTGCGGTATCCAAATATCTGGTGCGAACTCGCAAGCGCACGGCCATGGCCTTGATTCTGGAAAGCGGCGAGCCAAGGCTGGTTCACGACTTTGCTACGCTACTGGGCTATGGCGCCTGCGCCATCAATCCCTACCTTGCCCAGGAGAGCATCGGAAGCCTGATCCAGAGCGGTATGCTGGAAAAGGATTACTACGCCGCCGTCAGCGACTACAACAAGGCGGTGCTGGCGGGCATTGTGAAAATCGCCTCGAAAATGGGCATTTCCACCATCCAATCCTACCAGGGCAGCCAGATTTTCGAGGCCGTGGGCATCAGCGAAAGCGTCGTTGACAAGTATTTTACCAACACCACCAGCCGGGTGGGCGGCATTACCATGGACGACATCCAGAAGGATCTGGAGGATCGGCACCGGCAGGCCTTCGACCCGCTGGGTCTGGACATTTACATGGATCTGCCCAGCATCGGGACTCACAAATTCCGGGGCGGTACCGGAGCCGAGCAGCACCTGTACAATCCCCAGACCATCCATCTGCTTCAACAGGCGGTGTGGACGGAGGATTACGGCAAATTCAAGCAGTACACCGCCGCCGCGGCCAACGAGGCCGGGGACGATATGCACCTGAGAAGTCTGCTGGACTTTAACTATCCTGCCGAGGGCGTGCCCATCGAGGAAGTGGAGAGCGTGGAGTCCATCGTGAAGCGGTTCAAGACCGCCGCCATGAGCTACGGTGCCCTTTCCCAGGAAGCCCACGAGTGCATGGCCATTGCCATGAACCGGCTTGGCGGCAAGTCCAACACCGGTGAGGGCGGCGAAGCCGAGGAGCGGTACGGCACCGAGCGCAACAGCGCTATCAAGCAGGTGGCCTCCGCCCGGTTCGGCGTGACCAGCAAATATCTGGTTTCCGCCAAGGAAATCCAGATCAAAATGGCTCAGGGTGCCAAGCCCGGCGAGGGCGGCCAGCTTCCCGGCGGCAAGGTCTATCCCTGGGTCGCCAAGTGCCGGAATTCTACCACCGGCGTGGGGCTGATTTCGCCGCCGCCCCACCACGACATCTATTCCATTGAGGACTTGGCTCAGCTGATTTACGATCTGAAATGCGCCAACCGTCATGCGGCCATTAACGTCAAGCTCGTCAGCGAGGCGGGCGTGGGCACCATCGCCGCCGGCGTTGCCAAGGCCGGTGCGGAGGTCATCCTGATCTCCGGCTTTGACGGGGGCACCGGGGCGGCACCCTACAATTCCATCCACAATGCGGGGCTACCCTGGGAGCTGGGCATCGCCGAGGCTCACCAATGCCTGATTCTGAACGGTCTGCGCTCCCGGGTGCGTATTGAGGCGGACAGCAAGCTTATGAGCGGTCGGGATGTGGCCATCGCCGCCATGCTGGGTGCCGAGGAATTCGGCTTCGGCACGGGCCCACTGGTTTCTATGGGCTGCGTGATGATGCGGGTGTGCAACCTGGACACCTGCCCCATGGGCATCTGCACCCAGAACCCGGAGCTTCGGAAGAAATTCCGGGGCAAGCCTGAGTACATTATGAACTTCATGCGCTTCATGGCTCAGGAGCTTCGGGAATATATGGCGAAGCTGGGCGTGCGCACGGTAGAGGAACTGGTTGGCCGTACGGATTTGCTGAAAGTCCGTCCCGCCGCTCCCGGCTCCCGGGCAAGCGAAATGGATTTGTCCGCCCTGCTGCACAATCCCTTGGTTTCCGATTCCAACGTCCACTTTGCCCCGGAGGCGGTCTATGACTTTGCGCTCGATCAGACCCCGGATATGAAGGTGCTCATGAAGCGGTTCAAGAAGAGCTTCGACATGGCAAAGCCCAATCCCGCGGAAATCCGGGTCACCGTGGGCAACACCGACCGGGCCTTCGGCACCATTTTCGGCAGTGAAATCACCGCAAAATTCGGCAATTCTCTGCCCGACGACACTTTCCGGGTGCGCTGCACCGGCTACGGCGGTCAGAGCTTCGGCGCGTTTGCGCCCAAGGGACTGACCCTGGAGCTGGTGGGAGACAGCAACGACTACCTGGGCAAGGGCCTGTCCGGGGGCAAGATCATCGTCTATCCCCCGGAGAACGTGACCTATGACCGGAGCGAAAACATCGTCATCGGCAATGTGGCGCTCTACGGCGCTACCGGCGGCAAGGCCTTTATCAGCGGCGTGGCGGGGGAGCGGTTCTGTGTCCGAAATTCCGGCGCAACAGCAGTGGTGGAAGGCGTGGGTGACCACGGCTGCGAGTACATGACCGGCGGCACCGTGGTGGTGCTGGGCAAAACCGGCAAGAATTTCGCGGCGGGCATGAGCGGCGGCATTGCCTATGTGCTGGACGAAAACTGGGACTTCTACCAGCAGGTGAACAAGGACATGGTGTCCCTGGAGCCGGTGGAGCACAAGTATGACGTATCCCTTCTGAAAGAGCTGATTCGGGAGCATGTGGAGCTTACCGGCTCTCCCAGAGGCAAGGAAATTCTGGAGCATTTCGGGGAATATCTGCACAAGTTCAAGAAGGTGCTGCCCCACGACTACGACAAAATGCTCCGGCTGATCGCCCAGATGGAAGAGAAGGGCGAGGACAGCGAGCAGGCTCAGATCGAGGCGTTCTACGCCATGAAAAACGGAAAGTAAGGAGGCAGCACCATGGGAAAGCCTACAGGATTTATGGAAATTGATCGGCAGGTCAGCCGGGAGCTGCCCCCCGAGGAACGGATTCAGAATTTCAGGGAATTTCACGTTCCCCTGCATTCGGACGAACAGCAGACCCAGGGCGCCCGGTGCATGGACTGCGGCGTGCCCTTCTGCCAGAGCGGAATGCTGCTGGGAGGGATGTGCAGCGGGTGTCCGCTGAACAATCTGGTTCCCGAGTGGAACGACCTGGTTTACCGGGGGCAGTGGGAGCAGGCGGTGAAGCGGCTCATTGCCACCAATCGCTACCCGGAGTTTACCAGCCGGGTGTGCCCTGCCCTGTGCGAGGCGGCCTGCACCTGCGGCATGGCCACGGGAAGCCCCGTGACCGTGAAGGAAAACGAACGAGCCATCGTGGAGTACGGCTATGAAAACGGGGTACTCCACGCCGTTCCCCCACCCTCCCGGACGGGGAAAAAGGTGGCGGTGGTGGGCACAGGCCCTTCCGGTCTGTCCGTGGCGGATTTGCTCAACAAGCGAGGGCACAAGGTGACCATGTACGAGCGCAGTGACCGCCCCGGCGGACTTCTGATGTACGGCATCCCTAACATGAAGCTGGAAAAGTGGGTCATTGACCGCCGGATTCGGATTCTCAAGGAGGAGGGCATTGATTTTCTCACCGGCGTGGACGTAGGTCGGGATGTTTCCGCCCAGGAGTTGACGGAGCAGTATGATGCGGTGGTGCTGTGCTGCGGTGCCAAGGAGCCGCGAGATATCCGTGTTCCCGGCCGGGAGGCGGAAGGAATCTACTTTGCGGTGGATTATCTGTCCTCCGTGACGAAAAGTCTGCTGGACTCGGACTTTGCCGACGGCAAAGCCATTTCGGCCAAGGGGAAGAAGGTACTGGTCATCGGCGGCGGCGACACGGGCAACGACTGCGTGGGCACCGCCATCCGCCAGGGCTGCACCGGAGTGACTCAGTTGGAAATGATGCCCTGCCCGCCGGAGCACCGGATGCCCGGCAACGACTGGCCGGAGTGGCCCCGGGTGCTGAAGACGGACTACGGCCAGCAGGAGGCCATCGCCTGCTTCGGAAGCGACCCCCGGCTGTACCAGACCACCGTCAAGGAATTTCTGAAAAACGAGGCCGGTCAGGTCTGCGCCGCAGTGATTTCCAGATTGGAGAGCCGGGTGGTGGACGGACGGCGAGCCATGGTTCCCACCGGAGAGGAATTCACTCTGGAATGTGATCTGGTGCTCATTGCCGCGGGCTTCGCCGGCTGCGAGAAATATGTGGCCGAGGCCTTCGGGGTGGATTTGACCCCCCGGGGTACCGTGGCGGATACCAAGTACGCCACCAGCCAGCCCAAGGTCTTTGCCTGCGGCGATATGCGCCGGGGTCAGAGCCTGGTGGTCTGGGCTCTGCGAGAGGGGCGGGACACCGCCGCCGTGGTGGACGAAAGCCTGATGGGATATACAAATCTATGACAAAAGCCCAGGGGCGGAATTTTCCGTCCCTGGGCTTTCCACGTTTGTAAGGCTTAGATATACTCCGGTGCGTCCTTGTGGGGGGCTTCCTCGGCAGGAGCGGCCTCGACAGGGGCTTCTGCTGCGGGCGCAGTTTCCTCAGCGGAAGCTTCTGCCACGGGTGCTTCCTCGGCGGGAGTGTCATCCGTGACTACCTCGGCCTCCACAGGGGTGGGCTTGGGCATTTCCGCTCCGCAGGCGCTGCAGAAAGCGGCCTCCCTGTCTACCTCCGCCCCGCACTTGGGGCACAGGGCAACTTCCTTCAGATCCCGCAGCTGCTCCTGAAGGGAGGCAATCTGCCGGTTGGCTCCGGCGATGGCGGCCATCATGGGGGCGTAGGCCTCGTCAAAGTCCTCCGGATGGGCAGCGGCGTACTGCTTGCCGATCTGGGTGTAGCAGTCGGTGATGGTGCTCTGCGCCTCGGAAATCTGGTTGCGGAGCTTGACCTGCTCGGTGAAGTTTTTTGCCTGGTGAACCGCCTTGTCGGTGACGGCAGCGGCTTTCTGCGTGATGTTATCCCAAAGTGACATAGTACATACCTCCTAATCTGGTTTCTAAAACTAGCCTAGCACGAATTTATGACATTTTCAACCGAATCTGAGAAATTCACACAATGTTTTCAAATTTTTACACGACTGCTGCGGAAGCGATTTCCGGACACAGTGCCCATTTTTTGCCCCGGTACGCAGCGGAGAGTGTGAAAAATGCCGAAAGTGGTCGGAGCCTGTCTTTTTTTGGAAAAACCACTGACATTTTTGCTCCCCTGTGCTATAATACCTTCAAACTTCAGGAGGTGCTCGTTATGAACTTTTTGGAAGAGAGAATCGCCCGGGACGGAATCGTCAAGGCCGGGAATGTGCTGAAGGTGGACAGCTTTCTGAACCATCAGATGGACATTGCCCTGATGGAGGAAATCGGTCGGGAGTTTCACCGCCGTTTTGCGGACAAGCCTGTGACCAAGGTGCTGACCATCGAGGCCTCCGGCATCGGCATTGCCTGCTTCGTGGCCAAGGAATTCGGCGTGCCTATGGTCTTTGCGAAGAAGTCCAAGTCCATTAACATTGAGGGCGAAATGTACATTGCCGAGGTGGAATCCTTCACCCACAAGAACAAGAACCAGATCATCGTGTCCAAGAAGTTCCTGGGGGCTGAGGATCATCTTCTGATCATCGACGACTTCCTGGCCAACGGCTGTGCCCTTCAGGGCCTCATTTCCATTGCCGAGGAGGCCGGATCCACCATCGAGGGTCTGGGCATTGTCATCGAGAAGGGCTTCCAGATCGGCGGTCGGGTCATCCGGAATCTGGGCTATCGGCTGGAATCTCTGGCCATCGTGGATGCCATGGATCCGGAGACCGGAGTCATCACCTTCCGGGAACAAGCGTAAAGCAGTTTAATCAACACTGCCATTGCGAATTTGCCGCAGTGGCGGTGTTTTTTGTTGAAACAGCACCTTCCATATTGAATTTCCCGAAAAAACATTGTATGATACACGAAAAGGAGGCGAGCTGCCTTGCAGACACATGAAGAAATCAGCTCCGGCATTCTGACGTTTTTGGAGCAGGAGGGGGTAAACCCGGAGATTCTGAATCTGACCCGGGAATACCGGAAGGCCCATCCCATGGCAAGTCCGGAGCGGATTCCCGTTCCCCGGTATGCCTACTACGGCGTTCAGGTCTGGGAGCAGGTGCTCACCGCGGTGCTGGCCGGGAAGAATCTGCTGCTGGCGGGCGGCAAAGCCACGGGTAAAAACGTGCTGGCCCAGAATCTGGCGGCTCTGTTTCAGCGGCCCATGTGGAACATTTCCCTGCATGTGAACACCGATGCCGGGTCTCTGGTGGGCACGGATACCTTCCGGAACGGTCAGGTGGAGTTCCGACCCGGGCCGGTGTACGCCTGCGCCCAGGCCGGCGGCTTCGGCGTGCTGGACGAAATCAACATGGCGAAAAATGAGGCCTTGGCGGTGCTCCACCAGGTGCTGGACTTTCGCCGGGCCATCGACATTCCCGGCTACGGCAGCCTGGAATTAAAGCCGGAGACCCGGTTCATCGGCACCATGAACTATGGCTATGCCGGAACCCGGGAGATAAACGAGGCTCTGGCTTCCCGGTTCGCCATTTTGTCTATGCCCACTATCACCCAGGAGAACCTGGAGCGGCTGCTGGGAACCGAGTATCCGGAGCTTAGCCGGAAATACCGGGGGCTGTTTGCCCAGCTGTTCTTCGACCTGAACAAGAAGTGCGCCGCCTCGGAAATCTCCACCCGGGCACTGGACCTGCGGGGGCTTCTGGACGCCATCGACCTGATGAAGCTGGGACTGGCTCCCTTGGCGGCTCTGGATATGGGCATCACCAACAAGAGCTTTGACGGCTACGAGCAGCAGCTCATCCGGGACGTGATCGCCGCCCGGATTCCCGGGAAGCTTCGCCGGGAGCAGGTCTTCGACCTATGAATACGGAGCAGTTCGGTGCCGCCGGACGGCGGGCTCTGAATCAGGTGTGGAACGGGGCAGGGGAGTACGGCTTTCAGCCGGTGTTCGTTTCCAATACCCTGTATATGAACACCATAGCGGGTCTTGCGGAGGAATTCTTCGGCAAGGAGGCCTTGCAGGCTTTGTTTGACACCTGGGAGGGGGACATCTGGCAGGGAACCTATGACCGGTTCGCCTGGCTGCTTATTGAGCAGGCGGTGTACCGGCGAAATCTGCCTTTGCGTCCTGCCCTGGAAGACCTGCGCCGGGACTATGCGAACTTTTTCCTGGACAGCCTGGAACGCCGCTCGAGGTCTGAAAATATGGGGAAAGCCCTGCTGTGCGAATCCTTGCAGCGAGCCTACTGGCGGGAGGCCCTGGGGCAGTCTCCGGGGATGCTCCTTCCCAAGGAGGCAAAGCTCTATTCTAAAATCCGGCAGGGGGCAGATCTGGAGCCGGAGGCGCTGGGAAAGTATCTCCTGGAGCTTCTGAAATCCGATTTCGGCTTTACCAGGGTGCAGGCGCGGGGAAAGCACTGGGAGCTTCCCCAGTGGCTTCGTTTTCTGCCCCAGCGCAAGCCCGACGTGCTTCAGCCCCAGCGGCTGGAAAACGCGGTGCTCTCGGAAATGAACTCCGGCACGCAGAAGCGGCGGGGCTGGGGCAGCCAGCGAAAGGGCGGCAAAGACGATCTTGCCTATGTGGAAGGGTGCTTCGGGCGATGCCGGTATTCCCCTAACCGATTGGAGGAAATCCGGCAGAAGCTGTGCACCGGCGCCCATGCGGGCTGCGCCCTGTGGTTTACCGACGGTGCCGCCGCCTCCGTTTCCAAGGAGGATGCCCGGCGCGTTTTCCAGGAGGCTCTGCGCCAGCAGAAGAAAAACAAGCAGCATTACCTGGACAACGCCGCCATGTACGAGGGAATCGTCCGGCGGATTCAGCGGGAGATTTCCGGGAATCTGCTGTCGGAATATCTGCCCCGGTCGGAACTGGCTCCCTGGGGGGAGTTGGACGCCGGGCGGGTCTGGCGGGGGCCGATCCTGAACGATGAGCGGGTGTTCCTCCGGCCGGAGGAACAGCCTACTCCGGGTATGTCCGTGCTGCTTCTGCTGGATGCCTCCGCCTCCCGGATGCACCAGCAGGAGGTGATTTCCGCCCAGGCCTACATTCTGGCGGAGGCGCTGCGGCAATGCCGGGTGCCGGTGCAGGTGGAAAGCTTCTGCTCCATTCGGGGGGTGACGGTGTTCCGGCGGCTGGTGCCCTTCGGGGCGGATAATGCCAGAAACGTCTTCCGGTATTTTGCCGCCGGCTGGAACCGGGACGGGCTGGCTCTGCGGATGGCCGGGTTCACCATGGCTCCTGTGCGGACGGAGCGGAAGATCGTGATTCTGCTCACCGACGCCAATCCCAACGATTCCATGCCCCTGAGCCGCCCAGGGCGGCTGGCGGTGCCCTATGAGGAGAAGAACGGCGTGGAGGATGCCGCCGCCGAGGTGGCAAGGCTTCGCCGCTCCGGCTGCCGGGTGGGGGCTGTGTTCTTCGGCAGCAGCGGAAACTATCCCAATGCGGAAAAAATCTACGGCCGCCAGCTGGTGCGCATCCGGCAGATGGAGGAATTCTCCAAGGCCGCCGTGGAGCTGATTCGCATGGAGTGCGAGCAATAGCGAAAGGGGACTGTCTCAAAATGATTTTGAAAAATCATTTTGAGACAGTCCCCTCTATTTAACTTTACAGAACCTTACTGAGAAAATCGATGGTTCGGGGCTGCTTGGGGTGGTCGATGACCTCCTCCGGGGTGGGGTGAATACCGTTGTGCGTGAAGATGGTACATTCGATTCCTACGTAATTGGGGAGTGCGGAACGCGGGGGAGTGACCTGGATGTCGCCGGCGGTGAATTCACGGATGAGGAAGGCGGAAACGGTCTGCACGAATGCAACGTCGGACAACTCCACATAAATGCCAAATCGACGGTGACGCCGGTTGATTCTGGCTTCGAGGTGCGATAGAAGTGTGATGGTAATGAGAGCGAGGAATGTACCGACGAGAGCCGCCTCGTAATAACCGATACCGCATGCGAGTCCGATGGCAGCCGTGGCCCAGAGCCCAGCGGCAGTGGTGAGCCCGGTGACCTGAAAGCGTCCTTTGATCAGGATGGTGCCGACGCCGAGGAA
>UQXG01000066.1 GCA_900544945.1 uncultured Eubacteriales bacterium | reverse complement strand
GCGTAAAATCCAAGATTTCCTAACGTAGATGTTTGAAAATCGGGGGGATTGCCACACCACTTAAGCGGACTGGTTCGCAATGACACTTTCTATTCCGGTGCGCCCGCCTCCGCAATGCCATATGTTATCCGACATCCCCTGGAAAAAGCGTCTTATCGTGCGCTGAAATATCCTGCCCGGGGCGAAACAACCAAATTCATCCGCCCAATTCTATGGGAAATGACGTTTTTTGCGTCGAAGCCGTAAAATCGAGGCATACACGCCAAAAAGAAGTTGCTTTTGGTGCGTGAGCCTGCTAAAATGATACCCAGGAAGGTAAAACAGGCAAATGAAGGAGGACGATCTTATGAAAAAACGATTGCTATCCCTATTCCTGGCGCTGGTCATGCTGGGGTCCCTGATTCCCACCACGGCCTTTGCCTGGGACGACGGCAACTCTGGCTCTGTGCGCGTCACGAAGGTGGATGTGAACGGGGATCAGATCACCGTCACAATGGACATGGATACCACAGTGGAAAGCAGCCTGGTATTCGCCGGCTACAGCGAGAGCGGAAAGCTCCTGGTCAGCGCGGCTTACGAGATTCCGGCTTCCCGTGTGCAGGGGCAGATCTTCGATCTCCCCTGCGCGGGACTGTCCGACGTGGGCAGCCTGGCCACGGTGAAGGTCTTCGCCCTGGGGCCGGACAACCGGCTGCTGGGTATGCCCTATGAGACCCAGGCCTATTCCGCGAATCCCACCCGGGACGGCGGCTCCTGGGAGTACAGACGGGCAGAGTATCTGGACTGGCAGTATGACAACGGTACTCTGACCATCACCAACCAGCGCAAGGATTACCCGGGCATTATCCCCGGCAGAGGCGAATTGACCAATGGGAATTCCTACCCCTGGGAAAAATACAAGGATCGGGTAACTGCCCTGAACCTGGTGAATATCAGCGGCGTGGGCGCCCATGTCTTCAGCGGGTATCCCGCGCTGGAGACGCTGAATTCCACTGCCGCCCTGAGTGTGGAGATCGAGGGCTTCTCCAAGTGTCCCAATCTGAAAACCGTAAACGCCCAGATCGGTGACCTCGGCCCCTCTGCCTTTATGGAGTGCGAGTCTCTGAAGGAGCTGGATCTGCGCTATGCCCATAGCATTGGACAGTACGCCCTGTCCGGAACCGCCATCCGGCAGATCGTTCTTCAGTACCCTGGTGTGGCGCTGCATGGCGGGGCCTTCAATGGGATGAACAACCTGGTTTATGTATCCCTTCCCGCCGGTATGACGGAGATTCCGGATTGGCTTATGGAGGGGCGGGAATCCCTGCAGGTTGTGGCCGGTCTGGAAAACGCAACCGTCATCGGTGAGAATGCCTTCAAAGAATCGGGCATCAGCACCTATCAGTCCAATGTGTCCGGCGTTCAGATCAAGACGATGGCTTTCGCACTGTGCCCCAATCTGCGCACGGTGAACATTCCTAAGCCTGCTACCCTGGGTACGAGTGCCTTTGAACAGGCCAATATCGCAAGCCTGACCCTGAACGCTGCCGAGATTCCCGAAGGAGCCTTTACCCTGGCTGGCAGTACCGATGAATTTGTGGAAATGGCCTATGTGGAGCTGATTGGCACCGTGTCCGTCGGCGAGAAGGCCTTCTGGCGGCGCGCCATCGGCGATCTGTATCTGCCGGCTACCCTGGAGACCCTGGCCGATGATGCCTTCGGCAATACCGAGATTCGCGTTCTCCACCTGCCAGAGGGCTGGGGCCTGAATACCCTGGTGGCCAAGGCGGGAGTGCAGCTCGGCTGGCAGGATTTCCTGGACGCTGAGACCATCGTGGACAGCGAGGGCAACATCCTCCAGGGTGGCGAGGATGGCGACGGCGGCGATATCACGATGTCCGAGGAGACCACCGAGACTACCATCCCGGAAACCACCCCGGAGACTACCCCGGCGACCACCGTTCCGGAGACGACCCCTGTCACGGAGGCTCCCGAAACCACGGAAGCTCCCGTTGTGGAGACCGAGGCTCCCGAAACCGAGGCTCCCATCGATCCCGAGAATTTTGACACCGTGTACGTTGCCCCTGAGGGCGCGTCCATGGAGGAAGTTTATACCGCCGACGATGTGGCCGTCTTCTCCGGCATGGACACCGTCAGCGGCGAAAAGCACACCGTGAAGTTCACCGGTCTGGCACCGGGATACGGAGAGTCTTATGAAGGGCCTTATCAAGAGCCTTATGTGCTGATCGTCAGCGCCGCCCCCGGCGATCTGGCGAACCTGCAGTACATCGACTACGGCTACGCCGACGCCAAGGGTCAGCTGACCATGACCTACATCCCGAAGGTCTCCGGCAACTATACCGTTCAGCTTTACGGCCCCCAGGGAACCGAGACGCAGCCTGCCTTGAACCAGGATTATGTCACCCTGGAGCTGGGTCAGAGCTTCACGCTGGAGGTGCTGAATGCCGAGAATTGCAGGGCGTCGTTCGGCCTTGGGAGTGAGAATCAGGACATTGTTTCCGTTGGGGAAATTCCTGGTCGGTCAACTACCGTGGAGATTACAGCCCGGAACGTGGGCGTTACCCAGGTGCTGTGCTTGGTTGCCGACTGGAATACGGGCGTTCAGAAGAGACTGACCTGCACCGTGGAGGTGGTGAACAAGCCCGCCGTCCTGGATGTCCACCTGATGGACACCAAGGCCACCAAGGAGCTGTTCTCCGCCACGGATAACCCCCGGATTTACATTTCCCTGACCAAGGAAAATCAGCCTGTCATTTCCTCGGAGGACGACGGGGATGTTCAGGCCAATGAGACCACCATCATCAAGAGCGCCCGGTTCGCAAACGAGGAACTGAACAACTACTTCGACCTGCGGCCTGTAGACGACCGGACTTTGGAGATTGTCAGCGACCTGCCGGAGGATATTTCCAAGGTGCAGACCTCCTACGTTTCCGCCATCGAGGTGCTGGCCGGGGAGAATACGGAATACCTGACCACCCCGGAGACTCTGAAGCTCACCGTCAAGAAGACCATGCCCAAGGTTTCCGCCAAGGCCGTGACCATCAACGCCTGGAACCCCGGAGTAGATGTGCCGGTGCTGTTCAACCAGGATGCCGATGTGTGGGATCTCTGGTCGGAATCCAAGCAGCAGCTGGAGAAGCTGGGCATTACCGCCAGCTACGGCGAGGAGAATGATTACAACCTGGTGCTGCACACCGACAGGCTGTCTCCGGATACCCCCAAGCAGACCCTGAAAATCTACCCCTCCGTTGTCCTGGAGGGCTGGATCATTGGCTGGGGCGAGCCGGTGACCGTCAACATTATCAACAAGCCTGTCACCGCCAAGCTGTCCACCGGCAAGATCACCCTCAGCTCCGTCAACTCCAAGGGCACGGATATGCAGCTGGTGCCGCCGAAGGGTTACAGCATTCAGGATCTGGGCATCCGAGGGGTTGCTGTGGACAGCGGGAACTACACGCTGGAGGACTGGAACCTTGCCACCGGCAGCTTCCACCTGACCCCCATCACCCAGGAGGGCGAGAACTACGCCAACCCCGTTCCCGGCAAGCTGAATATTCTGGTTGCCTATTCCAACGGAGTAATGGATACTCTGCCTTTGACCGTCACCACCAAGGATCCCACCATCAAGCCGAAGAAAACCAGCTTCTCCTTCCTCAATGGCGTGATGGATGCTCAGGCCGCGGCCTTTACCGTATCTCCCGCGGACTATGACCTGTCGGTCTTTAATTTGAATGATATAGAGCACTGCCCCCTCATAGCCTCAGCTTACGTCCCTGACCCCGAAGAGCCCAATAATCCTGAGAAGGCACTGGCAATTGCCCAGGCCATGCTCGTCCCCGGCACTGACAGCGAAGCGAAAGACCTGATAGGCCCAGGCATTGATGCCCTCGGCGTGATGGGCTGCAGCAATGGCTATGTGGGCTCGTTCAAGCTGACCTTCGACCAGATTCCCGGCGTGAAGCCCGTCACCGTCACGGTGAAGTTCACCAAGAATACCCCCACCATGAGCCTGAAGGTCAACGGCACCATCGATGGCAGCAAGACCAATAAGGTCACCCTGACCACCACCGTCAAGAACATGAGCGCGAACATGGTCTTCGGGGAGGGAACGGAGATCACGCTGCTGGATTCCAAGGGGAACGTGGTGGATCCCGGTGAGTACGTCGTGGATGTGCCCAGCTCCGACAGCCCCGATACCCTCCTGCTCTACCGCCGCCCGGAGATGTCCGGCCAGCTGGAGGACGGCACCTACACCATCCAGGTCACCCGGAAGGTGTACGGCTTTGACGAGAAGAACCCCATCACCCTGACGGCCTCCGCCAAGCTGAAGGTGAAGAACACCACCGCCTCCATGAAGCTTTCCAAGACCAAGGTGACGCTGAACCCCTACGACGGCAAGGGCACCGAAATCCGGGTGACCTTCCCCAAGGATCAGTACACGGATGACAGAGGCCTGGCCTGGCTGGATGTGAACGGAGGGGATCTGGCCAACGGCGTGGATGCGCCTCTGGCTTTCTGGGTCGATGAGAATACCATTACCATCGATACCTATGATCCCATTACCGGAGATCCCGTCAAGATTGAGGATGGCGTTTACTATCTGTGCGTGACGCCCAATTATCTGGATCCCGACGCGAAGATCAATATCATTCCCGTCACCGTTCAGCGCAAGGCGCTGAAATCCGTCAAGACCGACAAGTTTGGCAAGAATGTCAGTCTGCTTGATTGGAACAGCTACCAGGGTCAGGGATTCTTCCTGCCGATGTCGGAACAGGTCTTCACTCGAATGAAGCGCAACCCGGGACGCGATTTCACCGTGACCCTCCAGGGTTCCGATGATAATCGGAATTTCGTGAGTATTCCTACGGTGGGCGTTTCCGGGCAGGATCAGCCTTACTATCCCCTTGGAATCTCCTACAATATGGAATTCCTCCCAGCAGGTAAGTATGGGGGATTGGGCACCCTGAAGGAGGACTGCGTCTGTTTCAGCGGAACCGCCATCTTTAACCCCAGATTCCCCGGTGTCCAGTACGCCAATGACACCTATAATCTCTATCGTTATCACCGGCTCCATCTGGTGGTCGAGGACGGAAATGGCGGGGTAGCCTTTGAGCAGTTCATCAAGGTGGACGTGAAGGATCCGACTTTGAAGGTTACCCAATCCAAGGTGCCCACCGTGGATCGCAGAGACCTGACCAAGCCCTTCACCACCCAGATGAAGTTCAGTGAGAAGAATTCCACCCTGGCTGCGAAGGTCGCCAAGGATGCTTACGCAGATGAACTCACACTTTGGAGCAGCCTGGTTCAGGTCACGAACCTGGACGAAAAGGGCAATCTGACGCTGGCCTTCCAGGACGCGCTTGCCATGTCGGGCGTGGGTAAGTCCGTGACCATCCCCATCACCTTCTATGTGCCCTACGGCAGAGCCGATCAGACGTACACCGTGAACGTGAAGGTGAACTTCAAGTAAGCGTATTTCCCGGACGTTTTTTCCGATGCCTTCTTCTCCCAACCCTATGGGTTGGTCTCCCCAAGCGCACCCCCTCCGGCTCCCCCCGGAGGGGGTGCGTGTTTTCCCGGGATTGCCAGAGGGAGCTGCCTCAAAATAGCAAAGTGCCTAAATAGAACAATGTCATTGCGAGCCAGTGCTCACACTGGCGTGGCAATCCGTTTCCCCATGCCTTCCCCTCCGGGGAAGGTGGCTCGTGCGTCCCCCGCAAGCACGAGACGGATGAGGGCCACTTGCCTCTCCCTCTGGGAGAGGTGCCGGAGGCGGAGAGGGCTTGTGACTACCCTCTCAGTCACTTCGTGACAGCTCCCCCAAAGTGGGAGCCAAGAGGAACGGATTGTGACCGGAGGGGGTGTGTGTTTTCCCGGGATTGGCCCCCTAATTTCATTCGAAATACTTCTTAAGATTTCCAAAAGAGGATTGAAATTCCAACAATCTTGTGCTACAATGAAACAAAAAAAGGGGACAATTTGTCCCGGACTCAGAGAGAGCCGCCGTCCGGATGGGCTGGCGGCAAAAACGGCAAATCGGAAAGTGAGGTTTTTAGAATGAAAAAACGAATTACGGCACTGTTCCTGCTGGTTTGTATGCTCCTGACGCTGCTGCCAGTGGGCGCTCTGGCGGATGAGGATGAAGGAGACCAGGCACCGACTCCCGTAGTGGAGCCTGCCCCGCCTCAGAATGAGGGCGGCGAAGGCGGCAGCGGCGGCACCGGCGGCAGCACCGGCGAAAACGGCAGCAGTGGCAGCACCCATACCCACACCTGGGGTGCCTGGACGGATACCGGTGACACCCATACCCGCAAATGCACCGATACCGCCTGCAACGCCACGGAGAGCGCGGCTCACGACTATGTGTACACCTCCGATGGCAACGGCAATCACACCGGCAAGTGCAAGACCTGCGGCAAGACCCTGGAGCCGGAGGCCTGCTCCGGCGGCACGGCTACCTGCAAGGAAAAGGCTAAGTGCGCCAAGTGCGGCGGAAGCTACGGCAAACTCTCTACGGAGCATAAGCTCGTCTATAAGTCCAACAGCAATGGCACCCACAATATAGTGTGCGAAGTTTGCAACCAGGTACAGATCGAGAACGAGGCCTGCTCCGGCGGCACGGCTACCTGTAAGGAGCCTGCCAAGTGTGAAAAGTGCGGCGAAAGCTATGGCGATGTCAATCCCTATAATCACAAGGAGGCGGCTGCGCCCCGGCATGTGGGCGATGCGGACAACAAGGAGCACGAGTATTACTGCGAGCTTTGTAACGCCTCTCTGAAGAAGGAAAAATGCTCCAAGACCCCGGCTACCTGCATTGCCCCGGAAACCTGCACCAAGTGCGGACAGAGCTACGGCGATGTTGCCACTAAGCACGAGTACGTCTGGAAGTCCAATGGCGATGGCACCCATACCCAGTTTTGCAAGTATTGCGATGAGCAGAAAGATAATGTGGCAAAGCCCTGCACCAAGGCCAGCAAGCCTCGGCATATCAAGGGCACCGAGACCCATGAGGATTACTGTAAGGACTGCGGAGCCTCCATGGGCAGTGCGGAGGACTGCACCAAGGAGTACAAGCCCACGAAGAACGGTACCCATAAGGTGCTGTGCACCGAATGCGGCGCGACCCTGGAGGAGAATGTGCCCTGCACCTCCGACCCCAGCACCGACCGCTGCGGTCAGAAGGCCTACTGCCAGTACTGCTATCAGGACTTCGGCGATAAGCTGCCCCACGATTTCGGCAGCGGCGGCGGCTGCACCCGGTTCCCTGAGGGTCGGTGCTCCTGCACCAAGGCAAGCCACCGGAAGCTGTGGAATACGACAAACGCCTCTCAGTCCACGGTATATTGCGACAAGTGCCATACCGACGTGGAAAAGGAGAAGATCCGTGCCGATTTCACGGTAAGCAACTACAAGCTGGGCAAACCTGTCAGCGGCCTGAAGGTGAGCACCAGCAGTGCCCATGTCAAGGTCAAGAATAAGACCGTATCCCCTGATTCCGGGAAATTCGACGCAAACCAGGTCTATTCTGTGACGGTTGAATTTACGACCGATCCGGGCTACGAGGTGACTTACGCCACCATCGGCGGCTCCGCCGCGACCCTCACCGATTCCCATAACGCCGCTGTGGCTAATCTGCCTAAGTTTGGCACTGAGTTCACGGTGACCTACAACAATATGGGCCACGGCAAGCCGAAGAAGACCTCCGAGAAGGTAACCTACCCCGGCACAGTCAAGCCTGAGACCCTCAGCGAGAAGGGCTGGGTTTTCGGCGGCTGGTACATGGATGAGGGATGCACCAAGGCTTTCAAGGCCAGTGTCCCCGTTGCGTCCAATATGACCCTGTACGCCAAGTGGTCTGTGGCTCGCACTCTGAAATTTGACGCGAAGTCCGGCAAGATGAGCCCCAGCAGCAAGAATTTCGCCGACGGCGAGGTCGTCAATCTGAAGGACTATACCCCCACCCGCAGCGGCTATTGGTTCTGCGGCTGGTTCAAGGACAGCAAGCTGACCGGTCGGAAGCTGGAGAGCATCAAGATGGATGCCAACAAGACCGTCTACGCCAAGTGGAAGAAGGAGGACACCACCAACCCCAAGACCGGCGATACCATCGGTCTGGCCGTGGGTGTTCTGGCTATGACCACCGTCCTGGGGGCGGCTGTCGTCACCAAGAAGAAGCGCACCCGGTAAAAACAGAATGAGCACCCCCGTTCCGGATAGCCCGGAACGGGGGTGCTTTTGCGTTTGCGTCCGTGATTATTCCAGGGTGATGATCATCTCGTTCCGGTAGGTTTCCCCGGCGTTCAGAGAAATCAGGTGCTCCTGCTTGGCGAAATCCTCCACATAGGCGCTGTGGGAGGGCAGGCTGACCCAGGGCTCGACGCACACATAGGGGGCGTCGGTTTTGGGGGCGTGCCACAGTCCCAGAAAGCCCATGCCCGGGAAATCCACGGTGACGGAGCGGCTGGATTTCCGGCTGTGCAGAGTCAGACTCCGGCTGACATTCCCTAGGACAATGGCATCCAGGTCGAACAGGCTGTGGTTCAGGGGGATGGTTTTCCCATCCACCAGGGGGAAGGGAGACTCTGTGCCCGCCAGCCGGTAGTTGGCAGGATCCAGGTCAATGCGCACCGGCTGACAGGGTTCCCCGAAGGTCAGTTCCCAGTCGTCAAAGCTGCCTTCCCCATTCAGGGGCACGTTGAAGCCCGGATGGCCGCCAAAGCCGAAGTACATCTGCCGACGGTCCCGGTTTTCCACCTGACAGGTTTTGACAATCCGGTTGCCGTCCAGGCGGTAGCGCACATGGAAGGCAAACCGGTAGGGATACATGGCATAGGTTTCCGCACTGTCCGTCAGGGTGAAGCGGACGGCGTCAGGGGACTGCTCCGTGACGGCAAAATCTCTGCCGATGCAGAAACCGTGGATGGGCATGGAATAGGTCTTGCCCTCCAGCCGGTACTGTCCGTCTGTGAGCCGCCCCACATAGGGAAACAGGTTGGCATCCCGGCGGGCCCAGTATTTGGGATCTCCCTGCCAGAGGTACTCGGCACCGTTCTTGCGGATGCTGTGCAGCACCGCGCCGCAGCCATCCAGAATGACGGTGAGACGGTCGTTGGAAATGGTGGTCAGATTCATTGCGGATTCCTCCCAATGCAGTATTTCACTGTGAGTATACACTGGAACGCCGGGATTTGCAAGGAAAAGAACGAATCCTGACAAAGTGCGTAAGTTCTATATATATCGCACAAAACTAGGGTCTATCTGAAAACCGTCAACACGCCCAAACAGCGGGTCTTTTCCACCTGCTGGGCACCATTTTTTCTTGCAATACCCAGAGTATTCCTGCAAAAAAATGGCTTCATCAGGCGGAAAATCCCTCGCCGCCTCTCATATTTCCGGTTTTCAGATAGACCCTAATTGGAGTTCAGTATGAGCGGAGGGAAACGCCGCAAACCGTTGCCGGCCGGCAGGGCCAGGGATTTTTCCTGTCCGCAAGCTTTTCCCAATCGGGCAAAGCCTGGGACTGGCCTCTTTTTATCAGAAAACAAAAAAGTCACCGGGAATCGGCATTTCGCCGACCCCCGGTGACTTTCTATTCAGGAGTTCCTAATTGGATTATGGCAGATCACTCGATGGTAATCGTGGTATTGGCGGGCAGCTTCTTGGCGTCCTCCTTGGGCACCAGAATGGTCAGCACACCGGACTCGTATTTGGCCTTGATATCCTCAGGCCGCACGTCGCCGACGTAGAAGCTCCGAGAGCAACTGCCGGCATAGCGCTCCTGGCGCAGAACCCGGCCCTTCTTGTCCTCTTCGTCCTTGTCCAGGCCCTTCTCGGCCTGGATGGTCAGGTAGCCGTCCTGAACGTCCAGCTGAATTTCGTCCTTCTGGAAGCCGGGCAGATCCACGGCCAGGCGATAAGCCTTGGCGTCGTCCGTCTCCCGGATATCCGTCTTCATCAGGTTCCGGGCGTTCTTACCGAACAGGGGGTTCCGTCCACCAAAGAAATCAGTGCCAAAACCGGTACCAAAGAAATCATCCAACATGTTTTCACCATAAATTGCAGGCAGCATAAGTCATTCCTCCATTTGCTTGAGATCCATTCCATTTTGTTTTCAATCTGTTTTACTCACTATACTGGTTGTTTCTCATGCTCCTTTCCTTTTTCTGATTGGCACTATACCAGTTTTTTCTTGATTCGGAAAGGGACTGGGAGTATAATAAAACAAAAAGACCTTGTGCGCGCAGCACAAGAAAAAGGAGAATGTGCCATGGAAACTGTGGATGCCCTGCTGACGTCCTTTTTTGCCCGGGACGACCTGGATGCCCTGACCGCCCAGGCCGGGGCCATGCTGGGCTGCCCGATTCTCATTCTGGATGATACCTTTCATGTTTTTTCCAGCTACTGCCCTCTGGACTTTACGGATGCCCTTTTTCGCAAGACCCTTCTGCGTGGGGAACTGACCTTTGAGGTCAGCGCCGCCATCAGCCAGAGCCAGACCTTGGCTGGGGGAACGGCGGATTTTGTCAAGCCGGAGGGCAGCCCCTTCCGGCGGCGGATTGCGCCTTTGGTCAGCACCGGCGTTCGGCTGGGCTACCTGGTCTGCCCGGACATCGACGGACACCTTGCCAGACTCCCGGAGGAAACCTGGCAGGCGGTAGAGCGGATCTTAGCCAAGCAGCTGTTCATCGAGACCAGCCGCCAGGACAAGCCCTTCGAAACCGCCGAGGACATTCTGATGCACCTGCTGGACGGGGGCTTCCCCAACGCCGCCTATTTCCGGCTCCAGACCGCCGGAACCTACCTTGCCGATTTCCACCCGGCGGGCTTCGCCCTCCTCGATCTGACCGGCTATCCCAGCCAGCACCCCGGCCGGGAGCAGCTGAAGGAAGCGGTGCTCTCCCAATTTCCTCAGTCTCACCCCTTCCTTTATCGGGGGGATGTGTTTCTGTTTCTTGCCGGAAAAGAGGACTTTTCGGCGCTGGCTCAGGAATTCCGGCTGAAAATTGCGGTATCTGAGGGACTGAGCGACCTTTACGACCTGCCCGCCCACTACCGCACTGCCCGGGAGGCTTTGGCGCTGATGGGGGATGAGCGGTATCACGGCGAAAGCGTGTGCACCGTGGACAGGCTCCGGGTGCCGCTGCTTCTGAAAAATCTGGAAGGCAGGGAGGATCTGATTTCCCGGCCACTGGAGGCACTGGCCGACCACGACCGGGAAAAGGGCACGGGCTACTGCGAGACCCTGTACTGGTACCTGGCCTGCGGCCGCTCCCTGAAAAAGACCTGCGAAATGCTTTTTACCCACCGGAACACGGTGCTCTACCGGATTCGCCGGATGCAGGGGGACTTCGGTCTGCCCCTGGACGACCCGGCCTGCCACGCCGAGCTGCTGCTGGGGGTGTCGGCGCTGCTGTTCCGGGACAGAGGGCCGGACTTCTTCCTGAGGTAGGCACTGGACATTTCTCGGGAAATGGAGTGTACTGACCCCAAAACAGACACAGAAAGGAAGATACCCATGAGGGCCTTGCCGCTCCCTATGGGAGAAGTGCCCCCGGAAGGGAGCGGAGGGGCCACGTTGGCCCGACGGGCCTGATTGCATGGCACCACGCAAAGCCTTCCCCTGAGAGGGGAAGGTGGCCCGAAGGGTCGGATGAGGTCGCTTTCCAGCCTTCCCCTGATTCACAGGGGAAGGCGTTTTTCGTTCATTAGGGAAACTCTGAATAAATCGTCGGCGGCTGGACAGCGGATCTTTTGCCCCCAGGAGCTGTCTCAAAATAGCAAAGTGCCCAAATAGAACAAAGTCATTGCGAGCCA
>UQXG01000065.1 GCA_900544945.1 uncultured Eubacteriales bacterium | reverse complement strand
AGCGAGAGATTTTGGCACGAATGAAAGTTTGAAAAGCGCAGGAATACTTTGTGTACCCGCAAGGGGTATGCCGCATCCGTAAGCCAGCTTACACTGGCAACGGCTGCGCTATATTTCAAACTTTTCAAACTGCACAGTCGGGGCGAAAGATCCGTTGAGAACCGCAGACGATTTCATCAGCGGTTACTCAAACTTGTCAGAGTTTTTCGCAAACCCGAAGCTTTGCGCTTCTGGCTCTGGGATTGACCGCCAGCTCCTCCTCCGTGGAGGTAATGGGCTTGCGGGTAATGATCTTCACCTGAGGCTTTCTGCCGCAGACGCAGACCGGGAACTCTCTGGGGCAGATGCAGCCCTTGGCCGCCTCCGCCATGGCGTTCTTCACAATTCGGTCTTCCAAAGAATGGAAGGTAATCACAGCCAGTCGCCCACCGGGGTTCAGGCAGGGCACTGCCCGCTTCATCACCCGCTCCACACTGCCCAGCTCGTCGTTGACGGCAATGCGGATGGCCTGAAAGCTTCGCTTGGCCGGGTGCTGCTTCTCCCGCAGGGCAGCCGCCGGCATGGCTCCCCGGATAATATCCACCAATTCCAGAGTGGTCTCGATGGGGGCTTCCTCTCTGCGCTTGCAGATGGCCGCCGCAATCCGGGGGGCGTAGCGTTCCTCGCCGTAGTCGTAGAGAATCCGCTTTAATTCTTCATAAGACCAGCCGTTCACGATCTGCCGGGCGTCCAGGGTATCCTCACTGTTCATGCGCATATCCAGAGGGGCATCGGCCATGTAGGAAAAACCCCGTTTCCCGTCGTCCAGCTGGGGAGAGGACACGCCCAAGTCCATGAGAATTCCGTCCACGCCGGAAATGCCCAGGTCTTTCAGAACCGTGTCCATTTCGTCAAAATTGCTGTGCACCAGGGTCACCCGGTCGGCAAAGGGCTTCAGCCGCTCCCCTGCCGCTTCCAGGGCTACCGGATCCCGGTCGATGCCGATGAGCCGGCCGGTGGTGAGCTCCGCGGCAATCCGGCTGGAATGGCCTGCGCCGCCCAAAGTGCCGTCCACATAAATCCCGTCAGGCTTGATGCTCAGTGCCTCGATGCACTCCTCCAGCAGCACGGAAACATGATGAAATTCACTCATAGTCCGATCGCCTCCAGAGATGCCAGCAGCTTTTCCGGGGTCAAATTTTCGGATTCAAAGGCCGCGAATTCCTTGGCGTCCCAGATTTCCGCCTGGCCCGCCCGACCTACAATCATGACCTCCCGGTCGATGCCCGCGTAGTCCAGCAGAAATTGGGTCAGACCGAACCGGAACTGCTTATCCGGGGTGCACTCCGCCGCGTTCATAAAAATCAGGCTGGTGGCTCCAGCCCGCTGGGAAATGCTCAGGGCATTGAAGTTGTCGGAAAGCTGCTGCCACTCCTGGGCGGTGTAAACGGTCAGGCAGCGGTGACCGCAGTTGACGCCCAGGGTCACAAAAAAGGTATCCCCCAGTTCGCTTCTCAGCTTTGCCGGCACAAACAGCCGGCTCTTTTCGTCCAGCTTGGCACTGTACTTGCCGATCATCCGCTTCCCTCCTTCCCTTTTACTCCACTTTACTACCCTTTTGCTCCATTTGCAGACAGTATACTACCCCCGCAGAGAAAAATCAATCTTTTTCTCCGGTTTTTTCCTTTTTTGGTTACAATTTTTCCATAATTCAAACAATCGTTCGCATAAATCAGGTGCAAAAGGAAATTTCTCCCGCCTCCAGCAGGAGCTTCACCCGGGTTGGCTTCCGGGCGCAGCCCAGCAGAAAGCCGGCCAAAGGCCCCTCCACCTCTGTCTGCACCAGCCGCCGGAGCTGTCGGGCTCCGTCCTTTCCGGGACATTTTTCCAGCAGGAACCGGGCAAGCCCTTCCGGCAGCAAAAGCTGGGTGCCCGCGGCGGCGGTGCGCTCCTGAAGCTGGCGCAGATATTTTCCGGCGATGGTCTCCATGGCCTCCTTTCCCAGAGGCGAAAAATGAACGGTCCGGTCGATTCTTCCCAGAAACTCCGGGGAAAAGCTCTGCCGCAGGGCCTCCCCCATTTCCGCCGCCCGTCCGGCGGCGCAGAAGCCCAGACCCTCTCCCCGGAGTTGGCCCCCCACGTTGGAGGTCATGACCACAATGGCATTGCGGAAGCTGACCCGGCGGCCGGTGGAATCCGTCAGCACTCCCTCTTCCATGATTTGCAGCAAAATCCCCAGCACCTCCGGATGGGCCTTCTCCAGCTCGTCGAAAAGCACCAGGCTATAGGGACGGCGGCGGACGGCCTCCGTCAGCTTGCCGCCCTCCTCATAGCCCACATAGCCGGGAGGGGCGCCGATAAGCCGGGACACGGACTGCTTTTCCATATATTCCGTCATATCCAGCCGGAGCACGGCCTCCCGGGAACCGAAAACCTCCTGGGCCAGCACCCGGCACAGCTCGGTTTTTCCTACGCCGGTGGGGCCGGTGAAGAGCAGACTGGCAATGGGCCGCCCCGGATCCCGGATGCCGGAATAACCCCGCCGGACGGCTTCCGCCACAGCGGAAACCGCCTCGCTCTGGCCGATGACTTCCGCCGACAGCAGGCCCTCCAACTCCAACAGCCGCTCCCGCTCTCCGGCGGTGAGCCGTCCCACGGGGATTCCCGTGCGCTGGGATACCACCCAGGCAATATCCGAGGCGTTTACGTTCCGGCTGCGCACGCTGGGCTTTGCCAGATGCTGCATTTTGTCCCGGAGCTCTGCCGCCCGCTCGAACTGCCGCTCCCGGACGGCTCCTTGCAGGGCTTCTTCCAGTTCCTTCCGGGCAGCGCTGCCCCGGCCGCTGTGCAGCTCCTCCAATCTCGCCCGGGAGGCTCCTTCATCCAGCAGATCAATGGCCTTGTCCGGCAGGTAAAGGTCAGGCAGATACCGGGCGGACAACCTCACCGCCTCCCGGATGGCATCGTCGGTGATGCGCAGATGGTGATGCCGCTCCAGCCCAGGCCGCAGAGCCTTGAGAATGGCCAGGGTGGCCTCCTGGCTGGGCTCCTCCACCGCAACAGGCCGGAACCGCCGTTCCAGCGCCGCGTCTTTTTCGATATACTTCCGGTATTCCTCCCGGGTGGTGGCTCCCAGCATTTGCAGCTCTCCCCGACCCAGGGCGGGCTTGAAAATGTTTGCCGCGTCAATGGCACCCTCGGCGGCTCCCGCTCCCACAATGGTGTGCATTTCATCCACAAAAAGAATCACGTCTCCGCAGCGGCGGATTTCCGCCAGCACATCCCGAAGCCGTTCCTCGAATTCTCCCCGGTATTTCGTCCCCGCCACCAGGGAGGCCATATTCAGGCTCACCAGCCGCTTTTCCTTCAGCTGGGGCGGCACGCTCCCGGTGGCCATCCGCTGAGCCAGCCCCTCGGCGATGGCGGTTTTGCCCACCCCTGGCTCCCCCACCAGAGCCGGGTTATTCTTGCTTTTCCGGCACAGAATGCCGATGACCGTGTCAATTTCCCGTTCCCTGCCGATCACCGGATCCATCGTTGCGGCTTTCGCCACCAGATCCTCACTGAATTGCTCCAACAGTCTCAAACGAGTTTCCTCCTTCTTCGCTCTCGTCAACACACTTTGCTCCCAGCGCAGATACTCCACCGTCTGGTTAAACAGTTCCTCCGGGGCAAGGCCGGAAAGCCGCAGCAGCTCTCCGGCGGCTCCCCGCTCCTGCCGGGCCATGGCCAAAAGCAAATGCTGGGGCTGAATCTGCCGAACACGCTGGCTTCTGGCCTCTCCGGCGGCTCCCCGCAGAAGGTGCTTGGCCTCCGGGGTCAGTCCCTGGGGCAGGGGCAGCTCCGGGGTTCCCAGGCCGTAGAGCAGCTGGATCAGCGCCTCCATCAGCTCCGGGTCAACTCCCAGCTGCCGGAGCACTAAGCCGGTGCTCCCGTTCTCCCGGCTCAGTGCCAGGAGAAAATGTGCCGATCCCACATAGCTGTGGCCCAGCTCCCGGGCCTTCCGAGCCGCCTGGGAAAGAAGCTCCACCGTGGCCGGGTGATAGTTCATATACCGTCCTTCCCTTCCGACTGCCTGGGCAGTCTTCCTTTGCGGGAAAGCATCGCCAGCTCCGGAAAAAATTATTCCCGAAAAAACGCAAAAAGGAATTGCATTTTCGAAAATCCATGCTACAATGAGGATACGTTACTACATACGCTGTAGAACAGAAAAACATTAGGGAGGTTTTACCATGGCTTATGTAATTACTGACGCTTGCGTTTCCTGCGGTTCCTGCGCCGAGCAGTGCCCCGTTGAGGCTATCTCCGAGGGCGACGGCAAGTACGTCATCGACGCCGATGTCTGCGTTTCCTGCGGCTCCTGCGCCGAGCAGTGCCCCAACGACGCTATCGAGGAAGGCTAATCTTTCTTCATAGGCTTGTAATTGGCCTGCGCCCACGCGCAGGTCAATTTTCTTTTTTCTTCTTGGGAAGCTCTGCCCCAATCATCGTCACTTCTCTTTTCTGTTTCTATGGAAATATTACCAAACAACTATCAATTAGAAATTCCCGACGGGTGCTTTCCCCTGAGCACCGATTCCATGGTGCTTTCCCACTTTGTCCGGCTGCCGAAAAACGCACGGGTGCTGGATTTGGGTTCCGGCTGCGGCACCCTGGGGCTGCTGCTGTGCAGTCGGGATGTCGGATGCGCTGTCACGGGCATTGAGCGGGACGAAAGGGCTCACGCGGCGGCTCTGGCCAACATCTGCCGAAACGGCCTGGAAAGCCGGCTGGAAAGTCTTTTGGCTGACATACAAGAAGCGCCCCAAAGGCTGACCCCGGGAAGCTTCGATGTGTGCCTGTCCAATCCTCCCTATTTTTCCGGAGGCCCGGCAGCCAAACTGACTGCCGCCCGGCGGGAGGATTTCTGCCCGGTAAGCGCCCTTATGAAAGCCGCCGGCTGGGCACTGAAATACGGCGGGGATTTTTATCTGGTGCATCGGCCGGAGCGGCTGGGGGAGCTGATCGCCGCGGGAGCCGCCGTGGGGCTGGAAGCCAAACGCTTAGGCCTGGTTCGCCATCGCCCCGGCGACCCGGTAAGCCTGATTCTTTTGGGGCTGCGCAAGGGCGGAAAGCCGGGGCTAATCTGGGAGGAATGGATTCTTCGGGAGGCCGACGGCTCCCCCACCCCCCTTTACCGGGAAATCTATCATCTAGGAGGCTTTTAATATGTCCGCAATGCTGTATCTGGTTCCCACCCCCATCGGCAATCTGGGGGATATTTCCCAGCGGTGCCGGGAAACCCTGGAGGCCGCGGATTTCATCGCCGCGGAGGACACCCGGGTGACGTTGAAGCTTCTCAACCACCTGGGCATCAAGAAAAGTCTCGTCAGCTACTACGAGCACAACAAGGCCGCCCAAGGCAGCCGGATCGTGGAGCGGATTCTGGGCGGCGAAACCTGCGCCCTGGTTTCCGACGCGGGAAGCCCCGCCATCTCCGACCCCGGTGAGGATCTGGTGAAGCAGTGCGCCGCGGCGGGAATTCCGGTCTGCGCCATTCCCGGCCCCTGCGCCGCCATCACCGCTCTGAGCATCTCCGGTCAGGCCACCGGTCGGTTCTGTTTCGAGGGTTTTCTGTCCACGGCGAAAAAAAGCCGCCGGGAGCACCTGGAAAGCCTGAAAAGCGAGCAGCGAACCATGATTTTCTATGAGGCTCCGCACAAGCTTCTCACCACTCTTGCCGACATGACGGAGGTTTTCGGCGGCGACCGGCCTCTGAGCCTGTGCCGGGAACTGACCAAGCTTCACGAGGAGGTTGTCCGCACCACACTGTCGGAGGCACTGGAACGCTACACCGAAAATCCCCCAAAGGGTGAATTTGTGCTGATTGTTGCCGGTGCCAAACCGGAAGAAAAGGAAATTCCTTCGGAAACCGATGCCGCTGCCCGACTGGCAGAATTGATTGCCCAGGGGCTTTCCCGGAAGGACGCGGTGAAGCAGACCGCCAAGGAGCTGGGGCTTTCCAAAAACGCGGTTTATGAAATTGCCCTGAAGGATTCGGAAAAAGAATAGACCCATTCGACAGCTTTCAATTGCTTTCGCCCTTCCCCTGAAGTATGCTGTCAGGGACAGCGTTATCCCCAAGCTCAATGCGACCAGGCTGTCAAACGCCGCACCGGTTCTCCCCCGGTGCGGCGTTTCTCTTTCGGTTGGGGGAACTCTAAATCAATCGTCGGCGGCTGGACAGCGGATCTTTTGCCCACATACTGCCCTTCGAAAAGTGGGAAATACACAAAGTATTCCTCCACTTTTAGAAGCTTGCCTGTGAACAAAATCTCTCGTTGCCAGCTCTTGCCGATTGATTCAGAGCTCCCCCTGTTACAAAATTGGAATCAAGAGCATCTGGTCCGGGGCAGGCTCCCCCTGCAAATCGTTTGCCTCCCGGATGGACGCCACCGTGGAGCCTGCCGCCTTTGCCATGTCCCAGAGACTTCTTTCTCCGGCTCGGCAGAGAATCAGAGAAGGCCTGCCGCCCTCCCCCTTCCGGCTCTCCCCCAGGGTCAGCCCCGTCACCACGCTCAGCCGCTCCACCGTTGCCGCCGTCAGTTCCACAGGCAGCTCCGCTTTCAGGGTCATCTCGCTGCCGCCGATTGCCGCCTGGCAGGTTCCGATTCCCGGCACTGCCCAGATATCCACCGCTTCATCCGCGTTCACCGGAAGGGTACCTTCCCAGCGGGCAGAGCCTGCGTGCAGAGCGCCGTCCTCCCCGTAATACAGGAGCTGGAAGGTACCGCATTGCTCCAGAACCGGGCACGTCCCTTCCCGCCGCTGTCTGGGATATTCCGGCAGGAACCGGCTGTCCACCACCAGACTGCCCTGACCGGGCAGGGTCTGCTCGGCATACAGGTTCTCCCGCCGTCCGTCCAGAGTCACCGGCAGTTCCAGTGTGCTCATCTGGATTTGCAGCTCCCTTCCCGGACTGTAGGCATCCTGAGTCAGCTCCAGCTGCTCCCGGTCGGACAGGGCATACTGGGCGGCAATGCCGCATTTCAGATTCATCCGGCCTTCTTCGTCCAGCTCCAGTTCCAGCCCGGTGAGGCACAGCGAAAATTCCGTCTGGGCATCTGCACCGTACTCCCCGGTCAGCTCCGCATACTGAGAAAAGGGCAGGTCAAAGTCCCAGCAGTGGAGCTGACCCTCCCGGCAGCGATAGCACAGGTGCACCGCCGTGCTTCCCCGGAACACCAGCTTCTGGGACAGCACCTTCCGATCGGTCACCCGGGCATCTGCCCAGTAACAGATCAATTCCTCCGGCACCGGCGCGGAATCCGGCAGGGTCAGTGTCTCCTCCTGGGAAAAGGCCTTCTCCCCCGCCTCCTTCCAGAGCCGGACGGGATAGGTATTTTCCAGCAGCTCCACACCCTCCGGCAAATGCTGCGGCCGGGCGACCGGGATTTCCATGGGCACAAAGGCCTGGCACAGCAGGCTCAGCCCCGCCCGAACCTGAATTTTCCGGGGCGATACGGTTCTGGCCTCCACCGCTCTGGGGAGCATCCCCAGGCAGATTTTCCCCTCAGGCAGCTCCTCCGGCAGCTCGAAGCGCAGCTGAAAGGGAATCCAGCCGTCCAGACACCGCTCCGTGCTTCCGTCCTCCGGGGTGTACAGAACCCAGACCATCATTCCACCGGTAACGGACAGTCCATCCGAGCCCCACTCCTTGCCGCGCAGGATGGGCTGTCCCCAGGCCGTCAGGATTCGACCCACGTCCGGCATTCCCTCGGCAAGCTTGATCTCCTGGGACTGCTCCGCGTTTCGTGCCTGACGCAAAACCGGCTTCAAGCAGGGGCAGCCCTGATTCTGAAATGTCACTTCCACTTCGGTTCACTCCTCATCCCAAATAGACTTGCTGTTCTTGCACTATAGTCTATTCCCGCCGGGACAAGAATATGACCAGGTCATCCCACTTCCTATCGATGTCTCGTCACGCAGCAGCCCAGCGCCATCAGGCACAGGCCGCCGCAGCAGCACAGCAGCCAGCTTTCCAGGCAGTGCCCCAGGATCAGCCCCAGGCCGAAGCAGATCAGGCAGCAGCCCCGCAGACGATTTTTCCGGCACATAAAAAGACACCCCCTGCATTTACCCTATGCAGGGGGTGTGAAATTGTTGCGTATGGAAAGGAAACGCTATCAGCCGCCCAGGTAAGCTTTCTTCACGGCATCCGAGCTTGCCAGCTCCGCACCGGTACCGCTGAGGGTGATGCTGCCGGTTTCCAGAACGTAGGCACGGTCGGCAATCTGCAAAGCCTTCCGGGCGTTCTGCTCCACGAGAAGGATGGTAGTACCCGCCTTGTGGAGCTCCTTGATGATGTCGAAAATCTGGTCAACCAGAATGGGAGCCAGACCCATGGAGGGCTCATCCAGCATCATCAGCTTGGGGTGGGACATCAGAGCCCGGGACATAGCCAGCATCTGCTGCTCGCCGCCGGAGAGGGTGCCCGCGATCTGCTTGCGCCGCTCCTTCAGCCGGGGGAAATAGTTGAATACCATCTCCAAGTCCTGAGCGGAAACCTCTTTATTGATGTAAGCGCCCATTTCCAGGTTCTCCTGGACGGTCATCTGCTGGAAAATCCGCCGTCCCTCAGGGACGTGAGCCAGACCGGTACGCAGCAGCTTAAAGGCCTCGGCGTGGGTGATGTCCTGGTCACAGAAGTGGATGGAGCCGCTGCGGGGGTGCATCAGACCGGAAACGGTTTTCAGAATGGTGGATTTTCCCGCGCCGTTGGCGCCGATCAGAGCCACAATTTCGCCCTCGCCCACCTCAAAGGACACGCCCTTTACCGCATGGATGGCGCCGTAATAGACGTGCATGTCTTCAATTTTCAGCATCTGCATGGTTCTCCTCCTTGCCAAGGTAGGCTTCAATAACCGCGGGGTTGGCCTGAATCTCCTCAGGGGTGCCCTTAGCGATAATCCGACCGTAATTCACCACGGCGATGGCCTCGCAGACATTCATCACCAGATTCATATCGTGCTCGATGAGGAAAATCGCCACATGGAAGGTGTCCCGAATCCGGCGGATCTGGTGCATCAGCTCGGCAGTCTCGCTGGGGTTCATGCCCGCGGCAGGCTCGTCCAGCAGAATCACCGACGGATTGGTGGCCAGTGCCCGGACAATTTCCAGCCGACGCTGGACGCCGTAGGGCAGGCTCCCTGCCTTCTCGTTGGCGTGCTCGGCAAGACCCATGAAGTCCAGCAGCTCCATGGCCTTCTCGTTTGCCAGCTTCTCGGCCTTGAAATAGCCGGGCAGGTGCAGGACGCTGGAAATAAAGGGGCACTTCATGGAGTTGTGCAGACCCACCTTCACGTTGTCAAGAACGGTCATATCCGTAAACAGCCGGATATTCTGGAAGGTACGGGCTATGCCCAGCTTATTGACCTTGTGCACCGGCATTCCCTTGATGTCGATGCCGTTGACCAGCACCGAGCCACGGGTGGGCTGGTAAACGCCAGTGAGCAGGTTGAAAATGGTGGTCTTGCCCGCGCCGTTGGGGCCGATCAGGCCGGAAATCTCGGTGGGGCCGATGGTGATATTGAAGCTGTCCACGGCAGTCAGGCCGCCGAAGTCAATGCCCAGGTTCCGTACATCCAGAACGGGCTGCTTGCCCTGATCCTGCTCCCGGACGAAGGTCACGGTGGGCACTTTCAGAATCTTCTTGGAATACTCATTCATGGCTTCCCGCCTCCTTCTTCTTGAACATACCGGAAATCTTGTCCGAAACCACGGACATGGTATCCTTGACCTTGGGAGACCAGGTGAAGAGCATAACCAGAATCAGAACGATGGCATAGATAATCATCCGGTAATCCTGCAAACCGCGCATGGCCTCCGGCAGGATGTACAGCACCGTAGCGGAAATGATGGAGCCCAGGATGTTGCCCATGCCGCCCAGCACCACAAAGACCAGAATGTTGATGGAGGTATTGAAGTTGAACTTGCTGGCCGTGATGGAGCCGTAATTCATGGCGTACAGAGCGCCCGCCATGCCCGCCAGGAACGCGGAGACCACGAAGGCCTTCATCCGGAAGGCGGTGACGTTGATGCCCACGGACTCGGCGGCAATCCGATTGTCCCGGACTGCCTTGATGGCCCGACCCTCCCGGGAATTGATCAGATTCTGTACCACAAACAGGGTGAAGAGAATCAACACGAAGCCGATGGCAAAGGTAGAAAGCTTGGTAATGCCCGTGGCGCCTCTGGGGCCGGAAACAATCATAGTGCCGCCCGCTCCCAGGGTCAGACCGGCGGAGCTCATGGTGGCGTGAAGTCCCTCTTCGTCAACGCCCAGGTAGAGGTTTCCGAAGATGTTCTTCATAATTTCGCCGAAGGCCAGAGTGACGATCGCCAGATAGTCGCCCCGAAGGCGAAGGACAGGAATGCCGATGAGGAAGCCGATGGCACCGGCCAGCACGCCGCCTACCAGCATGGCAATCACCAGCCGGAGGACACCGTTGGGAACCGCCTGGGCAAGCAGGGCGGTAACAATCACGCCGGAGAAAGCGCCGATGCCCATAAAGCCCGCATGACCCAGGCTCAGCTCACCGCAGATGCCAACCAGCAGGTTCAGGGAAACTGCCAGCACAATATAGGCACAGGCGGGAACCAGGAAGCCCTTCATGGTGCTGCTCAGCTTGCCCTGGTTCATGAGAAGCTGCAGAACCAAAAATGCCGCCGTTACCAGAATATAGGTGGAGGCTCCCAGGATTTTGTCTTTTGTCAGTCTCTTTTTCATCATAACCACCTCACACCTTCTCCTGAACCTGCTTGCCCAGCAGTCCGGCGGGCTTCACCAGCAGGATCACAATCAGCACGGCGAACACGATGGCATCGCTGAACTGGGGACTTAAATAGGCCTTGCTGAAGGTCTCGATAATGCCGAGCAGTATGCCGCCCAGCATAGCGCCGGGAATGGAGCCGATGCCGCCGAAGACGGCAGCGGTGAAGGCACGGATGCCGGGCATGGAGCCGGTGGTGGGCTGCAAGGTCGGCACCGTGGAGCACAGCAGCACACCGGCGATGGCCGCCAGCGCAGAGCCGATGGCAAAGGTCATGGAAATGGTCTTGTTCACGTTGATACCCATGAGCTGGGCCGCGTCCCGATCCTCGGAAACCGCCCGCATGGCCTTACCGGTTCGGGTCTTGGTGGTAAACCAGGTCAGACCCACCATAATGAGGATGGAGGCAACAATGGTGTAAATCACCTCGCCGGTGACCACCAGCTGACCGCCGGCCAGCCGCAGAGGCTGGAAGGTGACAATGGAGGTAAAGTTCTTGGGGCTGGAAGACCAAATCAGCTGAGCTGCGTTCTGGAGGAAGTAGCTGACGCCGATGGCCGTAATCAGCACCGCCAGGCTGGGAGTGCCCCGCAGGGGCTTATAGGCAAGGCCCTCAATGAGAACGCCAAGCACCGTGCACACCGCCATGGCCGCCAGGATGGATACCGCCACCGGAAGACCCAGATAGTTGGTCACACAGAAGGAAATGTACGCACCCACCATGATGACGTCGCCGTGGGCGAAGTTCAGCATCTTGGCAATTCCGTAAACCATGGTGTAGCCCAGGGCAATGATGGCATACACGGAGCCGATGCTGATGCCGTTGATCAGATACTGAATGATTTTCATGAATAGCCCTCTCTTTCTTGGGAAGCCCCCGGAGCCCTCCCGGCAGCCGGAGCCTTCCTATTTTCTCAACAGCCTGTGAAAGCGTCCGAGATTCTCCGGCGTTTTCACAGACTGCCGATAAACCTCGGGAACCTCTGATGAAATCGGCAAGAGCTGGGAGCGAGAGATTTTTCTCTAGCCGAAGGGTTCAAAAGTGGAGGAATACTG
>UQXG01000064.1 GCA_900544945.1 uncultured Eubacteriales bacterium | reverse complement strand
TTTGACGATATGATACCGTAACCCAGTAATATGTGTTGGTGGCTCTTTTGCTGTACTTCATGTTGCCTGTATTGGTGAAGCCTGCCAGCTCCTGCGGGAAAAGCTGAATCAGAAAAATGTGTACTATATGAATCCGGCGTTGGATCTGTAAAACGAAAAAGCAGCCCCCAATACTGGGTATCCAGTATTGGGGGTACACATTATTCCTTCTTTTCCAGCTCGTCCTGATCCTTCAGGCATTCCTTCAGAAGTCCTTTCTGCTTTACCAGCTCTTTTCCCAGGGGCAGCGCGCCGGATACCGCAATCACCAGCACAAAGGCTCCCAGCCCCAGCACCGCCGGGGACGCTCCAGCCCGGATTACCATTACCAGCAGGAGCACGCTCACCACGATGCGCATCAGAATGGCCCGGGTCACCACCCGGATGGTTTTCCGGCACTGTTCCTCCCGGTCATAGGGATCCATCGCCGGCTGGTCAAATAAATCCGGCTTTTCCATCAGCGTGCCACAAAGCCAACCTTCTTATAAACCTTGCGCAGGGTCTTCTCTGCCACAAAGCCCGCCTTCTCGGCGCCCTCCTTGTAGACCTTTTCGAGGTATGCCTTATCCTTCATGATCCGGCTGGCCTCTTCCCGGATGGGACGGAGGGTTTCCACCACGGCCTCGCCTACGGCGGGCTTGAAAGCACCGTAGCCCTGTCCCGCAAACTCCGTTTCGATCTCGGCGAAGGTCTTGCCGGTGACGGCAGAGTAAATGGTCATCAGGTTCGAAACGCCGGGCTTGTTCTCCTTGTCGTAGCGGACGCAGTTTTCGGTGTCGGAATCGGTGATGGCCCGCTTGAACTGCCGCATAATGGTCTCCGGCGTGTCCATCAGCAGAACCCGGCCGGTGTCCTCGTTTTCGGACTTGCTCATCTTGGCACCGGGGTTGGTCAGGCTCATGATCCGGGCGCCTACCTTGGGAACGAAAGGCTCCGGCATCTTGAACACGTCGCCGTAAACGCCGTTGAACCGGCGGGCAATGGTATGGCACAGCTCCACATGCTGCTTCTGATCCTCTCCCACAGGCACCAGATCCGGCTGGTACAGCAGGATATCCGCAGCCATCAGGCTGGGGTAGGAAAACAGGCCGCCGTTGATGTTATCCGCGTTCTTGGCGGATTTATCCTTGAACTGGGTCATCCGGCTCAGCTCACCGAACATGGAGTAGCACTGCAAAACCCAGCCTAGCTCCGCGTGCTGGTGCACATGGCTCTGGATAAACAGGGTGTTCTTCTCCGGATCCAGGCCGCAGGCGATGTACTGAGCCAGCTGCTCCAAAGTCCGCCGCCGCAGATCCGCGGGATTCTGCCGGACGGTGATGGCATGGAGGTCTGCCATAAAGTAGAAGCAGTCGTATTCCTCCGCCCGCTCAGCCCAGTTTTTCACGGCACCCAGATAGCTGCCCAGGGTCAGATCGCCGGAGGGCTTGATGCCGGAGAGCATCCGCTTTTTCGGCGCGGTTTGATCGGTAAGCACTTCACTCATAATGTTCACATTCCTTCTTCAGAGTTTTTCCTCATTCTAGCACAGTACATCGGATTTCGCAAGTGAAAAAGCGTCTGTCGGAATTGATTTTCCCGTCCCCATATGCTATAATGCAGAAAATCATAAGAAAAAGAGGTACTGCTAATATGGATTATCAGGCACTTGCCGAGCTTCTGTTTCCGGAGGTAACGGAAACCCCGGAGGCTCTGGAAGAAAAATATCCCCTCCGGAATCTGCCGGAGGGCGCGGTAGTCACCCGAATGGCACCGTCCCCCACGGGCTTTGTCCACCTGGGCAACCTGGTGCAGGGACTGACCTCCGAGCGGATGGCCCATCAGAGCGGCGGCGTGCTGTTCCTGCGGGTGGAGGACACCGATGCCAAGCGGGAGGTTCCCGGTGCGGTGGAGGTGCTCATCGAGGCACTCAAGCACTACGGCATTCACTTTGACGAGGGCGCTACCATGGACGGCGACAACGGCATCTATGGTCCCTACCGTCAGCGCCAGCGGGCGGCCATCTATCATGTCTATGCCAAAAAGCTGGTTTCCCAGGGCATGGCCTATCCCTGCTTCTGCACAGAAGAAGAGCTGAATGCCATGCGGGAAAAGCAGGAGGCCGCCAAGGAAACCACCGGCTACTATGGCAGCTACGCCCTCTGGCGTGACCGTCCGATGGAGGACATCCGGGCTCAACTGGATGCCGGAAAGCCCTGGGTGCTTCGGTTCCGCTCCACCGGCTCCATCGAAAATCAGTTCAAGTTTGACGATCTGGTCAAGGGCAAGCTCACCGTCACCGAGAATAACATCGACCATGTTCTTCTCAAATCCGACGGCATTCCCACCTATCACTTTGCCCATGCGGTGGACGATCACCTGATGCGCACCACCCACGTTGTCCGGGGCGACGAGTGGCTGGCCACCCTGCCCTTCCACATTCAGCTGTTCCAGGCTCTGGGCTTTAAGCTGCCGAAATATGTCCACATCGGGCCGCTGATGAAGATGGACGGCACCTCCAAGCGCAAGCTCAGCAAGCGGAAGGATCCGGAGCTGGCTCTGACCTACTACCAGGCCGAGGGCTTCCCGGTGGAGTCCGTGTATGAGTATATCATGACCCTGCTGAACTCCAACTTTGAGGACTGGCGCAGAGCCAACCCGGACGCTCCCGCAACGGACTTCAAGTTCAGTGCCAAGAAGCTGAATCCGGCCGGCTCCCTGTTCGACTACGCCAAGCTGACGGACGTTTCCAAGAACGTCATTTCCCGGATGGACGCCGGGAAGGTCTATGAGGAACTGACCCAATGGGCTCAGGAATTCGACCCGGACTTTGCCGCGAAGCTCGCCGCCGACCCGGACTATACCCAAAGAATTCTCGCCATCGGTCGGGGCGGAAAGAAGCCCCGGAAGGATCTGGCGGTCTGGAAGGACGCCAAGCCCTACATGGGCTTCTTCTACGACGAATATCTGGCAAAGCCGGAATTCGACGAAAAATTCGAAAAGACCGTCATCCGGGACGTGCTGAACCGGTTCCTGGAAAGCTACGACCCTGCCGACGATTCCGGCACCTGGTTTGACAAGGTCAAGGCCATCACCACGGCCATCGGTTTCACCACCGATATGAAGGCCTATAAAGCCGATCCCACTGCCTTCCCCGGCACGGTCACGGATGTTTCCACCTTCCTCCGCCTGGCGGTTACCGGTCAGACCAATTCTCCCGATCTGTACACCGTCATGCAGATTCTGGGCACTGACCGTACCAAAGCCCGCATCCGCGCCGCCATTGCTTCCCTGGATTAAAATATGTAAAAAGCTGCTCCTACAGAGCATTACTCGACAAAACGCACAAGTGACAAATCGGATGTCATTGCGAGGCAGTGCGCACACTGCCGTGGCAATCCGTTCTCCTGAAAAACACCGGTGGTTCCGATATTTCAGACAGACGCGGATTGCCACACCAGTGCTGCGGCACTGGTTCGCAATGACAGCATTGTTTTCGGACTTTGCGTCTGTCGGAGTAATACTCTGAAAAAGCAGCTTTCTTTTTCTGTTGATACGCTGTCACGTCATCCGGTTCCCGCCGGGCAGGCCAAAGCTCACCGCGATGGCATCGTCCACCTGAGCCATCTGCTGCTCGTCCAGGTGCCCCATATGCTCCCGGAGCCGCCGTTTGTCGATGGTTCGGATCTGTTCCAGCAGAATAATGGAATCCTTGCTCAGGCCTACGCTGCCGCCTGCAATGTTGATGTGGGTGGGAAGCCTTGCCTTTCCCGTCTGACTGGTGATGGCTGCGGCAATGACGGTAGGAGAATGCCGATTGCCCGTATCATTCTGGACAATCAGAACCGGGCGGGTGCCTCCCTGTTCGCTGCCCACTACCGGAGAAAGATCCGCGTAGAAGATATCTCCCCGTTTCACAGATGACTCGGTCATAGTTTTCACGCTCCGTGCAAAATCTCCTGCGCTACCGGAAAGTCCCTATGTAACGCGGTAACCCTATTGTCCCACGCCACATCGGATTTTATACTTTCCATTCCAGCATATGCCGGTATTTGCCCGGATGCTACGAAATCACCACATTTTTGAGCGTCATCGACAGGATCCGCTTTCCCTGACAGAAAATCTCCGCCCGGGCAGGCAAATCGTTTTCGTCCAGGGTCACATCCAGGGTTAAAGCATCATCTTCGTAGCTGTCATTGACGTTCAGAACAAGCCGTCCGTCCTGCTCCCCCACCCCTGTGATGCTGCCGCCCCGCAGAGCGCTCACCAGCACCCAGGGGGCGCTGACAGGAGACAGCCGCCCGTCTGCCAATAGCCCAAAGTCCAGGGCCGTGCCGTCGAAGGTCAGGTTTCCCCCCTGGGCAGAGATTTCCCCGGTAATGCCGGAAATGGTCTCCGGGGCAGTCACGGTGAAAGCCACATTTCCCTTGTCGTCTGCCTGGCAGTCCATGCCGAAATCATAGACTTTTTCGCCAAAATCTGCGGATATTTCCGTCTGAAAGTTCCAGGATTCCGCTTTTAAGAGCTTTCCCCGCAGGGCCAACGCCCGATTCATTTCCCCGCCGGAGGAGGAAGCACAGCCGGTAAGCACCAGAACCGCACAAAAACATGTCAAAATTCGCCGCAATGCAATCCCGCCTATTTCAGTAGTCGCGGAAGGGCCTTCAGCATGTCCGTGGGCAGCATGGCTCGCTGTCCCAGCTCCTTGGCGCACAGATCCCCTGCCGCGCCATGGAGCCAGGCGGCGCAGGCCGCTCCCTCCAGAGGGGGCATTTCCTGTCCCAGCAGACCAACAATCATTCCCGCCAGCAGATCACCGCTGCCGCCCACAGCCATTCCGGCGTTTCCAGTGCGGTTCCGATAGCCGATTTTGCCGTCGGTCACGCAGGTCTGATGACCCTTCAGAAGCAGCACGCACCCATTTTCCCGGGCAAACTCCGCCGCTGAGGCCATCCGGTCTTCCCCAATCACGCCGCCCACCCGGACAAACTCTCCGTCGTGGGGCGTCAGGATGGTCTGTCCCCTTCTTCCACGCAGAATATCCATATGCCCGGAAAGCAGGGATATGCCATCGGCATCCAGCACCACCGGACACTCCGCATTTTCCAGCACCGCCTCCACCACCGCCCGGGTTCCTTCGGAAATTCCCAGGCCGCAGCCAATGAGCACCGCATCCATCCCAGGCGCTCTTTCCAGAACAGGCTTCACAGCCTGTTCACTGAGCCTTCCGTCCTCTTCCGGCAGCGGAAAAACAACCGGCTCCGTCAGCTTCACTGCCTCAATGGGGTAAATGGACTCCGGCACTCCGGTAAAGACCAGTCCTGTACCAACACGCAGTGCTCCCATGGCTGCCAGATATGCCGCCCCGGTAAAGCCCCGGCTGCCGCACAACACCAGCACCTTTCCGAAGCTTCCTTTGTGTCCCCAAGGGTTCCGCTCCGGCAGGAGTGACCGCACATCCCCGAAATTCAGCTGTCCGATTTCCATATAACCACTTCCTTTTTCTTTTCCTAACCATACCACACAGCGCATTTTTCGTCAAGAATCCGAGAAAATGGAAAATAGCACTTGAAATATCCCCCGGATTGTGTTAGGATGTCCAAAGAATCAATGGCAATGATCGGGCTGCCGGATATCGGTGCTGTCCATTTCAGCGAGAGCGGGAGGGTGTGAGCCGCTCGGGCAGGATGTTCAGGCTTTCTCCCGGGAGCCGCTCTCTGAAATTTCTTTGGGAACGGTAGGAGCAGCCGCGTGACTGCGTTACGGGTCTTGGATGTGTCTGCATCCGAAAAGTGCGCCTGACGGCGAATTGCGGGTGGTACCGCGGAAGCTTTGCCTTTCGTCCCGAATTGTGGGAGGAAAGGCTTATTTTTTTGTAAAAAACCCTTTTAGGAGGAAGCATTATGAAAGAACAACTGGAAAAGATCCGCCTCAGTGCGCTGGAAGCACTGGACGGCGCGGCGACCCCCGCCGCACTGGAGGAACTGCGGGTCAAGCTGCTGGGCAAGAAGGGAGAACTGACTGCCGTTCTCAAGCAGATGGGCAAGCTTTCCGCTGATGAGCGACCCATTATGGGACAGCTGGCCAACTCCGTCCGGGCCCAGATTGAGGAAAAGCTGGAAAGCCGGAAGGCGGACATCCATGCGGCGGTGTTGGAGGCCAAGCTGGCCGCCGAGTCCATCGACGTGACCATTCCCGGCAAGGAGATCACCATCGGCCATCAGCACCCCATGAACCAGGTGCTCCAGCAGATCAAAGATATTTTTGTAGGTCTGGGCTACCAGGTGGTAGACGGCCCGGAGGTTGAGCTGGCAGACTACAATTTCACCCGGCTGAATATTGAAGAGGGTCACCCTTCCCGGGATCGGAGCGACACCTTCTATTTTACCGATGACGACAGCGTTCTTCTGCGTACCCAGACCAGCCCCATGCAGATTCGCTTCATGGAAACCCACAAGCCTCCTCTGTGTATGCTGGCTCCCGGCCGGGTATTCCGGAAGGACGAGGCCGATGCCACCCACTCTCCCATGTTCCATCAGATCGAGGGTCTGGTGGTGGATGAGAACATCACCATGGGTGACCTGAAGGGCGCCCTCATTACCATGATGCGCAAAATCTACGGCGAACAGTCCGTCATGCGCTTCCGCCCCCACCACTTCCCCTTCACCGAGCCAAGCTGCGAAATGGACATGCAGTGCCACAAGTGCCACGGCACCGGTGAAATCGACGGTCAGGTCTGCTCCACCTGCCATGGCGAGGGCTGGATCGAGCTGCTGGGCGCGGGCATGGTGCACCCCAAGGTTCTGGAAAACTGCGGCATTGACCCGGAGAAGTATTCCGGCTTCGCTTTCGGCATGGGTCTGGAGCGGATGGCCATGGGCCGCATGAAGATCAACGACCTGCGTCTGATTTTCGACAACGACATTCGGTTCCTGAACCAGTTCTAAGAGGAGGTAGGAAGATGAAGCTCAACAGAAAATGGCTCAACGAGGAATTCGTTGACCTTTCCCATGTATCCGATAAAGAATTCGTGGAAACCCTCACCGTTTTCGGTCAGAAGGTGGAAACCTATGAGCGGATGGACGCGGAAATCAAGAATGTGGTGGTGGGCAAGGTGCTGTCCATGGTGCGCCACCCCAATTCCGACCACATGTGGATTTGTCAGGTGGACGTGGGACAGCCGGAGCCAGTGCAGATCGTCACCGGTGCCCAGAACGTCCATGAGGGCGACCTGGTTCCCACGGCTCTTCACAACTCCTGGCTTCCCGGCGGCGTACACATCACCAAGGGCAAACTCAGAGGCGAGGTTTCCTGCGGCATGCTCTGCTCCTTTGCCGAGCTGGGTCTGACCCAGAACGACGTGCCCGGCGCTTATGCCGACGGTATCTGGATTCTGAACGACGAGGACTGCAAGCCCGGTCAGGACATCAATACCGTCATGGGTACCGACGACACCGTGGTGGACTTTGAGATCACCAATAACCGCCCCGACTGCTACTCCATCATCGGCCTTGCCCGGGAGGCTGCCGCCGCTTTTGACAAGCCCATGCGTCACCATGAGCCCGTGGTTCACGGCAGCGATGCCGGTTCCATTTTCGACCACCTGGACGTGGAAGTCCCCGCGGAGAACCTGTGCAACCGGTATTCCTCCCGGATGGTGGCCAACGTAAAAATCGGCCCCTCCCCCAAGTGGCTGCGCCAGCGGCTCCGTGCCAACGGCGTGCGCCCCATCAACAACATTGTGGACATCACCAACTATGTGATGCTGGAATACGGCCAGCCCATGCACGCTTTTGACTATCGGTACGTCAAATCCGGCAAAATTGTCGTTCGGGAGGCCCAGGCCGGAGAAACCCTGACCACCCTGGACGGCAGCGTCCGTCAGCTGAAGCCCGGTATGCTGGTCATTGCCGACGACACCCGCCCCATCGGCCTTGCCGGCATCATGGGCGGCGAGAACTCCGAAATCGTGGACGACACCACCATGGTGGTCTTCGAGTCCGCCAACTTCAACGGCACCTCCATCCGCCAGACCGCTCTGGCTCTGGGTATGCGTACCGAGGCCTCCGGCAAGTTTGAGAAGAGCCTGGATCCCATGATGACCATTCCGGCTGTCCAGCGGGCTTGCGAGCTGGTGGAAATGCTCCAGTGCGGCGATGTGCTGGACGGCACCATCGACATTGTGAACTTCGTTCCTCAGCCCAAGACCCTGCCTCTGGAAGTGGAGAAAATCAACCGGCTGCTGGGTACCGACATTTCCCGGGAGGATATGGTTCGCTACCTGAACCGGCTGGAGATTCCCGTGGAGGGCAACACCATTCTGGTTCCCTCCTTCCGTCCCGATCTGATTCGAATGGCGGATATCGCCGAAGAGGTGGGCCGTGCCTACGGCTACAATGAAATTCCCATCACCGCCTTCAAAAATGCCACCCAGGGCGGCTACACCCCGGCCATGAAGCTGGAAGCTCAGGCGGGCACCCTGTGCCGGGGGCTGGGCTACAGCGAGATCATCACCTATTCCTTCACCTCCCCCACGGCTTTCGATCAGATCCGTCTGCCCGGGGATAGCCCTCTGCGCAGCGCTCTGAAAATTCAGAATCCCCTGGGTGAGGACACCTCCATTATGCGTACCATCGCCCTGCCCTCCATGCTGGAGATTCTGTCCCGGAACAACGCCTACCACAATAAGGCCGTCAAGCTCTACGAGATCGCCAAGATCTACCTGCCCCAGGAAGGTCAGGTGCTTCCCGAGGAACCCAAGATGCTGGTGCTGGGCACCTACGGTGCCGGGGAAAGCTTCTTCACCCTGAAGGGCGAGCTGGAAGCCATCTTTGCCGGCCTGCGGCTGAAAAAGGTCAGCTACCGGGCGGAAAAGCACAATCCCAGCTATCATCCCGGCCGCTGTGCCGAGCTCAGCGTGGACGGCGTGGACGTAGGCGTTATGGGTCAGGTGCATCCCCTGGTTGCCAAGAACTACGGCATTGACTCGGACGTTTACTGTGCGGAGATCAATTTCACCAAGCTCATGGAATACCTTCTGCCCGATCCCACCTATACCCCCCTGCCAAAGTACCCCGCCGTCACCCGTGACCTGGCTCTCATCTGCGACGAGGCCGTCACCGTGGCTCAGGCAGAGGATGTTATCACCGCCGCGGCCGGTAAGCTTTTGCAGGGTGTGAAGCTCTTCGACATCTATCGTGGCGTGGGCGTACCCGAGGGCAAGAAGAGCATGGCCTTCTCCCTGGAGCTTCGTGCCGACGACCGGACCCTGACGGATACGGATTCCGAGGCCGTGGTGACCAAGGTGCTGGCCAGCCTGAAGGAAACGCTGAACGCCACCCTTCGGGGCTAAAAATTCACAGTAAGTTCCCATTTGAGGCCTTTACACCGACCGTTCTTTCGGGTATAATAGCTTTATTCTATTTCAGAGGAGTTGAGTATGATGACCGAACAGGATACCCAGAAATTCACAGTGCCAAGTGACGACCGGGAGAGTATGCGCAGGATTCTTCGGGATGTCTACGAGGCTCTGACGGAAAAGGGCTATAACCCCGTCAACCAGCTGGTCGGCTATATTCTTTCGGAGGACCCGACTTATATCACTACTTACAAGAACGCCCGTTCGCTGATTCGCCGCATTGACCGCGACGATCTGCTGCAGGCCCTTGTGCGTGATTATGTCCGCAACGGCTGATTGCTTATCTACAAAAAATAACGTCCCGGAACACGTTCTGACCAGTGTTCCGGGGCGTTTTGCATTTTGTACGGTTTTGCTTTTTCTGTTGCTCAGCCTTGCTGTGCCGCTATCAGGCAAAGAAAGCCTTCTGCACAGCGTTCAGCACGGCGGCGCGGCCTGCGGTAAAGTTTACGCCGCCCTGCAAATAGCAGGTGTAGGGGGCGCGCAGCGGGCCGTCACAGCTGATTTCAATGGTAGAGCCCTCGGTAAAGGAACCAGATGCCATAATGACCTGGTCGGTATAGCCCGGTTCGTCTGCCGGTTCGGGGCTGACAAAGCTGTCCACCGGAGAGCAGGACTGGATGCCTGCGCAGAACCCCTGCAGCGCGGCGGCACTGCCGGAATCAAAGCAAGTCACAATATCGTTATGGTCGGCGGTATAGCGGGGCACGGGGTTCACACCCACCAGCTCCAGCAGGCACTGGGCATACACGGCGGTTTTCAGTGCTTCACACACAACGCCGGGGGCGTAATAGAAGCCGAGGAAAGTATCACGCAGGCTGTCCTGCGTGCAGCCAAGGTCCTTGCCGATGCCGGGGGCGGTAAAGCGGTGGCTGATTTTTTCCACCAGGTCGGCTTTACCGGCAATATAGCCGCCAGTGGGGGTAATGCCGCCGCCGGGGTTCTTGATAAAGCTGCCCGCGATAACGTCCGCGCCGGCGGAGAGCGGCTCCCGGATTTGGGTGAACTCGCCATAGCAGTTATCCACAAAGATCACGACATCGGGGTTGGCCTTGCGGGCGGTATCGGCCACTTTCTGGATGGTATCCAGGTCAAAGGCGTTGCGCTGGGTATAACCGCGGCTGCGCTGGATATGCACCACGGTAGCGGTCTTGGCATGCTCTGCAATGGCGGCATAGTCCGGCGTAAAGTCCGGCAGCAGGGGCACCTCATCGTAATGGATGCCGTATTCCTGCAGCGTGCCGCAGCCCTTGCCAGCCTCGCCAATACCGATCACGCCTTCCAGCGTATCATAGGGGCGGCCGGTGGCGGCCAGCAGGGTGTCCCCTGCGCGCAGCAGACCGAACAGCGCCACTGTCAAGGTGTGGGTACCACTCATGAACTGCGGGCGTACCAGAGCGTCCTCGGCCCCCATGCAGCGAGAAAATACTTCCTCCAGCTTATTGCGGCTATCGTCCCACACGCCGTAACCGGTGGAGCCAAGGAAATGCCGGGCTTCCACGCCGCAGTCCGTAAAGGCGCGCAGCATTTTCAGTTGGTTATAATCGCGGATCTCTTCCAGGTGGGCAAACTGATCGCGGCAAAGTTCCAGCGTTTTGCGGTCCAGTTCCAGCACCTGGGGTTTCAAATCATAGAATTGTTCAATCATAGTGTATCCTGTCTGTTTTACTTATTATAATTTATACTTAACGTACTGTTTTTGCAGTACAAAACCAAGGCGTTCATAAAAGCGGCAGCGCTCTGCCGCGCACAAAAATGTCACGGTCCAGCCCTCCCCTGCCAGCTCGTTGGCCAGGTAGGGAATCAGCCAGCCGCCGATGCCCCGCCCGCGCAGCTCCGGCAGAGTTTCCCCCATTGCCATATAGGCTTCGCCGTTGGCCATGGCATAAGCCCCCACAGTGCTCACCGGGCGGCCTGCTGCATCCTGCAAAGCCAGCACACGGGCAAAGCCGTGGGCCAGCGCGGTACAGGTTTCGGAATAATAGCAGTCCTGCCGTTCCGGTTCCTGCGGGAAAAGCTGGGTTGCCAGGCGCAAGACAGATGGGCTGCGATTCAGCATATAGCCCTGATGTTCTTGCGCCAGCGGCAGACGATCCTGAGGTGGCATACTATACAGGAACAGCGGCTCCCCCGCTGCAGCGGGCAGTAGGGGCGTTTCTTCCGCAATCAGATGGGCGATGCCCGCAAACTGCAAAAAGCTTAGCAGTTCCTCCCAGTCCTGGGGGGTGCCGCACAGCTGGGCGGTGCTGCCGTTCAGGGTCAGGGCCGCACCGGGCAGGGTGAAGAGCCGCACCGGGGCACCGGGGTTATCTGCCCACAGGGCCAGGTCACGCCCCATCACGGCACGAAAATAAGGAGCCCCTTGAATGGCCGCCGCAAACGCCTGCTTGTGCGCGGGGGTGGTGACAGCCTGAATCATGGGGAACTCCTTTAGGTTAGATTTTGAGATTGCGGAGATTGGGCAATACCGCATAATTCTAAGTGCCGATACGGCGAGCGAGGTGCGGCAGCT
>UQXG01000063.1 GCA_900544945.1 uncultured Eubacteriales bacterium | reverse complement strand
AATATACCTCCAATCTTGTTGCTTTATCCTCTTATCTTTGCTTCATTCAGCAAAGCATTCTGCGACATCTCCGCTTCATAGCTGCCGTTAGCATACTCGTGGTCGAAGATCGCACGTTCTAATTTGTCTTTTGCCAAATGCTTCATCACGGCGGCGGTCTGTTCGTCCAGAGTGCCACGGTGGAGATACTGCGTAATCGTGTTCATGCGGCGTGTGTAGATTGCCTTGATGGGGTGATCGCCTGCAAGTTCTCGCTGCTGTCTGCCTTTGAGATTGCCGATCTGACGGCAGGTGCGTCCGAGCTTGTCCCCCGGCGCAAGTCCTCCGCAGTATTTGGTCTGCTTTGCATCGGTGACGAGAAACCATCTGCCACAAATGGGGCATTTCCTCGGTGCATGACCGACGCATAATCCCTCGAATAAGTCAGAACGGAACATACCCACAAAGGAAACGTAGTGCATACGCTTCACAAGCTGCGGTATTCCTTTCTCCGGCATGACAGCGGATACATACTGCATCGTGGTGTTGGTCAGCTGCATCCACATCGGATTATCCAAGGACAGGGTGGGCGTATCAGAGAAGTGCTTTGCAAAGGTTTCCGCATATCCCTCCGGCGTTCGCTTGCTGTCATGGAGCTTGTGGGCAAATTCAATCATACCTTGTTTGAAAATCATCAGAGTACCGCCGAGTTGCGCCAACTCGCTTATCAGCTTTACAATACCTACGCCCTTTTTGTACTGTTCATCAAGGGCGGCAGTTATGCTGATCTCCTGTGCTGCATTTATGTAGGCAATTGCATTGTCTGTATATTCCCGTGAGAAGATCTGCTGAATGTCATGCCCGTCGGCGGGAAAGTCAAACAGCGAAAACGGATAGGTGGTACGCATCATCTGCGTAATTTGCAATACACTCTCCTTGGCAACCGTGAAATGTTCTGCGGTAGGCGTTCCATCCTTTATCAGTTCCACAACCGCTGCCAGAGGAATGGCAAGCTGCATGAGTTGTCCGATCTGTTCATCAGAAATATTCATAGCAGCACAGCCGATACTGCCCGTGGGCAGGGTGTGTCCTGCATAGGTCACTTCGTCTTTCCAAAAATCCAATGTCAGCAGATTTTGATTAAGGATGCTCATGGAAAGCACCTCCCATCCAATAAAGCACATTTGCAGCTTCCTTTGCCTGTTTATACAGCCAGTCGTTGTCGGGGTCAGCGGCAGACTTCTTGTTTGCGGTACGCACATTGCGAATTGCTTTCTCTATCTCTCTGGAGGCCTTACCGTTCTTCAAGGCTGCAATTGCAAGGTTGGCGATATATACGCAATCATCCTCGCTGTGATGGTCTTGAACCAACATTCGTCCAAGCTGTTCCAGGATGCCGTTTTTGCTTTTGGCTGTCTGCGTTGCATCGTCCGAGTGCCAAAGTAGGTCACTATCTGGAATATCGGTAGCGGCTACCGATAATAAATGTACTCCCTCAAACATATACATGGCGTTGATTGCCTGTCTGCGGCTGGGTGCGCCATATTCGGTAATACTTGTGTCGATCTTCGGTCTGCCACGTCCACGCTTTTCCTGTTCCATTCGTCTTGCCCTTCTTGTCATGTTTTCTGTTTTTAAAATATTATACCGTACAAATGTGACTAAAGAACGCAGCAGATATTTTTGGTAGCGGCTACCGAAAATATTTCAAAGCATCAAAAAATACATCTCAAAAAAGAGTATTGGTAGCCGCTACCAATATTCTTTTTCGGTGCGCTGTAACCGCAAGTGAAAATCCCCCAAATGGGAACTTTCACTTGTCATGCGAATGTGATTTTATGTTGTCATGTTTTTTGAAATGAGCTTGTCATGCCATCAGCGCCTTTTTTCAGAATTTCTCATAATATACACGAGGGGATGAAAAATCGTCCCTATCACTAAGAATTATGGAGGAACTGAATGAATGTATTCGAGGCAGTAAAGACAAGTATCAACACAAGAGAAGCGGCGGCGATGTATGGCGTGGAGGTTAACCGTCACGGGAAAGCACTCTGTCCGTTCCACAATGACCGCCATCCGAGGCTGTTTGTGGACGATGACCACTACCATTGTTACGCTTGCGGCGAGCATGGGGATGTGATCGACTTCACGGCAAAGCTATTTGATCTGAAATTGTATGAAGCGGCACAAAAGCTGGCATACGACTTCGGCATCACGCAGGACAAGCCGCCCACCAAGGCAATGCAGGAAAAACAGAATAGGAAAAGCGAAGCACAGCGACTCAGAGAAAATGAGAAGCTGTGCTTTTCTGCACTCTTGGAGTATTCCAGGATGCTTCAGGAGTGGATGGTGCTGTACGCACCGAAAACGCCGGAGGACAAACCGGATGACCGGTTTGTGGAAGCCTGCCATTGGCTGGATCCTGCGGAGTATTATCTGGATACCCTCATCGGCGGCGATTCTTACGAGCGTAATGAGGTCATTGAAATGCTAATGACCGATGGCAAGCTGAAAAAGCTGCAAGAGCACTTGAAAAAACACAGGAAGGAGGAAGTCGATAATGGAGAACAAGAACTTTGACGGCATGGAACAGCCCTCTTGGTATGACGGCAAGGTAATTGACGAGGTTGCTTTCTGCGCCTCGTTTCTGCATCAGCACCCGATGAAATGCGTCCGTGGGCGGCTGTTCACCGTGGACGGCATGATTGAGGACGAGGGCAAAATACAGCAGATGATTTTGGATGAAGTCATGAGTTGCCAGAGCATCGGCATTGCAAAGAAGGTAAAAAGCCTTTTTGAAGCTGTCAAGCTCATGGCGTATTCTGAGCCACTACCCATTGAAACAGACCGTATTCATGTAGCGAACGGCACATATTTCCTTGATGGCACATTTAGCGAGGACAAGACCTACTGCAACAACCGTATGAGGGTCAAATACAACCCCACCGCACCGCAACCGCAGAGATGGCTGCATTTTTTGTCCGATCTGCTTGTGCCGGAGGATATACCCACCTTGCAGGAATATCTGGGGTACTGCCTTATCCCGTCCATCAAGGGACAGAAGATGCTCATGCTTATCGGCAAAGGCGGCGAGGGTAAAAGCCGCATCGGTCTTGTGATGCGTTCCATCCTTGGGGACAGCATGAATACCACCAGCATCCAGAAAATCGAAAATAACCGCTTCAGCCGAGCCGATCTGGAAAACAAGCTGCTGATGGTGGACGATGATATGGATATGAGCGCACTACCCAAAACCAACTATATCAAGTCCATTGTCACAGCGGAGTGCAAAATGGATTTGGAGCGCAAGGGCGTACAGAGCTATCAAAGTCAACTGTATGTCCGTTTCTTATGCTTCGGCAACGGTGCGCTGACAGCACTCCACGACCAGTCGGACGGTTTCTTTCGCCGTCAGATCGTGCTGACCACCAAGGACAGACCTATTGACCGTACCGACGATCCTTTCCTCGTGGAAAAGCACATGTCCGAGATGGAGGGCATCTTCCTGTGGTGCTTGGAGGGACTGCATCGGCTGCTCTCCAATAATTATCAGTTTACCATCAGCGGACAAGCCGTTGAGAATGTGGAAACGGTCAAGCGCAGCAGCAACAATGTCATTGAGTTCCTGCAATCATCCGCTTCAAGGCTGACAGCGAAGCAAGCTCCAAGGCACTCTATGAAGCATACAAGCTGTGGTGCGAGGACAATGTGCGAAAACCGATGTCAGCAAACAGGCTCAGCTCTGAGCTTGCACAGAATGAACGCCTTTACAACGTGGAAGCTACAAACAACATTTACGCCGGTGGAAAGCGTGTGCGTGGATTTGTGGGCATCGAGGTGTTGGCGAAGTCCTCTTTTCTGAAATGGTGAGCGAAGTGAAAAAGTGCTGTACGTACCGTACAGTACGTATGGCACTTTATTTTGGTTGCCAAAGTTAACCCCCGGCTTTGCCGGGGGCAAAAAAATAGCTTCTAGCGAGGAGAGAAGTAGACAAGAAAAAAACTCCTCATTATAGTAGAAGTGGTTTGCCGACCACACAACTACAATAATGAGGAGGTCTCTCTCGTGAAAGAAAAAGACATTAATAGTTTAGATCATAGGACATGGAGATGTCAACACCATGAGGTGTTTGCCCCGAAGTATAGAAGAATGGTGATATACAACGAGATTAAGGCGGATATCGGAAAAATCTTAAGACAGCTATGCCAGCAGAAAGGTGTCGAAATAATTGCGGCAGAAGCGTGCCCCGATCATATCCATATGTTACTAAGCATTCCGCCGAAGTATAGTGTATCGCAAATAATACGGGTAGCTCAAACCAGAAGGCATAAATAAAGCCCCTTTAGGGGCGGCCCGAAACGAGAATGCGGTCGGCAAACTTTCGGGGTTAGGGGTGAGGCCAGTAAAAAGCCCTTCTAGGGCTTATTCAAGCCCCCGGCTTAGCCGGGGGTTTTGACTGGAAATCCACATAAAAAGGCGGGCGGCCAATGGCCGCCCCTACAAAAGATTCTACAGTTTACGCCTGTCATTGCGTGCCAGCATGAGCCGCCTTCCGCAATGATCTGTTTTTTAACCCAATTCCGCCATGTCCAACACTTGGCCATTGGTGGTCAGCTGCTCTAAGATGCCGTCGTGAAGGCGATAGCCCTCGCCGCATAGGAGCAGCCCTTCGTCATCCTGATAGAAGTAGCTTCCGTCGGGCAAGGCAAAAAAGTCGTTTCCGAAGCTGTCCGGATAGGTCACATCCTCGAAAAGCCGCTGACCGTCTAAGACGCTGTCCTTCACCTTCTGGTAGTGGGGCAGGAGGTTCACGTCCGTCAGGGCAAGACCCGGCAGCCAGCGTTCATAGTCCGGTGCGGTCTCTCCCGGCTCCTCCGGCTGGGCGTAGACGTATTCGGCACAGTTCATGCTCCCGGCACTGATGCCCACGATCACCCCGGAAAAGCCCCCCAGCAGCTCTCTCAGGCCGATTTCCCGGAAGAAGGCATTCTGGGTAGGCACATGACCACCGGACAGGAGAATCAGGTCGCTTTGCCCGATCAGAGCCTGCGCATCCTGAGCGTTATAACCGTCCAGAATGTGATAGGACTGGAAGGGGATTCCCGCCTCAGAAAAGGCGGCTGCGGTGTTCGCCCCGAACCGGCAGGTGCCGCCCCGGTCTTCCGGATTGGCGGCAACAAACAACGCCCGGGGGTAGGGGGGAAGGACGGCACGAATCCGATCAACGAATTCGTTGTCATTGCTGAGCAGCGCCCGGTCGGCACCAATCACATAGGGGCTGCTGGTAAGAAACAAAATCATGGTCATTTCTCCTTGGGGATGGCAAAGCCCGGAAAGTATTCCTCCACAAAGTCCACCTTGTCCACCTGAAAGCACTTCCCGTTCAGGTCGTTCAGGGAGCCTGCATCGGTTGTGAAGGCAAAGCGGAGCTTGTAGGAATAGAGAGCCTGATAATTCCGGTCAAATCGCTTGTCCAGCTTACCGTATTTGCCGTCGCCCAGCAGGGGGTGTCCGGCATGGGCAAACTGGGCACGAATCTGATGGGTTCGCCCGGTAATCAGCTCGCATTCCACCAAAGACAGTCCCTCCCGACTGGCAAGCACCCGGTAATTGGTCTGGCAGGTTTTGGAACCGGGCTGGGGGGTGTCGGTGACAAAGACCCGGTTCTTTTTCGCATCCTTGAAGAGGTAGCCTTTCAGACTGCCTTCTTTGGGCTTTGGGGTGCCCTCCACAATGGCCAGATACCGCTTGTCCAGCTCCCGATCTTTTACCTTCTGATTCATCACCCGCAGAGCCTCGGCGGTTTTGGCGGCGATGACAATGCCCCCGGTATTCCGGTCAATCCGGTTGCAAAGGGCAGGGGTGAAGGCGTTTTCCTCTCTGGGACGCCATTCCCGCTTCTGGTAGAGGTAGGACTGGATATGGTCAATGAGAGTCCTGCCGTACTCCGCTCCGTCATGGGGGTGCACCGCCAGCCCCGGCTGCTTGTCCACCAGCAGAATGTTCTCATCCTCGTAGACGATGTTCAGCTTAGGGGCGGCTACCGTCAGATAGGCATTGTCCTGCCGGGGCTTATCGAAAAATTCGTCGTTGATGTATAGCTGCAAAACGTCGCCGGCATTTAAGCGGGTGTCCCGGTCAATGCGCTTGCCGTTGCACTTGATGCGCTTGAGCCGGATGTATTTTTGCGCCAGGGAGGCGGGCAGCAAGGGAACGGCCTTGGCTAAGAAGCGGTCAAGCCGCTGGCCTGCGTCGTTGGAGCCGATGGTAAATTCTTTCATCCTTGTTTCCCTGCATTTTCGTCAAAGTGCTGGTTGATCTGCTCAGTGAACTCCAGAGCGGCGTTGTAGCCCATTTTTTTCTGACGGTTGTTCATGGCCGCCACCTCCAGAATCACCGCCAGATTCCGCCCTGGGGTGATGGGAATGGTATTCATGGGCACCTTCACGCCCAGAATCTCGGTGTAGTGCTCTTCCAGACCCAGTCGGTCGTAAGCCTCCAGTGTGTTCCAGGGCACGATGTTCATGACCAGGTTGATTTCATTTTCCATTTTCACGGAGCCCATGCCGAAAAGCTTCGCTACGTTGATGATGCCGATGCCCCGTAGCTCCACATAGTTTCGGATCAGGGCAGGGGCGGCGCCGATGAGAGAGTTGGGGGAGAGCTTGCGGATCTCTACCGCGTCGTCGGCAATGAGCCGGTGACCACGCTTCAGAAGCTCCACGGCGCACTCGGACTTGCCGATGCCGCTGTCGCCGGTGAGGAGGATTCCCTCGCCGTAGACCTCCACCAGCACGCCGTGGCGGGTGACCCGGGGCGCCAGGGCGGTTTTCAGGTAGGAGATGATGGACGAGGCGATGGCACTGGTAGGCTCCTTGGAAAGGAGAATGGTGATGTTGTGCTTATGTGCCATTTCCAGCATTTCCTGGTGGGGCTGAATCCCCCGGGCGATGATCAGAGCCGGGAACTTGTAGGAGAACAGCCGGTCGAAAATGGCACTGCGGTTGGCGGGGGTCAGTTTGCCCACATAGCTCATTTCCACGTTGCCCATGAGCTGCACACGCATGGGCTCATAGTGGTCGAAGAACCCGGCCAGCTGAAGTCCCGGCCGGGACACATCCTCCACGGTGATGCGGATGGAGGAATAGTCCGTGGAGGCGTAGGCGATTTCCAGATGAAACTCATCTACCAGAGTTTTCAGCGGTACGGAATAGGTATCGATCATGGCTTCGGCCCCTTTTACTGCGTATTTCTTCTTCATTATAGCCCCCCAACCGAGGAATATCAACCCATTTTCAAAAAAACGAAAAAAATCGAAAAAAGTGCTTGCATTTTTGGGAAAAGTCTGGTATCATAATCAAGCGCCTGTAGAGGCGTAGTTTGTTGAGAAAACATCCGGATGGGAGGTGCAAAGAATGGCTAAGTGTGATTTTTGTGGCAAGGGCGTAACCTTCGGTATCAAGGTCTCCCACTCCCACAGACGTTCCAATCGTGCATGGAAGCCCAACGTCAAGCGCGTTAAGGCTGTCGTTAACGGAACTCCCTGCCATGTGTACGCTTGTACCAGATGCCTCCGCTCCAATAAGGTCGAGCGTGCTATCTGATTTCCTGGCATATAAAATACGCTGCTGAGATTTCAGCAGCGTTTTTTATTTTCCAAGCCTTCTCCTGAGAGGAGAAGGTGCCCAGGGGGCGGATGAGGTCGCCATCGTTAACTTTTCGGCTTGCAATGACAGCTTCTGTTTTGGCGCGTCCCAATAAATGACGACAGAAAACGGCTCCCCCGGAAGTTCCGGAGGAGCCGCTGCTCGTTTTGACGTTGCTTCTTATACGAGTTTTTAATAAAACGCTTAAAAGCGTTTTATTAGGCCGCAGGATTGCGCCCACTGCCGCTAAAAAACGAAGTCAATACATTTCTTACCGCCGCCCAGGCGGTCTGCCGTGAAACGGCAGAATAAAATGATGAAATCATTTTATTAAGAAATAGTATTATTTCTGTTTCACGCTGGTGCCCATTACGTCAGAAATCTCCGCAATGGTGATGAAGGCGGCGGGGTCGATGGAGGTGACCAGATGCTTGACCTTGGGAATCTGGAACCGGTTCACCACAAAGTAGATCACACACTTTTCCGCTCCGGAGAAGTAGCCCCGGGCGTTGATCTGGGTGATGCCCCGACCGAATTCCTCAGACAGTGCCTGGCAGATATCCTCCTGACGCATGGTGACGATCATCACGGATTTTGCCTTGTCAAAGCCCTCGACGATAAAGTCGATGGTTTTATTGCCCACAAAATAGGTGATGATGGAATACAGCGGCAGAGTCCAGCTCTGGAAAATCACGCCGATGACCAGATACAGCGCCACGTTGTAGATCATCACAAAGGAGCCTACGGTGATTCCCAGACCCTTGGCAAAAATGACCCCCAGCACCTCCATGCCGTCAATGGCTCCGCCCAGACGGATGGTCAGGCCGCTGCCGGCACCGGATACCAGTCCGCCGAAAATGGCGCACAGCAGAAGATCCGTCCCGGCGAAGGGGGAGGCGATGCTTACGTCCACGGGCAGCACGTTGGTAATCAGATAGGAGGCGGCGGAGTAGATCAGCACCGCCCAGATGGAGTAGGCGGTGAAGCACCAGCCCTGCTTTTTCAGACCGAAGAGGAACAGGGGCACGTTCAGAATCACCAGGAACAAAGACAAGGTGTATTCCGGCGGCGTTGCCTGCCACAGGAGCATGGACGTGCCGGAAATGCCGCTGTCGTAGAGATTCACGGGAGCCAGGAACATGGTCACGCCGATGGCGTTGACACAGCCGGCTACGATCAGCAGCAGGAAATTGCGGATTCTCAGCTCCTCCAGCCCGGCACTTTTGACCCATCGGGTCAGCTTTGAAAAAAGTCCCCCCAGGCTTGGAGGCTTGCTTTTGGCGCCCTTCATCTTACAGCCAGCCCGGGTTCTCGGACTCGGACTTGCGCTGACGGGTCAGCAGCTGCTGCACCGCCTGACGGGCGTCCGCACCCTCGTAGAGAACCTTGTAGGCTGCCTCGGTAATGGGCATGTCAATGTGCATTTTCCGACCCAGCTCATAGGCGGACTTGGCGGCGTAGTAGCCCTCTACCACAGCGCCCACCTCCTTCATGGCGGTCTGGACATCCTCGCCCTTGCCGATGAGAATGCCCGCCCGGCGGTTCCGGGAGTGCATGGAGGTGCAGGTGACAATCAGGTCGCCTACGCCGGTCAGACCGGTGAAGGTCTCCTTCTTGGCGCCCATGGCAACGCCCAGCCGGGCGATTTCCGTCAGGCCCCGGGTCATGAGCATGGCCTTGGTGTTGTCACCGAAGCCCAGGCCGTCGGTGATGCCGGCACACAGGGCGATGACGTTCTTCAAAGCCGCGCCCAGCTCCGCACCCACCGGGTCGGCACTGGTGTATACCCGCAGGGTATCGGACATGAAAGCGTCCTGGACAAATTCCGCCTTCTTCTGATCGGTGGAGGCGGCGAGCAGACCTGTGGGCACATCGATGGCAACCTCCTCGGCATGGCTGGGGCCGCAGAGCACCACCACGTCCCGACCGGTTTCCTGAGCCACCACCTGGCTCATGCGCAGGTAGGTTTCCTGCTCCAGACCCTTGGTCACGGAGACAACCACCGCGTCCTCGTCGATGTAAGGTGCTACGCCCCGGCTGACACTGCGAAGGGGAACGGAGGGGCTGGCAATGACTACCAGCTTCGCGCCTTTGGCGCAGGCGTAGTCGCCGCTGATTTTCAGACCCTCCGGCAGCACCGCGTTGGGAAGACGGGGATTCCGGCGGGTGGCTTCCATTTCGGGAATCAGATCCTTTTCAAAGGTCCACACGGTCACATCGTGACCGTTCTTGCACAGGCGGATAGCCAGGGCAGTTCCCCAGGCACCGCTTCCGATAACGACTGTCTTCATTGTTTGTTTCCTTTCCCAAAGAGATTTGTTTTCCGCTCCTCACCCTTGAGAAGCCGCGAAATATTGCCCCGGTGCATCCACACCAGCAAAAAGCTCAGGCAGAAGCCCACGCAGATGGGAAACCAGCCCTCCCCCCAGTGCGCCCAGGCGTAGAAAAAGCCGAAGGAGCCGGAGGACAGGACGCTTCCCAGGGAAACGTATTTTGTCAGAAAATAGGCAAGCAGGAAAATGCCGAATACGCCGAGACCAATGCGCCAGTCCATCATCAGCGCGACGGTCACACCACTGAGGATGCCCTTGCCGCCCTTGAAGCCCAGAAGCACGGGAAAATCGTGGCCTAAAATCACGAACAGACCGCCCAGAGCCACACCGTCCAGGTAATGGCCGTAAGATTTCAGCAGCAGCCCGCCGAGTAAACATCCGGCTACCGCCTTGCCCACATCAATGGCAATGACGAAGACCGAGGCGGCGGAGCCGTAATTCCGGGTGAAGTTGGTCAGTCCGGCGTTGCCGCTGCCTTTGGTTCTTACATCCTCATGGGCAACTGCCCGGCTGATCAGCACGGCACCGTTGAGATTGCCCAGGAAGTAGGCAACCACGGCGGTGATGACAATGGAAAGTATCACCTTACTGTTCCTCCTTGTCGCCCTTCTGACGGATGGTAATGCGCACGGGAGTTCCCTGCAGGCCGAAAACCTCCCGGATCTGATTTTCCAGATACCGCTGGTAGGAGAAGTGGAAGAGCCTTGCGTCGTTGCAGAAAATAACGAAGTGGGGCGGCTTGGAGCTGGCCTGGGTCATGTAGTAGATTTTCAGCCGGCGCCCCTTGTCCGTGGGAGGCTGGACTCTGGCGGTGGCATCGGCCAGGACGCTGTTCAGCGCGCCGGTGGTGATGCGCATGGTGTTCTGGGCGTGAACGTCCTGAATCAGCTGGAAGAGCTTGTCCACCCGGGCACCGGTAAGGGCGGAGATAAAGAGCACCGGGGCGTAGAGCATGTAGCTCAGACCGGAACGAACCTTGGCCTCCATGTCCCGCATGGTGTTGGTTTCCTTGTCCTCCACCGCGTCCCACTTGTTGACTACGATGATGGCGGCCTTACCGGCCTCGTGGACAAGTCCCGCAATTTTGGTGTCCTGCTCGGTGACGCCGTCATTGGCATCCACCAGAATCAGGCATACGTCCGCCCGGTCAATGGCGCTGATGGAGCGCATGTTGGAGTACTTCTCGATGGCATCGTCCACCTTGCTCTTCCGGCGCATACCGGCGGTGTCGATGAAGCAGTATTTTCCGGTTTCGTTCTCAAAATAGGAGTCGATGGCATCCCGGGTGGTACCGGCTACGTTGGAGACGATAACCCGCTCCTCGCCCAGAATCCGGTTGAGAAGGCTGGACTTGCCCACATTGGGCTTGCCTACAATGGCGACCTTGATCACATCGTCGTCCTCTTCCTCATCCTGGGTATCCGGGATGTTCTCCAGCACCCAGTCCAGCAGATCGCCGGTACCGTGGCCGTGGACGGCGGAGGTCTCGAACAGATCGCCGATGCCCAGGGAGTAGAACTCAAAGGCGTCCGGATTCACAAGTCCCGTGGAGTCGCACTTGTTGACGGCCAGAGCCACGGGCTTGCCGGACTTGCGCAGCATGGTGGCCACGTCCTGATCGGCGGCGGTGACGCCGCTGCGCACGTCCGCCACCATAATGATGGCGTCGGCCAGCTCGATGCCGATCTCCGCCTGACGGCGCATAAATTTCAGCATATCGCTGTCGGTGCCCGGTTCAATGCCGCCGGTATCCACCAGGGAGAAGGTTCTGCCGCACCACTCGCAGGTGCCGTAGATCCGATCCCGGGTGACGCCGGGGGTGTCCTCCACGATGGAGGTGCGCTGACCGGTGAGCTTATTAAACAGCATGGATTTGCCAACGTTGGGGCGGCCTACAATGGCCACCAGTGGCTTTGCCATGAAAACACATCCTTTCTTTTCCAAAGGCTCAGTCTATTATGACACAGATTCCCGGCAAATGCAAGCTTCCCGGGACTTTTAATACTATTTCCTGATTAAAATCTTAATTTTAATCAGGAAGGCATCGCCTG
>UQXG01000062.1 GCA_900544945.1 uncultured Eubacteriales bacterium | reverse complement strand
GCCCTTCAGGCAATTAAAATCTTTTTTTAAGATTTTAATTGGAGTTCAGTATCATTATTGTAGAAAAGGAAGTTAACTCTATGGAAAAATGGAAAAAATTCTGTCAGCGCAAGGATGTGATCTTCACCCTCCAGCGTTACGGCATTGACGCTCTGGGCGCCATGGCGCAGGGTCTGTTCTGCACGCTGCTGGTAGGCACGATCCTCAATACCATCGGCACCCAATTCGGCATTGCCTTCCTGCAAGACGCCATCGTCTCCGTCGGCAAGGGGGAAGGTGCCGTCAGCTACACCATCGGCGGCCTGTGCTCTGCCATGGTGGGCCCGGGCATCGCGGTGGCCATCGGCTTCGCCCTGCACTGCCCGTCTCTGGTGCTGTTCTCCCTGATTCCCGTGGGCTTTGCCGCCAACGCCATGGGCGGTGCCGGCGGCCCTCTGTCCGTGTATTTCGTAGCCATCGTGGCCGCGGAGTGCGGCAAGCTGGTGTCCAAGGAGACCAAGATTGACATTCTGGTCACCCCCATCGTCACCGTCATCGTTGGCATTCTGGTAGCCGACCTGGTGGCCGCTCCCATCGGCGCGGCGGCCGCTTCCGTGGGCACCTTCGTCCGCTGGGCCACGGTGCTTCAGCCCTTCTTCATGGGCATCTTGGTCAGCGTGGTCATCGGCGTTGCCCTCACCCTGCCCATTTCCTCCGCCGCCATCTGCGCGGCTCTGAGCCTGACGGGTCTGGCCGGCGGTGCGGCGGTGGCCGGCTGCTGCGCCCAGATGGTGGGCTTCGCCGTTATGAGCTTCCGGGAAAACCGCTGGGGCGGGTTGGTTGCCCAGGGCGTGGGCACCAGTATGCTCCAGATGCCCAACATCGTGAAAAACCCCAAGATCTGGATTCCCCCCACGCTGGCCTCCGCCATCACCGGCCCTCTGGCTACCTGCCTGTTCAAGCTGGAGATGAACGGTGCCGCCGTGTCCTCCGGCATGGGCACCTGCGGCTTTGTGGGGCAGATCGGCGTGTACACCGGCTGGCTCAGTGACGTTGCCAGCGGAGCCAAGGCCGCCATCACCCCCATGGACTGGGTCGGGCTGGTTCTCATCTGCTTCGTCCTGCCTGCGGTGCTCAGCTGGTTCTTCTGCGAGGTTCTGCGGAAGAAAGGCTGGATCGGAGAAAACGATCTGAAGCTGGATTTGTAAAACAACGCCGGTGCGAAGCGGCTGCTTCGCACCGGCGTTTTTTACAGGCAAATAGAGCGCAGGCCGACAAACCGGAATTTATTCGATATTGTCATAAAATCTCTGCAACACTATGGCCAATTCCTCCGGAGATTCTATGTTTACTTCATGGCCTGCTTTTAGTTCACAGAAGGAGGATTTACTCAAATAACGGTCAAGCTCTTTTGAGGCCTTTTTGTTCGCATTGTCCTTTTCGCCGCAAACAATCAATACCGGACAAGACACATTGTGTAGAGAATCTCCGAAATTCAATTCAGCCATTGTGCCGCACAAGCTGATAACATCCGCTTTTGGGAAGCCCATTTGCTTGAACATTGAATTTGGCATAAGGCGAAACAGCATATTCTGAAATTTCAATATTTTTTTAGGCATTTTATATTGTGCCGCAATTAACACGAGTGCCTTTACTTTATCCGGATGGTCTATCGCGTAATGAAGTGCCAAAACAGCCCCCAGCGAGAGTCCGCACAAGACGATTTCTTCCGCCTCTTTGTCACACTCTTCCGAGAATGCAGCGTACAGCTCCCTGTATGTAGCTTTTTTCCCTTTTAGCATCTCCGCAAAGCTCAGGCTGATACTGCTGTCCGATACTTTCGTTTCTTTTATTGTTCTATCCCAACTGTTTGGTTTTTGTCCTAACCCATGCAGATACAAATACTTCATACGATTTTCTCCGTCATCCATTCCGATTTGCGCCGCTGGTATTCCATACCTCACACATGCGCCATAATAGCAAGCAATTCCCAAGGGCGCAAGAACGCACTTTCTCACCGCCTGCCCGTGGACAGACTGTTTTCATCGTCCCTTCCGACCGGCTTAGCGGAGAATTCGGGTCATTTTGGCCAGGGGCTCAATCACCGCCGCCAAATCCTTGATGGCCTGGTTCAGGGCGTCAAAATCCACGGCGTTCAGCTTGCCCATGGATTCCTCCAGGCTCTGCTGGCCGGTGACTACCAGGCTGTCCACATTGTTCACCATTCCCGCAAGGTCAACCTGCGCCAGCTGATCGGAGGTGGATTTCAGATTCCCCAGCACCGTCTGAATCTGGCTCATGGCCTGCTCCGCCTGACCCAGAATCTCGTTGACCTGAGGCATGAGCTTCAGCACCTGCACCGTCAGCACCAGAATGCACACCGTGCAGATGAGCATCAGCCCGGTGCGAACGTAACCGGAGTAGGTTTCTATCCGACCCGATTTCTCGATTTTCCGCAAAAGCTCCAACGTTTCTTTGTTCTCTTCCATTTGGCACGCGACCTTTCTGTTTCCGCCCAGGCAGGGGGCGTTTCTTCCCCTTCATCTTACCATACCCGTCCCCTGGGCGCAAGAAAAAATCCTCTGTGCAATTGACATTTGTCCTTCCTTCATGTATAGTAAACGGGTATTTCGTTTTTCCGGGCTGTCCGGGGGAAAAAGGCGTGCAGCTGCCCCATTCTTGCAAGAAGTCTTTCACGGCATGGCAATTCCCCCGTCCGCGCCCGGTGTATCCATAGAGAAGAAGGAGAAATTATGGAATTGCTTATCAAACTCAACGGCATTCTCAACAGCTTTATCTGGGGCGTTCCCGCCATGGTGTGCATCCTCGGCGTGGGACTGTACCTGAGCTTCCGCACGGGCTTTTTGCAGATCCGCAAGTTCCCCTATGCCCTGCGCTGCACCATCGGCCGGATGTTCAAGAAGAAAGAGGCCAGCGACGGCGCCATCACCCCCTTCCAGGCGGTGTGCACCGCCCTTGCCGCCACCGTGGGCACGGGCAACATTGCGGGCGTAGCCGGCGCCATTGCCATCGGCGGCCCCGGCGCCGTGTTCTGGATGTGGGTCTCCGCCCTGCTGGGTATGTGCACCAAGTTCTTCGAGGTGACCCTGGCCGTTTTCTACCGGGAGCGGAACCAGCGGGGTGAGCTGGTAGGCGGCCCCATGTACTACATTAAAAACGGCCTGGGCAAAAAGTGGATGATTCTTGCCTACGCCTACGCCCTGTTCGGCGTGTGCGCCGTCTTTGGAACCGGCAACGCCACCCAGGTCAACACCATCACCGCCGCCATCAATGCGGCTTTACTGAACTTCAGCCTGCTCTCCTCCGCCCAGGTTCCCACCTGTAGTCTCATCATCGGCATCGTCATCTGCCTGGTGGTAGGCCTGATTCTCATCGGCGGCATCAAGCGCATCGGCCAGGTCAGCGAGAAGCTGGTGCCCCTGATGGCTCTGCTGTACGTCGTTCTGGCGCTTGGCATCATCGTTGCCCGAATCCAGGCCGTTCCCGCGGTCTTCGCCGCCATTTTCGAAGGTGCTTTCCAGCCCTCCGCCGTCACCGGCGGCATTGTGGGCAGCTTCTTTCTGAGCATGAAGAAGGGCGTTTCCCGGGGCATTTTCTCCAATGAGGCAGGTCTTGGCACCGGCTCCATCGCCCACGCCTGCGCCGACACCCGCAAGCCCGTGAAGCAGGGCATGTTCGGCATCTTCGAGGTGTTCATGGACACCATCGTCATCTGCACCATGACCGCCCTCGTCATTCTGCTCAGCGGTGTTGCCGTGCCCTACGGCCAGGCCGCCGGCGCGGAGCTGACCATCTCCGGCTTTGTGGCCGTCTACGGCGGCTGGGTGTCCATTTTCACCGCCATCGCCATGTGCTGCTTCGCCTTCTCCACCATCATCGGCTGGGGGCTCTACGGCGCCCGGTGCGCCGAATTTCTCTTCGGAAGCAAGATCATTCTGCCCTTCAACATCGCCTACGCCCTGATTTCCATCGTGGGCGCAACGGTGAATCTGGGGCTTGTGTGGGACGTGTCCGACACCTTCAACGGCTTTATGATCGTGCCCAACCTGGTAGCCGTGTTCCTGCTGGCTCCCACGGTGCTGAAGCTTCTGAAGGAGTATTTTGAGAAGGAAAAGGTTTGATAACAGCGTAAATACCCCGGGACGGAAATTTTACCGTCCCGGGGTCATTTTATTTCAGCAGCCACGGATAGTCCTGTCGGCAATCCACAATCCAATCAATGTAAACGGTATCGTCCTTGATCTGGTACAGCACCAGAAACCAGTTCTGGACATAGCGCTTATGATACTTATTCGGCGGGATGAAGTCAGCATTGAAAAAGGGATACCGCTTCGGAAAATCTTAATTTGACCGCTTCTGCCGACTATGGTATTATAAGCGTGAAAACAACGGAAAACGGAGGGACGCATATGATAGGTATGATAGGCTTCGGACTTGGCTTTGACTTGTTTCAGATTTTATTTACCATTCTGTTTGTGCTTGTGGCAGTCGTTATCATCGTCACGATTATCCGCAATCTGAGCCAATGGCACAAGAATAACCAGTCTCCCAGACTGACCATCCCGGCCACGGTGGTTGCCAAGCGTGTCAATGTGACCCATCACCATTCGGGAACCGATATGACCCAGCGCCACACTTCCACGGCTTATTACGCCACCTTTCAGGTGGAAAGCGGCGACCGGATGGAGCTTTCGCTGCCAGGCCGCGAATATGGACTGCTGGTCGAGGGCGACAGGGGAAATCTCTCCTTCCAGGGCACCCGGTTCCTGGGGTTTGAACGCGGTTGAATCTTGCAAAGGCCCGGATTTTCCGGGCCTTTCGCTTACCCTGCCGCTTCCAGCATATTGTCGATAAAAATGCCGTAGCCCGTGGCAGGGTCATTCACCAGCACATGGGTCACCGCGCCGATGAGCTTCCCGTCCTGCAAAATGGGGCTGCCGGACATGCCCTGGACAATGCCGCCGGTGGCTTTGAGCAGGTCAGAATCCGTGACCCGAAGGAGGAAATTCCGGTGATCTGCCCTGGTTTCGGGATAGATTTTCAAAATTTCCACAGAATACTCCCGAGGCTGGCCGGTTCCGATCTGTGCCCGGATGGAAGCCGGGCCCGTGTGAATGCTTTCGTAATCTGCCGTAGGAACCGTCTGACCCTGCCAGCGGCGAGGGCTGACGCCGAACACGCCCTGAGGGGTATTTTTCAGCAGCGGGGCAAAGGGAATGGGCGAATCCGCCGCCCCCCGGAGCTGACCCGGGTCTCCGGCCTTTCCCCGCTTGACCTCCGCCACCGCCGCCTCAAAGGCATTGCCCCGGGTCATTTTCAGAAGGCCGCCATTGTCGCAGACTCCGTGCCCCAAAGCCCCGAAGGTGCCGTTTGCCGGATCATAGAAGGTCACCGTGCCGATGCCCGCGATTCCCTGCCGGAGAAACACGCCCATTTTCGGCCCGTCCTCGGTGCTCGCCGGGGAAAACCGGAGCTGCCGCTCCTTTCCCGCCCGGCGAACCGTCAGGCACACCTGGCCGGTGCTGCTTTGCAGCGCCCCCCGCACGTCTTCGGCGCAGGTCACGGTTTTTCCGTCGATTTCCAGAATCTGGTCGCCGATTTTCAGGCCTGCCCTTCGGGCAGTTCCGCCCAGAATATCGTCGTAGGCCGCCACAGTCACCCGATCATTATATAATTGCAGGCCGATCACCTGGCCCACCGGAATCAGTTCTGCCGCTGCCGCCCGAATCGGAAGCAGCAATAGTCCCAGGCAGAGGATCGCCCCGTTCCAAACACGCTTCATAATTCCGCCTCCTTTTTTCTGTGCCCTCTTAATATGACCCGGCAGACGGAATGTAACCGCTGAAAAAGTCGAAAAATCAGGGATGGCTTTCCCCCTTTTCCGAAAAAATCCAATTTGTGAATTGCATGAATAGAATCGAAAAAGAGCGTAGGCGCCGATGCCTACATCGGCCCGAAACCGGTAGGTGGGACGATTTCAAAGAAATAAGAATGCGCAATTACGGGGACTCCCGGGGCGATGTGGGCATCGCCCCCTACGAATATTCACGAAACATTCATTCATGCAATCGTCCTGCTGCTTCTTATTTACCTATTGACAATGTAGGTAGGTCGTGCTATATTACCTAGAGAATTACTAGGTAAATACCATTGGAGGAATCAAATATGCGAGTTTACGCGGATAATGCGGCAACCACCGCCCCCAGCCAGATTGCCATTGACGCGATGATGCCCTACCTGACCAAGGTTTACGGCAACCCCTCTTCCCTGCACACCCTGGGACAGGAGGCCAAGGAGGCTTTGGACGCCGCCCGTGCCACCGTGGCCCAGTGCCTGGGCTGTGAGCCCCGGGAGATCATCTTCACCTCCGGCGGCAGCGAGGCCGATAACCAGGCCATCATTTCCGCCGCCCGGTTCGGCGCCAAGAAGGGCAAGAAGCACATCATCACCACCGCCTTTGAGCACCACGCGGTGCTCCACACCCTGGCCAAGCTGGAAAAGGAAGGCTTCGAAGTCACCTATCTGGACGTTCATGAGGGCCACACCGTCCATGCCCAGCAGGTGAAGGACGCCATCCGTCCGGACACCTGTCTCGTCACCACCATGTACGCCAACAACGAGATCGGCTCCATTCTGCCCATTGCGGAAATCGGCGCCATCTGCAAGGAGGCCGGTGTTCCCTTCCACACCGATGCCGTCCAGGCCGTAGGCCATGTGCACATCAATGTGAAGGAAGAAAACATCGACATGCTGAGCCTGTCCGGCCACAAGTTCCACGGCCCCAAGGGCGTGGGTGCTCTGTACGTCCGCAAGGGCTTCCCCCTGGTGAACATCATCGAAGGCGGCGCTCAGGAGCGGGGCAAGCGGGCCGGCACCGAGAATCTGCCCGGCATCTGCGGCATGGCGGCTGCCATGAAGTATTCCTGCGAGCACATCGATGAAAATATGCCCAGAGTGGCCGCCATGCGTGACCGGCTCATCGAGGGTCTGAGCAAGATTCCCCACAGTGCCGTCAACGGCGATCTGGTGAACCGGCTTCCCGGCAACGTGAGCTTCTGCTTCGAGGGCATTGAGGGTGAGAGCCTTCTGCTGCTGCTGGACGCTCATGGCGTCTGCGCCTCCTCCGGCTCCGCCTGCACCTCCGGCTCCCTGGATCCCAGCCATGTGCTGCTGGCCATCGGCCGGGTGCACGACGTGGCTCACGGCTCTTTGCGGCTTTCTCTGTGCGAGTACAACACCGACGAGGAAGTCGACCACATTCTGAAGGTGGTTCCCGAGGTTGTCCAGTACCTGCGGAACATGAGCCCCGTGTGGCGTGATTTGCAGGAAGGCAAACGGCAGTATATTCTTTAACACAATTTCTGATAAGAACAGGAGATAACAAACTATGGCACTGTACAGTGAAAAGGTAATGGATCACTTCATGCACCCCAGAAACGTGGGCACCATTGAAAACGCCGACGGCGTAGGCGAAGTGGGCAACGCCAAGTGCGGCGATATCATGAAGATCTATCTAAAAATTGAAAACGACATCATCAAAGACGTGAAGTTCGAGACCTTCGGCTGCGGCTCCGCCATCGCCTCCTCCTCCATGGCTACCGAGATGATCAAGGGCAAGTCCATTCACGAGGCTCTGGAACTGACCAACAAGGCCGTGGCCGAGGCTCTGGACGGTCTGCCCGCCCACAAGATGCACTGCTCCGTGCTGGCGGAGGAGGCCATCAAGAAGGCGCTCACCGACTACTTCGACAAGAATCACATTCCCTACGACCACAAGAAGTACGAGGAAATGGATCATGAGCAGCTCCATGCCCAGGTTCACGGCGAGTAAAGGCCTATGATCGTATCCACCAAGGGTCGCTATGCCCTGCGAGTGATGGTACATTTTGCCCAGCGGGGCGGGGAGGAATACATTCCTCTGAAGGAGATTGCCGAAGCCGAGGAGATTTCCCAGAAATATCTGGAATCCATCATGGCCACGCTTTCCAAGGCAGGATTTGTGGATGCGGTTCACGGCAAAGGCGGCGGCTACCGCCTGAACCGGAAGCCGGAAGAATACACCGTCGGCAGCATCCTCAAGCTCACGGAAGGGGGGCTTGCCGCCGTGTCCTGCACCAGTCAGGGCGCTGCCGCCTGCTCCCGCAAGCAGTGCTGCGAGGCCAAACCCATGTGGGATCGGCTGGATCGGATGATCAACGATTTCTTCGAGGGCATCACCCTGGCAGACCTGCTGAAAGACGGAAAAGAATAAAAACACGCGGTGCAAGGCAAGCCTTGCACCGCGTGTTTCTATGTTAAGGAGGTTCCAATATACCATGTCATTGCGAAGAGCCAGATAAGGCCACTCCGTTTTGTACATAGTCGAAAGACGTACTGGTGCGGGAGCACCCCGGCTCCCTTGTGTAAAGGGAGCTGTCTCGCGCATCTCACGCAAGCGCGAGACTGAGGGATTGTAAAGCTACATTCATTGTAAGTGCTCGGAAATGTGGAAGTTCTGATCCCCTCAGCCCCAGTGTGCGCACTGGGGCAGCTCCCCTTGATCAGCAAGGGGAGCCTTTACGCCTCGCCGTTGGTTCTGGGAAATAACAAGAACGACCTCATTCGCCCTCCTCGCAATGACACGCGATTTTCGGTTCTGCTCCGATAACGCCAGACTTTATTGCTGGAAAATGCTCCCCAGCACCGCGCCGCCGGTCTGCGCCTCCTTGGGCCGGATGGAATCATAGGCAATGGCGTAGGCCGTCTCCACCCGGTTGCGCAGGAAATAGTAAATGGCAAACTGCACCGCCAGATACGCCGCGAAGAAGCCATAGTAGCTCACCGTGTCGCTCCAGGGAAGGCGTACCCCCAGCATCGCCAGCAGGATATCCCCATAGCAGAGCACTCTGGCAAGCAGGCTTGCGCCGTAGTACCACCAAAGGCTGATATCCAGCTTCAGGAGCTTGCCGGTGTTGCCCTTCATCATATACCGGCTTAGCCGCAGAGCCATCATAGCCGGGATTCCCGGCTTGTCGATGATGACGTACTGAGCCATCCGATACCGGAAGGCCAGAGGCACCGCCAGCACCGCCGCCAGAATCAGGCACAGCACGAAGGCCGGTGCCATGGCGCCCATCAGCTGGCCGTAAACTCCGCTGTCCAGCACCATCTGGGGATTCAGCACCGTGGCGCTGTCCAGCACAGGCTGAAGCAGTGCCATTGCCCGGTCGGAGAAGGGGGACATCATAAAAATCAGGCTTCCCAGGTAAATGGCTCCCAGGCAGGCGCCGAAGAGTATTGCCGACTCCAGCAGGACGCACCGCAGCAGCACCCAGAACCGGTCAAAGCCCAGCCGGAGAGTCTGAGGTGAGACATACTGGCCTCGAGCCGCCCGAAGCATTGCCGCCTGATAGCCCAGTTCCAGGCACAGGCTCACCGGAATCGCAATCACCGGCAGAATATTTTGCAGGGAAATCAGCACGGTTCTGCGCCCCATGCCCCCCAGGCCGCCGGACTGGTCGATGAGCAGTTCCAGCACCAGGGTCAGGAGCACCACCAGGGCAGACAGTCCCAGGGTCAGGCCGGCGTACACCGCCGCCACCTTTTTCCCCTGCTGGACATCCCGCAGACGGCGGACTGCCGTCTTTTTTACTTCGGAAGGATTGTAAATATCCATAAAATTCTCAAATTCCTCTCGTTTCTTGCATCGCTATCATATAGTTATAAACCAAACCGCCGGAAATAGCAAATAAATTTTTTGTAACGGTGGAAAATTACAGACAGCCGTGGTATACTGGGAGGTAATTTACAGTTACGTCGAGGGGGCGAGCACATGGACTTGGGACAGCGATTGCGTCAGGCGCGTTTGGAAGCAAATCTGAGCCAGCGGGCACTGTGCGGCGACGAAATCACCCGTAATATGCTCTCCCGGATTGAAAACGGAGCCGCCAAGCCCTCCATGAAAACCCTGCAATACCTGGCCGCACGGCTGGGAAAGCCCATGAGCTACTTCCTGGAGGAAACGGCGGTGCTTTCTCCCAACGGGGCGGTCATGGAATCCGCCCGGTGGCTCTATGACAAGGGAAAATATACGCAGGCCGTCCTTGCACTGGAGAGCTACCGCTCCCCCGACCCGGTGTATGACCGGGAAAAGGCGCTCCTATGGGTGCTCTCCCGGCTGGGGCAGGCGGAGCAGGCTCTGGAGCAGGGCAAAACCTCCTACGCCGGAAGCCTGCTGGAAAGTCTGGAAATCCCAGGCTGCTACTGCGCTCAGGCGCTGGAGCGGCGGCGGCTTCTGCTGCTGAGCCGGGTGCCCGGCCGGTCAAAGGCCGCGGCTCAGCTGCCCAGCCTGGACGAGGAGCTGATGCTTCGGGCTGAGGCGGCGCTTACCGGCGACAATCCCCGCCGAGCCGCCCGGCTGCTGGATGCCGCCGAGATTCAGACCACACCCCGATGGCTGCTTCTTCGGGGGAAGGCCTGCATGGCTCTTGGGGAATACGCCGATGCGGTTTCCTGGCTGAAATCGGCCGAGGGAACCTACCCGGAGCAGGTTATCCCCCGGCTGGAGCTTTGCTACCGGGAGCTGAAGGACTACCAGAACGCCTATCTCTACGCCTGCAAGCAGCGGAAGCCCTGAGCTTTTCCGTTTAATAAGAGGAAATTTCCGCCATAATGTACCGGGAAGACCGTTCCCTGTCTTCCCTTTCTCGCGTCACACCGCTGCGCTTGTCGGCGACACACTTGACAGACAATGTAGCAGAGATTCCGTCGTCACAAAATTTCTGTTTCTTGCTGTCCGGAGCTAGTATTTGCAAAAAGCCCACATTCATACGGAGGTTCCCATGGAAACATTTGTCACATTGCTGATTCCCGCCGTTTTAGCCATTGTGCTCATCCGGCTGCTGCTGATGCCCCTGAAGCTGGGCTTCAAAATCGCCATTCACTGCGCCTGCGGCTTTGTGTGCCTGTGGCTTCTGAACAGTGTCTCTGGCTTTACGGGGATTTTCTTCCCCATCAACGCCGTCACCGTGCTGGTGTCCGGTGTGCTGGGTCTGCCGGGCATTGCGATCTTGGCGGTGCTTGCAGTACTGTAACAAAAATAGCGGGCGGTCATTGGCCGCCCGCAAGATTGTCAAAGAACCATGTCATTGCGAGCCAGTGCTCACACTGGCGTGGCAATCCCCCTGATATTCAAATATTTTCAATCCTAAACCAGTAGCTTTTACGTTCAACCGGGGGATTCCCACACCAGTCTGCGATATATTACGGTATGATTGCCACTGGCAATCATCACTATTTTAATTCGCTGCGCGGAGCACCACTGGTTCGGAATGACACCGTATCTTTCGGACTTTTTTGACGCGCTGCGGCGGACGGCCACTCTGGCCGCCCGCATTTTTCATTTATCAAGATGCACGTTCAGGTGGGGATAAGTCATCTCAATGCCCTGCTGGTCGAAGACATCCTTGATCCGCTGATTCACCTGGAAATACACGTCCCAGTAGTCCTCGGGCTTCACCCAGATCCGCAGGCTGTAGCGGATGGCACTGTCGTCATAGCTGACGATCACCGCGGAAGGCGCCGGATTCAGCAGGGCGTTGTCCACGGTGCCCGCCAGCACCAGAGCGTCCAGCACCTTCTGGGTGGGCGCGTCGTAGGAAGCCGTCACCGTCAGCTCCACCCGGCGGCTGTCCGCGCTGGAATAGTTCACGACCTGGGCGGCGGCTACCGCGCTGTTGGGAATGGAAATAATCCGGTTGTCCGGCGTTGCCAGCACGGTGTAAGTCATGCTGATTTCCTTTACCGTGCCTCCCTGACCGGCGATTTCCACATAGTCGCCGCTGTGGAAGGGGTGGGTGTACAGAATCACAAAGCCGCCGATGAGGTTGGACACCATGTTCTGAAGTGCCAGCGAAAGCGCCAAGGTCAGGACGCTGGCCAGCGCCACAATGCTGGACACATCGATGCCCATCTGGGATGCGGCAATGAGGAACAGCAGGACATACATGGCGGCTCTCGCCAGAGAGAGAATCAGACTGTGGGCCGCCTTTTCCAGGTGGGATTTTTCCAGAGCCGCGGTAATGAGACGCATGATAACCCGAATGACCAGCACCCCGATTACAAGAATCAGCACCGTGCCCATGAGCTTTTTGAAAAACAGGCTTCCGGACAGGGAAGTAAGCAGCGTATCCAACATAGAATTCCTCCTTTTGGGTTTATTATACGAGTTTTTAATAAAACGCTTAAAAGCGTTTTATTAGGCCGCAGGATTGC